>CAZSTF010000107.1:0-7356 GCA_964609555.1 uncultured Alcaligenaceae bacterium | reverse complement strand
CTCGGCCTCGGGCTGATCCGCGAGGGGGTGGCGCTGCCGCCCCCCGCAGCCACCGAGGCAACGCGCGCCGACACGAGCCATCCGGCGATCACGGTGAATCTCTCGGCCTGCATCGCCTGCACGCGCTGCGTGCGCGCGTGCCGTGACATCCAGGGCAACGACGTGATCGCGGTCGCGGGCCACGGTGCCGCGACCCGGATCGTGTTCGACGACGACCGGTTGCTCGGCGAGTCGAGCTGTGTCGCCTGCGGCGAATGCGTCGAGGCCTGCCCGACCGGTGCGCTCGCCCCGGCGCGGGATGCGCTCCGGCAACCGATCGCGCGCGCGGTGGACACGGTCTGCCCCTACTGCGGCGTGGGCTGCCAGCTCACGCTGCACGTGGGGCAGGACGAGCGCATCGCCTACGTGACCGGCCGCGACGGGCCGGCCAATCATGGGCGGCTCTGCGTGAAGGGGCGCTACGGTTTCGATTACGTCCATCACGCAAGCCGCCTGACCCACCCCTGGATCCGGCGCTCGGACGCGCCGAAGGACGTGGCCGACATCGAGCGCTTCCAGCGCGGCGAGATCACGCTCGAAGACCGCTTTCGTCCCGCGACCTGGGACGAGGCGCTCGAACACGCGGCCGCAGGCTTTCGCAGCCGGCGCGATGCTGCCCGCGCCGCGGGTCGGCTGCCGCCGCTTGCGGGCTTCGGTTCGGCCAAGGGCTCGAACGAGGAGGCCTACCTCTTCCAGAAGTTGATCCGCACGGGCTTTGGCACGCACAACGTCGATCACTGCACGCGGCTCTGCCACGCCTCGTCGGTGGCGGCGCTGCTCGAAGGCATCGGCTCGGGTGCGGTGAGCAACCCGGTGGCCGATGTCGCCCAGGCCGAAGTGATCTTTCTCATCGGTGCCAACCCGAGCGCCAATCATCCGGTCGCGGCGAGCTGGATCAAGAACGCCGTCCGCCGCGGCGCAACGCTCATCCTCGCGGACCCGCGCGAGACGCCGCTAGCGCGCCATGCCCGCTGGCACCTCGCCTTCCGGCCCGATACCGACGTGGCCCTGCTCAGCGCGATGCTCCATGTGATCCTCGCCGAAGGGCTCGTCGATCGCGCTTTCGTCGAGGCGCGCGTGGTCGGCTTCGACCGGCTCGCCGAGACGGTGGCCGAGGCGACCCCCGAGCGCATGGGCCCGATCTGCGGCATCGCACCCGCGACGATTCGCGCCGTAGCCCGCCGTTACGCGACCGCAGAGCGCGCGATGATCCTTTGGGGCATGGGCATCTCGCAGCACGTGCATGGGACCGACAACGCGCGCGCCCTGATCGCCCTTGCCCTCGTCACGGGCCAGATCGGCCGACCGGGCACGGGCCTCCATCCCCTGCGGGGGCAGAACAACGTGCAAGGGGCGAGCGACGCCGGCCTGATCCCGATGATGCTCCCGGGCTATGCGCGGGTTGATCGGGCCACTGCACGCGCCGCCTTCGAAGCCGCGTGGCACTTGAGCGCGGGCAGCCTCGGGCCCGAGCCCGGGCTCACGGTGGTCGAAATCACGCAGGCGATTGCCGCGGGCTCGATCGAAGCGCTCTACGTGATGGGCGAAAACCCGGCGATGTCCGACCCCGACCTCGGCCACACGCGCGCAGCACTCGCAACGCTCGCGCATCTGGTCGTGCAGGACCTCTTCCCGACCGAGACGGCCGTGCTGGCCGATGTGCTCATGCCTGCCTCGGCGCACTACGAGAAATGGGGCACAACCACGAACACCGACCGGTTGATCCAGCTTGGCCGCCCGGCCTTCCCGCCGCCCGGGGACGCGCGGCAGGACCTCTGGCTCATCGAACAGATCGGCCGCCGCCTCGGGCTCGACTGGCGGTATTGGCATGCCGAGGACGGCGGGGGCCACGTCGCTGCCCAAGCGCCCGTTGCACGGGTCTATGAAGAGATGCGGCAGACGATGCCCACGCTCGCAGGCGTCCCCTGGTCGCGTCTTGTGCGAGAGGGGGCCGTGCAGACGCCCTGCACCGATGAGCACGCGCCCGGCGAGCGCGTGATCTTCGCCACCGGCTTTGCCACGGCCGACGGCCGGGGCCATGTGCAGCCGCTTCGCTTCCACCCCGGGCCGGAGCAGCCTGACCCCGACTATCCCTTCGTGCTCACGACCGGGCGCCTGCTCGAGCACTGGCACACTGGCGCGATGACGCGCCGCGCCCACGTGCTCGACCAGCTCGCCCCCGAAGCGGAGATCGCGTTGCACCCACTCGATGCCGACGCGCTCGGCCTCACCGAAGACGCGCCCGTCACGGTCGCCACCCGGCACGGCGCGGTGACGGCCCGCCTTCACGTGAGTCCCGGCGTCCGGCGCGGGCAGCTCTTCCTGCCGTTCGCCTACTGGGAGGCGGCGGCCAACCGGCTCACCGGCAGCGCGCTCGACCCGGTGGGGAAGATCCCCGGCTTCAAGGTGACCGCCGCGCGGATCGAGACCCCAGCGTGAGCGCGGCGTGTTCCGTACACTGTGCTAGTTGTGCAAAAGGAGGATCGCATCCCATGTCCATCACCCGTCGTGCCCTGATCGGCGCCACCTCGCTCGCCGTCGTGCTGGGCGCTGCGTTTGTCGGCAGCGCCTCGCTCGCCCAGCCCTACCCCAACAAGCCCATCAAGTTCATCGTGCCCTTCCCGGCGGGCAGCGCCACCGACGTCGTCGGCCGCGTGCTCGCCGAAGGCATGGCCAAGGAGTTGGGCCAGAACATCGTGGTGGAGAACAAGGCCGGGGCCCAAGGCACGATCGGTGCCGGTGAAGTCAAGAACGCCGCACCGGATGGCTACACGTTGCTCGTCACCACCTCGACCACGCAGGCCGCGGTGACGAGCCTCTTGAAGCGCGTGCCGTACGACCCAGTGAAGGACTTCACGCCGATCGGCAAGATCGCAACCACGCCGTTCGTGCTGATCACCAACGACAAGATTCCAGCGAACAACCTGCGCGAATTCATCGCCTACGTCAAGGCGAACCCGGGCAAGGTGCGCTTCGGGCAGGGTTCGTCCGGCTCGTGGGTGTCCGGCTCGCTCTTTGCCTCGATGATCGGCGGCGACATGCAGATGGTGCCCTACAAGGGCATCCCGCCCGCGATCACCGACATGCTCGGCGGATCGATCGAAGTCGTCTTCGCCGACCTCGGCAACGCGCAGGCACAGATCAAGGGGGGCAAGGTCAAGGCGTTCGGCGTCACGAGCGTGCGGCGCGCGCCGCAGTTGCCCGACCTGCCGGCGATCGGTGAGTTGGTTCCGGGCTACGAGCTGGTGCCGTGGTTCGGCCTGGTCGGCCCAGCCAACCTGCCCAAGGACGTGACCGCGAAGCTCGAAGGCGCACTGCGCAAGGTGCTCGCCCAACCCGACATCAAGACCAAGATGAACAACGCCGGTCTCGACATTGACTCCACCGACGCCGCGGGGCTCGCCAAACTCATCGACAGCGAGATCAAGCGTTGGGCGCAGCTCACCAAGGCAGCAAAGATCGATCCAGAGTGACCGGGCGCGCGGGCTGGCAACTCCAGCCTAGCGCGTGGCGCATTCGGCCCCGATCGTGCGTCTGTGCCGACAGATGCCTCGACCCGGGAGCTTTGAATGCGCCGTTTCGCTTCCCTCCTCGCCGCCGTGTCCGCGGCGCTGTCCCTGTCCGCTGTCGCCAACGCCACCTGCAAAGGCCAGCTGACCGTCAACGGCAAGACGCACGCGCTTTCACATTGCGCGCTCGCCGTGATGCCCGGGAGCAGCGCCAGCGTGACCTTGCTCGCCTCGGCCGATCCCATCGCAGCCGACGAAGCCGCGAGCTTCGCGCTATCCGCCTACTCGCGGCTCACACAGAAGAACGGAATGCCGCGCACCGGTCTCCTGCTGTCCTTCTGTGCCGGCGCCGACACCGCCGATGCGCAGGCCGCCAAGCGGTTCCAGACCTCGATCTCCGTGCAGAACGAACCCCTTCTCGGCCGCGAGCGCGCGCTGCCCGATGCCGAGGGCCGGGTCCAGGTCAAGCGGCTGACCGGCAGCTTGGCCCGCGGCGGAGCGCTCGCCGGAGCGCTCGAGGGGCAGATCCGGGACACCGACCGCTACAGCTTCACGATCGAGTGGTCGCTGCCGATCCCGGCGCAGGAGGCGGCCTCGGGCGTCAGCTGCCCCTGAGGACGGACGTCCGACGCATCTTCGCCGCGCTCACGTCCGGTCGATCCGCCGCCCGAGCACGATCGAGGTGTGGGTTCGCGTGACCCCGTCGATCGCGCCGATCTCGTCGAGCAGCGCGTCGAGCCGCTCAGTCGTCTCGGCGCGGACGAGCGCGAGGTAGTCGAATTCGCCGCTGACGGTGGCCAACTGCCGCAGTTCCGGCATGCGTGAGAGCGCGCGTTCGACCGCGCGCCCGGCCTTGGGCGCCACGGTGATGCCCACGTAGGCGTCGATCGCCGTCTCCGCCGTGTCACGGCCGAGCCGCACCGTGTAGCCCACGATCACGCCCTCGCGCTCGAGTCGGGCGAGCCGGGCAACGACCGTCGTACGCGCCACCCCGAGCCGACGCGCCAGCTCGGCCGTGCTTTCGCGCGCATGGGTCTGCAATGCAGCAATCAGGCCACGATCCAGGGCGTCCAGGGGCGTATGAGGCATTCCCGAGTCTCGGTGACGATCAAATGTCAGCGCGGAAAGTCATTTCGACGTCAATACAGCCATTTTCGACGAATTCATCGTTGAAAGTGTCAACACCCGTTTCTAGACTGCCGGGCATCGACAACCGGTGGTCGCGCGCGCAAGCGACCACCCTCAACACCACCGATTCGTCATGAAGATCGCCCTTCTCGGTGCCGGCCACATCGGCCAGACCATCGCCCGCTATCTCTCCGCGACCGGCGACTACCGCCTGACCGTGTTCGACCGGAGCGCCGAAGCGTTGGCCACCCTGTCCGAAGCGCCCACCGTCCGCTCGGCGCACATCGCAACCCGCCTGCTCGACGGGGATGATCGCGCGCGCATTGTCTCTGCGCTCGCCGGGCATGATGCGGTGATCAATGCGCTGCCGTACTACCTCGCAACCACCGTCGCCGAGGCTGCGCGCGAAGCCCGTTGCCACTATTTCGACCTCACCGAGGACGTGGCCGCCACCCGCGCGATCAAGGCGCTCGCGATGGAGGCCGACACCGCCTTCATGCCGCAGTGCGGGCTCGCGCCCGGCTTCATCGGGATCGTCGCCCACCACCTCGCGCAGAGCTTCGAGACGCTCTGTGACGTGAAGATGCGCGTGGGCGCGCTGCCTGCGTTTCCGACCAACTCGCTCAAGTACAACCTGACCTGGAGCGTCGATGGGCTCATCAACGAATACTGCCATCCGTGCGAGGCGATCCGCGATGGCCAGACGATCGAGGTGCTGCCGCTCGAGGGGCTCGAGCACTTCTCGCTCGATGGCACGGAGTACGAGGCGTTCAACACCTCGGGTGGCCTGGGCACGCTCTGCGAAACGCTCGCCGGCCGCGCCCGCACGCTCGACTACAAGAGCGTGCGCTATCCCGGCCACAACGCGCTCATGCGCGTGCTGCTCGAGGAACTGCGGCTCAAGGACGATCAGGAAACCCTGAAGGCGATCCTGCGCCGGAGCGTGCCATCGACGATGCAGGACGTGGTGCTCGTCTTCGTCACCGTGAGCGGCCTGCGCGGGGGCAGCTTCGTCGAGGAGGTCTTTGCGCGCAAGATCTTCGCCGAGCGCGGAGACAGCCCGCAGTCGGCCATCCAGATCACCACCGCAGCGGGCATCTGCGCCGCGGTCGATCTCTTCCGCGAAGGCAGGCTGCCGCGCCGCGGCTTCATCCGCCAGGAGCAGATTGCTCTCCCCGATTTCCTTGCGAATCGCTTCGGCCGTGCCTATCAGGCATTACGCCAGGTCGAATCGATTGGTTGACGGGAAAATCAACGCCATGAAGCCGACGTACACCCTCTTCACCGACACCTGGGCCGAGCTCGGGTTCGACCCCGCCGCGCTGCCCGCAACCGGACTCGCGGTGCATTCGCCGATCGACGGCGCGCTGCTTGCGCACACGCAGACGGCCGACGCCGAAGCGGTGGACGCTGCGATGGCGCATGCTCACGCGGCCTTCCTGCGCTGGCGTGACGTGCCTGCACCGCGCCGCGGCGAGCTCGTGCGGCTCCTCGGTGAAGAGCTGCGCCGCCACAAGGCCGCGCTTGGGCGGCTCGTCTCGCTCGAAGCCGGCAAGATCGAAAGCGAGGGCCTGGGCGAAGTGCAGGAGATGATCGACATCTGCGACTTCGCGGTCGGGCTCTCGCGCCAGCTCCACGGGCTCACGATCGCCTCGGAGCGCCCCGATCACCGGATGATGGAGCAGTGGCACCCGCTCGGGCCGGTCGCGGTCATCACGGCCTTCAACTTCCCCGTGGCCGTCTGGGCGTGGAACGCGGCGCTCGCGCTCGTCTGCGGCGACCCGGTGCTCTGGAAGCCCTCCGAGAAGACGCCGCTCACGGCGCTCGCCGTGCAGGGGCTTTTCGAGCGTGCGACGGCGCGCTTCGGCGCGCCCTCCGAAACGGCAGGGCTTTCGCAGGTGCTCGTGGGGGGTGCCGCCATCGGCCAGCGTCTGGCCGAAGACCGCCGCGTCGCGCTCGTCTCCGCGACCGGCAGCACGCGCATGGGTCGCGCCGTGGCTCCGTTGGTCGCTGCCCGCTTCGGTCGGCTCCTGCTCGAGCTGGGCGGCAACAACGCCGTGATCGTCGCGCCGAGCGCGAACCTCGATCTCGCGCTCCGCGCCATCGTCTTCGGTGCCGCGGGCACCGCCGGGCAGCGCTGCACGACCACGCGGCGCCTGATCGTGCATGAATCGGTCCAGGCCGCGCTCGTCGAGCGCCTCGCGCGCGCCTATGCGAGCCTGCCCATCGGCCACCCGCTCGCCCCGGGCGTGCTCGTGGGCCCGCTCATTGATGCCCGGGCTGGCGTCACGATGGATGCGGCCCTTGCTGCCGCGTGCGAGCAAGGCGGCCGGGTGCTCATCGGTGGCGAGGCCATCACCATCGCCGGTTGCGACGGCGGCACCTACCGCCGCCCTGCACTTGTTGAAATGCCCGGTCAGACGCCGATCGTGTGCGAAGAGACGTTTGCGCCGATCCTCTACGTGCTCACCTACCGCGACTTCGCGGAGGCCATCGCGCTGCAGAACGCCGTGCCGCAGGGGCTCTCCTCCGCCGTGTTCACGAACGACCTGCGCGAAGCCGAGGCTTTTGTCGGCCCATCGGGCTCGGACTGCGGTATCGCGAACGTGAACCTGGGCACCTCGGGCGCCGAGATCGGCGGCGCGTTCGGCGGCGAGAAGGACACCGGCGGCGGCCGCGA
>CAZSTF010000106.1:0-7577 GCA_964609555.1 uncultured Alcaligenaceae bacterium | reverse complement strand
GGCTTCGACTGCGCGCGCTCGGAAGTCTCAGGTGCCCGGCTCTGGGCGCTCTTCCACGAGCGCTTCGGCACGGCCGAAGCCTTTTTCCGCGATCACTTCGTGCTCAATTACTGCCCGCTCGCCTTCTTCGACCATGCGCGCAACGTGACGCCCGACAAGTTGCCCGCTGCCGAGACGGCACCGCTTCATGCGGCCTGCGACGCGCATCTCGTCGCCGCGATCGAGGCACTCGCGCCCGCCTGGGTCATCGGTATTGGCAAGTTCGCCGAGACACAGGCGCGAAAGGCGCTCTCTGCTCGGTTCCCCGCCCTTCGCATCGGCACGATCCTTCATCCCTCGCCCGCAAGCCCTGCCGCCAACCGCGGTTGGGCGCCGCAGGCCGAGGCGCAGCTCAAAGCGCTGGGTGTGTGGTGAGACAGCCGGTCAGGCCGGATCGGCCAGCAAAGCGACGTGCTGACGAAGCTCCGCGAGGACATCGCCCCCGAGGCGCCCCTCAGGCAGCGCAGCGACGATCGAGGCAATCGGGAGCCCCGATCGCTGCGCCCCCGCGACGATCGAAGTCACGAGTTCACTGTCTCCATCGGCAATCGCCTCGATGAGCCATTGCCGCGTCGCGGTCATCAACATGCCGCGGTAATGGCGTGCACGCTCCAAGGCCCAGGACTCATCGCAGCCCAGCATCAGCTCGCCACCATGGAGTGCAAGTGCGCGCCGGATGGCCGCGCGCCGGGGCGAGCCAGGTGCCGCCCGCGATGATTCGTCCAGCGTGGCCTCGAAGGCACGCACGTCGGTCCACACCCGATGTTCATCGAGTTTCAGCCATCCGGCCGAGCGCTCGATCAGGGACGCATCGCCGCACATCCGCCGCAGGCGAAGCAGGGTAACGCCGAGCGCGTTCTCCGCCTGTGCCCCGTCCTGCTCCGGCCAGAGCGCATCCAGCACGCGACCGATCGGCACGCCGTCACGGCCATGCGCAGCAATGATCTGGAGCAGTTGCACGGGCCGTCGACTGGCATCGATTCCATTCGCAAGATCGGCTGCGCCAGCCAGCAGGCGAAAGCCGCCGAAAAGCCGAAAGCTCAAGGCCCAGGGCCAGTGCTCATCCGCCCAGAGGGGCGGCGGCACCGGACTGAAACGCAGCGCCTCGAGCACGAACTCGGTCGCCACGTCGTGAGAGAGCGCCATCGCACAGATCGCGCCCCGCGCCTTGGGAATCGTGCTCCAGAACCCGGGCAGCCGGTTATCACGCAGCGCTTCGAGCCCGGCATGGAGATCGTCACGCCAGGCCGGTGCATCGATGCCGCCGTGCGCCCGCCCGGCGAGGGCCCGGCAGAGCGCAGCGTAACCGCCGTAGGTCCGTGCATGGACCGCGTGCGCATGATCCGCGCACTGGGCAAAGGCCCGCGCGGCGGCGTCATGATCACCGCTCAGCAGATGGGCTCGCGCAGCGCTCAGGCGGTAGACGCCGGCAATGGCCGGTGGGCACTCGGCCACCTCAAGCAGGCGTTCGTTGTGCTCCACGTGGCGCGCTGCACGCTCGCCGTCTCCGTGCGCGCAGGCGAGCGCGCTCGCCACGTGATTGGTGATCACCTGCTCAAGCGGACGATCTGCCGCGACGGCGGCAAGCATGCGCGCCATGCAGGCCTCGGCTTGCGTGAAGTCACCTCGCGCGAGGGCGAGTTCGGCCCCGATGCGCGCCAGCCGGAAGACCGTGTCGTGCGGTCGGCCCGCGCCATCCTGCTCGAGCGCACTCAGTTCACTTCCGGCCGTCTCGCTTTCGCCCGAGAAGTGCAGGTGCAGCACCCAGGCCGCAGCCCCCGCATCGCGCAGGTAGCGCTCCGCGGGACCCGTCACCGCCTGCCCGCTGAGGGTATCCGTCACGCGGCGATGCAAGGCATGTGCAGCGACCGGGTTGCGGGACATCTGATACCAAGGCAGCAGCGTGGCCATGGCCAAGAGAAGTCTCGGGGCATCGTTCACCGACTCGAGCCGCTCCTCCAGCGCAGAGCCGAATCGACGTTGCTCGTCGGCTTCGCCACCGCGCAGCAGCGCGGCGGCGAGACCGCCGACCGCCATCAGCACGGCGTCCGCATCCCGACCCGTCCCCTGCGGGGCCGCCGCAAGTCCAGCGCACTGCTCCCGCCGCGTGCACCACGTACGCCAGCCGCGGAACGTGCCCCAATCCGCAATCAGCCACGCCAGCGCCACGGAAGCAGCCTCGGCGCGCGTCGCCGCGTCGGCACTGGCATCACGCCAGAGCGTGTCCAGTCGCGCCATGACCGCCCCGCGCTCCACCGTCATGGCGGCGGAAAGCACGCGCGTCGTGCCGCACCGCACGCCATCGGTTGTGTCCGCGGTGAATGCGTTCATGGCTTGGCTCTGAGATCCCCTGCGTCGCGCCCGTGGAAGGCATCGCGGCTGAACTACCGCGGCGACGCACCGTCGCGCATTGTCACCGCCCTGGGGGCCCGGTCGGTGACAGGTAATCCCGCTGTAAGTGGCCAGCGCCTACGGTTCCTGGTTGTGCGCAAACGTGGGCTCGGAACCGAACGCCCGGCATCAGCGCATGCGATGAGGGAGACACCAGAATGAAGAGCTGCGCCGTCCACGGCACACCCAAATGTCAGCGGAACCTCCGCTATATCGACCCGCCGGGAGGGATCGTCAAGGCCATCCAGGTCCTGGGCGCAGCAGCCCTCGCGCTTGCGAGCCTCTCAACGGCACCTGCAGAAGCCACCCGACTCACGCCTGCGAGCGCGGCAGCCCCGACGGTCGACGACGTGCGCCGGGCGCTGGCGACGCTCGATCAGCCTTGGGTTGCCAACGCCGGTCAGTGGGACGAGCGGGTGGCGTTTCGCGCACGGCATTTCGCGGGTGCGACCTGGGTGACGACCGGTGGTGAGCTCGTGCACGCGCTGGCCGTGGCACCCGAAGGCCCCGCCTCTCGCCTTCGCAACGACGGCCTCGCAGGCCCGCCCGACGCCGTCCACACAGGATGGACGCTGGTCGAGCGCTTCGTGGGTGCCGCGCGCACGCCCCCCATCCGCGGCGCAGCGCCAACGGCCGAACGGGTGAATTTCTTCGTCGGCGACACCACGCGTCACGCAACCGCAGTGGGTACCTTCAAGCGGCTGGAACTCGGCGAGGTCTTCCCGGGGATCGCGGTCAGCCTTGCAGCCAGCGCGAACAACATCGAAAAACTGTTCACAGTCGCTCCCGGCGCCCATCCCGATCGCATCATGATCGAAGTCGACGGCAGCGACCGACTCGCGATTGCAGAGGACGGCCGGCTCATCGCCCACACCGCGCTTGGAGACATCGTCTTTACCGCCCCGGTAGCCTTCCAGGACATCCGCGGCATCCGCCATCCCGTCCAGGTCGCCTACACGCTCGACCGTACCGGTCGACGCTATGGGTTTCGGCTTGGCACCTACGACCGCACGCAGCCGGTCGTGATCGACCCCCTCCTCCAGTCCACCTTCGTGGGCGGCGGCGGTGGAGACAATGTGACAGCCATTGCCATCTCGCCCCTGAATGGAGATGTCTACGTGGCGGGCGTGACGGTCTCAGGCACCTCGTTCCCCGGTATCACGGGCGGCGCGCAGTCGACCGCAGGCGGCAGCCTCGACGGATTCGTCACACGCTTCAGCGCCAGCCTCACACAGCGCAAGCAATCCACGCTTTTCGGCGGCACGGGCGACGATACGGTGACCGCCGTGGGCGCACACCCGTTCTACAGCTCCGTCTACATCGCCGGACGCACCACGGGCACCCTCCCGGGTACCACAGGCGGTGCCCAAGCGTCCCCACCAGGCGGAAGCGCTGATGGATTCATCGCACGGTTTTCGGACGACCTGACCGTACTCCAGCAGGCGACCTATGTGGGTGGGTCATCCTTCGACGGCGTGTATGGCATTGCCTTCCACAGCTTCCTAGGCCATGTCTATGCCGTGGGCCAGACGCGATCGAAGGATCTGCCCAACACGGCGGGAAGCTTTCAGCCCACGGCTGGCAAGCCTCTGGACACGAACGACTACGACGCTTTCATCGTGCGACTTAACTCGGATCTCACGACCCTGTTCCGGACCAGTTACCTTGGTGGTTCCAACAGCGACCAGGGCAACGCGATCGGCACCCACCCCACCAACTACGACGTCTACGTCGCCGGCGCGACCACGTCCGGCCTCACGGCAGCGGTCCCCTTTCCCGGCACGTCCGGGGGCGCGCAGGCCACGGATTCGCCCCCTGGCGATGGATTCATATGTCGGGTCAATCAGTCGCTGAGCACGCTGCAGCAGTGCACCTACTTTGGTGGCGGAGGCCAAGACACGATCTACGCCTTGGCCATCCACCCGACCCTCGGGCGCGTGTTCACGGCAGGAGAGACCACCTCAGCCTCCCTGCCCGGCACCACCGGTGCTGCGCAAACAGCCCTCGCTGGCAGCACGGACGCGTTCGTCGCGCGCCACAGCCTCGACCTCACGACACTCGACCGGGCCACGTTTCTCGGCGGCGAGAACGACGATCGTGCGCTCTCGATCGCGATCGGGCCGGGAACCACCGATGTCTTCGTTTCGGGGACGACCACCTCCTCCGATCTGCCTGGACTCCCCGGCGCAGCGCGCCCCTTCTACACCGGTGCGTCCAAGGCGTTCGTCGGTCGGCTCACCACCGGTCTGGGCAACTTTTTCCAGGTCACGTATCTCGGCGGCAGTGCGGACGAGCAGGGTCTCGCACTGGCCGTGCATCCCACGGGCGAAGTGTTCGCGGGCGGCGTGACCAATTCGAGCAACTTCCCCAAGGTCGCAGGCGGGGCGCAAAGCACGATCGGTGCCTTCAATGACGGGTTCGTGGCACGGATCTCGCGCGGCCTGGACGCGGCCACACAGTCCTGCCTGCTCGATCTGGATGGCGACGGCACCTTCCGCATGACCACCGACGGATTGTTGATGCTGCGCATGATGCTCGGCCTGACGGGCGCAGCGGTGACCGAAGGCGCCGTGTCTCCGCTGGGCATCCGAAAGACACACGCCACGATCGTGGCCGATCTCACGGCCTACTGCGGTTCAGTCGGGACCTGCCTGCCCAATGTGGATGGCAGCACGGGCGCGCCGGACGCCGCAACCGACGGTCTCCTGCTGATCCGCGCGCTCGCGGGGCTGACCGGCACGGCCGTGACCTGCGGCGCGCTGGGCAGCATGCCCACACGCAGCACGTGGAGCGCCATCCGCTCGTACCTGAACGCCAACTGCGGCACCAGTTTCCCTTGATGCCTTGAGGCCACGGCACCAGACCGGCGCGTCAATCAGTCGGCGATCACCCGCGGCTCCTGTTCAAGCCGGATGCCGAACTTCGCAGCCACATCGTCGCGGATGTCCTGAGCCAGCTGCCAGATCTCGGCTCCGCTCGCGCCACCGTGGTTCACGAGCACGAGCGCGTGCGCTTCGTGCACACCGGCCGCGCCGCGCCGATGGCCCTTCCAGCCGGCACGCTCGATGAGCCAACCCGCGGCGAGCTTCACGCGCCCGTCCGGAGCCGGGTAGCGCGGGCAGTCGGGATGCGCATCACCTAGGCGATCGGCAACGGCGGGCTCCACGATCGGGTTCTTGAAGAAGCTGCCGGCGTTACCGATCGTCGACGGATCGGGCAGCTTGCGGCGACGGATCGCGCAGACCGCGTTCGACACGTCGCGCGCGGTCGGCTCCTCGATGCCCGTCCGCGCGAGTTCGGCACGCAATTCACCGTAACCAAGCACGGGCTCGAACCGCCGCGAGAGGCGAAAACGCACGCGCGTGATCACGTGCCGGTCGGGCGGCAGGTGCTTGAACACGCTGTCGCGGTAGCCAAAGGCGCATTCGGCGCGGGAGAGCCAGCGGAGCGTGCCGTCCTCGAGATCGAAGACCTCGACCGACTCGCATGTGCGCATGAGCTCCACGCCGTAGGCGCCGATGTTCTGCACCGGCGCCGCTCCGACGGTGCCCGGGATGAGCGAGAGGTTCTCGAGCCCCGAGAGCCCCTGATCGAGGCTCCAGAGCACGAAGTCATGCCAGGGTTCGCCGGCCGCCGCCTCGACGAGGGCGCCCTGCCCGTCCGCATCGACCACGGCGCGGCCCCGCTTCTGGATGTGCAGGATGGGCCGCTCGATGCGCTCGGCGATGAAGAGGACGTTGCTGCCGCCTCCGAGGACGATCGGTCGGCGACCGGTCGACGCGGCACGCCACGCCCTGAGGTCGTCGCGCGATCCGATCAGCCAGCGCTCTGCCGCAACAGAGCCGAGACCGAACGTGTTGAGCGGAGCAAGCGAGCCGTCGAGGATGACGGCGGGCCGTGTGGTCAAGGTGTCACGCCCCGCGGGATACCCTGCGGATAGCGCTCGCGCAAGGTCTTCTCGAGACGGATGATGCGGTTGCCGACATCCGGATGGGTGCTCGCCCATTCGGGAATGCGCCCGCCGCCGCCCGAGGCGCGTTCGAGGATGCGCATGACGCCGACCATCGCGCGCGGGTCGTAGTTCGCCTCGGTCATCACGCGCACACCCAGATCGTCGGCCTCGTACTCGTCCTCTCGGCTGTACTTGAGCATGAGCATCTGCCCGACCATGTTGGAGATCTGCGCGGCGTCCATCGACCCCGTGCCGATCGCGAACGCACCGGTCAGTCCCTGCTGGAACTGGGCCTTTGCAATCCGTTCCGCGCTGTGGCGCGCCACCACATGCCCGATCTCGTGCCCGAGCACGCCGGCCAACTGCCCTTCGGTCTCGAGCCGCGTGAGCAGCGCCATCGTGATGAAGATCTGCCCGCCCGGCAGCGCGAAGGCATTGACCGTCCGCGCGTCGGCGAGCACGTGGAAGCGGAACGGATAGCCGGACTTCTGGGCCATCGGTGCCTGCGCGAGCCGAGCCCCGACCCGGGCGACCAACTCGCGCGCCTGGGTGTTGCTGGTGAGGCCGCCCATCTGGGCGGCCATCTCGCGCGCCGCCTGCAGGCCCATCTGCACCTCCTGCTTGGGCGAGATGCCTGCGACACGCTGTTTCTCGCCGGTGACCGGGTTCACCGACGTCGAGCCGAAGTACGAGAAGAGCGAAAACGCGGCCATCACGAGCGCGATGAGGAGTTGGATCTTGCCCATCGTCGCGCCTCAGCCTCTGAACATGCTCTTGCGGTCGCGCTCGAGCGCCTCGTAGATGCCACCGCAGAGCGCGCCGAAGACAACGTGAAAGCCGACCATGAACCAGCTGCGGAAGTCATAGAACTCCGGGAAGAAACGGCTCATCGTGTAGGTGTTGATCGCGTAGAGCGCCACGCCGAACAGGGCCCCGCCAATGAGGCCGACCCAGAAGCCCCAGCGATGCAGGGTAATCGAGATCACGAGTGAAAAGAGCAGGCCGAGCACGAGGTGGACCGCAGCCCCGGCGGCCAGGGCATTCCCGTTGCTCACGGCCTCGGGATCGAGCGCATCGCGCCCGAGGGCGATCGTGGCGATCAGCCGCGGCAGCATGACCGCCTGCTCGTGGAGCAGGTGGAGCACGCCCATGCCACCGGCGAGACTGACGACCGCGGCCACGATCCCGGCAATGA
>CAZSTF010000105.1:0-7667 GCA_964609555.1 uncultured Alcaligenaceae bacterium | reverse complement strand
CGCCGCCCCCGCGCCCCTTTGCGGAAGTCATCAAGGATGCGAAGGAAGAGCCTGGGTTCTTCACGACCTGGAAGAAGGACGACAAGGTGTGGATCGAGATCCCCGAGGCGATGTGGGATCGACCCTTCTTCTTCTCGGTGAACGTGACCAATGCCATCGGGGACGCGGGCCTGTTCGGCAACCAGATGGGCGGCTACCTCGCCGCGGGTCGTGGCCAGTATCTCGCGAGCTTTCGCAAGCACGGCACGAACGGCGTGCAGATGGTGGCGCGCAACACCGCGCACACCGCCCAGGCCGGCACGCCCGCGGCACGCATGCTCGAGCGGGCCTTCTCGGACTCGCTCATCGGTACGGCCACGATCGTCTCTGCCCCGCACCCCGAGCGAAAGAGCGTCCTGATCGAGGCGAATGCGTTACTTCTGAACGACTTCCCCTCGGCAGCGGCCCAGCTCGAGCAGACGTTCCGGCAGCCGTATCAGTTCGATGCGCGCAACTCCTCGATCGACCGCGCGAAGAACGACGCGGCTGAGACCGGCTTCTACGTGCGCGCGCACTACCAGCTGCCGAAGGTCGTGATTCCGACGCCGGGCGCACCCACCCCGCCCGGCGCGCCGACGCCGCGCGTGCCGCGCACACTGCCGGACGTGCGCTCGCTCTTCTTCGGCTTCTACTACGGCTTCTCGAAGCTGCCCGACGTGCCGATGCGGCCTCGACTCTCGGACCCGCGCGTGGGCTACTTCTCGACACCGGTGGCCGACTACACCGATCCCGATCGGCGCGACCCGCGCGCGCGGCACATCCATCGCTGGCGGCTCGAGAAGAAGGACCCGAACGCGGCGCTGAACGGCACCCTCAGCGAACCCAAGGAGCCGATCGTCTTCTGGCTCGACCGGAACATCCCGGCGAAATACCGTGAGGTCGTGAAGGCCGGCATCCTCGAATGGAACAAGGCCTACGAGAAGATCGGCTTCAAGGACGCGATCGTCGTGCGCCAGCAGCCCGATGACGCGGATTTCGACACGTCCGCCACCCGCTTTGCCTCCGTGCGCTGGGTTGCCGGCCGTTCAATCCCATTTGGCGCGCGCGGTCCGTCCAAGGTCGATCCGCGCACCGGCGAGATCCTCGACGCCGACATCGAGATGAACGAGGAGCTCACGCGCCTCTACACGACCCGCGCGACCGAAGACCCGCCGCGTCCGGTCGGCATGAACCGCTGGAGCGGACTCGTCACGAACTCCGGCGAGATCTGCAGCTACGCCGATGCCAAGCTCAACGAGACGGCCTTCGCGCTCGACCTGCTCGTGGCGCGTGGCGACTTCGAATACGGCTCGGCCGAGGCGGAGCGCTTCGTGCTCGACGCGGTCAAGGACATCACGATCCACGAGGTCGGCCACACGCTGGGCCTGAGGCACAACTTCAAGGGCTCCACGGCCATCACGCCGGAGCAGCTGCGCGACCCGAAGTTCGGCGCCGACGTCGGCATCTCCTCGTCGGTCATGGACTACAACGCGCTCAACATCGCGCTCAAGGACGAACGCCAGGGTCAGTACTCGATGCTGACCGTGGGCCCGTATGACATCTGGGCGATCGAGTACGGCTACCAGCAGACCACGCCCGAGACCGAGAAGGCCGCCCTCGAGAAGACCCTGGCCCGCGCGACCGAGCCTGCGCTCCAGTACGCGACCGACGAGGACGCCGGCTTCGGCAATCTGGTCGAGGGCATCGATCCGGAGGCGAATCGCTTCGACCTCGGCGCCGACCCGCTTGGCTTCTACGACAAGCGTTTTTCCGTCGTGCGCGAGCTGTGGGAACGTCTCCAGGCCCGCGATCTCCCGCCGGGCACACCCTACGAGCGACTGCGTCGCAACTTCGAGCGCGGCTTCAACCAGATCGGCCAGGTCGCCGAACTGACGGCCAAGTACGTGGGTGGCGTGCATGTGCTGCGCGATCCCGCGGGCACGGGGCGCCAGCCGTTCACGCCGGTCGCCGCCGAGAAGCAGCGCCGAGCGCTCGCCCTCTTGACCCGGCACCTGTTCGAAGTGGACAGTTTCCAGTTCAAGCCGGAGTTCATCGGCCGCCTGGCCATCGACTTCGATGCGCGCTTCGACGCCTTCGATGACGACATCGGGGTCGGCGGCTTCCCGCCCGTCGACTATTCAGTCGCCAATCGTGTGCTCGGCCTGCAACGGGCGGCGCTCGCGCAGCTGATGCGCGATAGCGTCGCCGCGCGCGTGATTTCGGCGCCGGAGCGCATGAAGAACCCGGCCGAGGCCTTCACACTCACCGAGCTCTACGGCGGGCTGCAGAAGGCGATCTGGAGCGAGCTCGATTCGGGCCGCACGATCAGCCCGATGCGCCGGAACCTGCAGCGTGAGCACGCGAAGCTGCTCGCGCAGGCCGTGGCGAGCGCCAACCCGCGCACGCCGGCCGATGCGCGCAGCTTGCAACGGCAGTACGCCGTCGACCTCCTTGCCACGCTGCGCAAGGCGGCCGCGCGGCCGGGGCTCTCGGTCGAGAACCGCGCACACCTGAACGAGGCGATCGCCCTGCTCGACGCAGCGCTCAAGGCACAGGTGGCCAAGGCGTTGGGCTGAGTCACCCGACCGGGCGATGCGAGAATGCAGGGGTGCGTCCCCTGCATTTTTTTCTCCCCTTCACGCTCGCCTGCACGCTCGCCTCGGCGCTTGTCACGACGGCCGCGCGCGCGCAGGGGGCTGAGCGCCCCGTGGGTCTCGAGCCGCTCACGACGGCGCAATTCACGCGCGTCTGCAACAACACGTCCGATCTCGTCGATTGCGGAAAGAGGATCGAGGCGGAGCTCCTGAAGCGGCCCGGGGCGAACGCGATCGCGCGCCGCGAAGGCCGCCTGCTTGCGATCACGATTCCGGGCGATGCGCCCTATATCTTCGAGGATCAGCCGGGTGAGGCGGGCCCTGACACGAGTTTCTATGGCTACGTGCCGACCGCAGATGCCGTGGTGCTCTACCGCGCCCGCGGCGAGAAGCTCGAGTTCCTCGTGCTTGATCGCGCCACCGGCAGCGTGACCGAACTGCCCAACGAGCCCAGGTTCAATCGGGACGGTCGCTATTTCGCCACCGCGGACTTCTGCAAGGACGGCTGCGAGAACCGTATCGCCGTCTGGCGTTTCGAGCGTCGTGGCGCGGTGCGGGAGCGGGTCTTCACGCCCCGAACGCCCTGGGATGACGCCGAGGTGAGCTGGGGCTCGAACACCCGTCTCATCGTCGATATCACCGAGGGCAAGCGATCGAGCGCCATCAACCTCGACCTGAACGATCCGCGCTGGACGGTTCTGCTGCCGTGACCGGAGTCCCCGAGTTCACCACGGACGCGCAGACGCACCGTCCGATCCGAAGTTTCGTCGTCCGCGCCGGGCGCATGAGCACCCGTCAGGAGCGGGGCCTGGCCCAAGGGCTGCCGCGCCACGGCGTGCCTTACGCGCCGACCCCCGTGGATTGGGACGCCGCCTTCGGCCGCCACGCGCCGCGCGTGCTCGAAATCGGCTTCGGCATGGGTCAGACGACCGCCGAAATCGCAGCCGCCCAGCCCGAGCGGGATTTCATCGCGGTCGAAGTGCATCCGCCGGGCGTGGGCAATCTCTGCAACCTGCTCGAAGAGCGCGCCCTCGCGAATGTGCGCATCGTCATGCACGATGCGGTCGAGGTGCTCGAGCACATGGTCGCGCCGGGCACGCTGGCTGGCGTGCACATCTACTTTCCCGACCCGTGGCACAAGAAGCGCCACCACAAGCGCCGACTGATCCAGCCGCCGTTCATCGCCCTCGCGGCGAGTCGGCTTGCGTCTGGCGGTTATCTGCATCTCGCCACCGATTGGGTGCCCTACGCCGAGCAGATGCTCGAAGTGCTCTCGGCCGAGCCGCTGCTCGTCAACACCACGGACGGCTACGCGGCTCGCCCCGCATGGCGGCCCGAGACGAAGTTCGAACGGCGCGGCCTCAGGCTCGGCCACGAAGTGCGGGATCTGCTCTTCCTGCGCCGCTGAACCTCACCGCGGCGTGGGCCGTGACGCCGCACGCACGCCCCCGAGCAGGGACGCCGTCGGCAGCGTCTGCCATGCCGGATGCGCCGGAAACTCATGCGCGCGTTCGACGATGAACCGCGCCTGGGTGAGGTCCCCCTCGCGGACAAGCGCCTGCGCATAGGCCGCGAGCAGCCGCTCGTCGATCACGTGGTGGAGCGGCCGCGTGAACCAGGACGTGGACGCCTCGCCGGGCGCGAGCATGATCGCCGCGTAGTCGCCCAGGTGCCCGAAGAAGACGCTCCCCCGCACGCGCTCGGCTTCGGCGCGTCGCGCCGCACGGTCGTCCTCGGTCGCGAGCGGCGCCTCGTTGAGACGGGCCACGGCCAGATAGTCGCGCAGCGCCAGACCCGCACCGACGAGCAGGGTCAAGCCCACGAGGGCCAGCGCCCATCGCGACCGTTGTGACCCTGGCCCGAACCCCGCGCGTCCAGCGGTGGACGGCCCGGCGCGGCCGTCCGCGGAAAAGCCCGCGGCAAGGGCGGCGAGCACCGCAGTCGGCAGAAGGAAATAGCTGAACCAGAGCGGATGCTCGGTCAGGCTGTGCAGCAGGACGACGAAGACGAGGGCGGCTGCCGCGCGACCTTCGGCGCTTTCCACCGCTGCGCGATGGTGCCAGAGGAGCCATGCGAGCCCGCCCAGCAGCAAGGCGGAGAGCGGCAGACCGAACTCCACCGCCCAGTGCAGCGGCAGGTTGTGTGCATGGTCGAAGACATCCGGCGCACGGTTGTCGAACGGGTGAAGCGTCCAGGCGCGGTTGAAGCCACCCAAGCCATGGCCGAGCCACGGCGCGTCGGCGATGAGTGCGCCCGCGTTCGACCAGAGCGTGAGGCGCTGCGAGAACGACTCCGGCCATCCGACGCCAAGCGCCGCGAGGGCGGCGACCGTTGCGAGGGGCGCGATCGCCAGCGTGATTGCCAGCCCAAGGGCCACGACTCGATGCCGGGACGTGCGGCCTGACAGCCAAAGCCCGGCCGCCAGAAGCCAGCAGGCTGCCACGAGACCGGTACGGGATTGCGTGGCGAGCAGCACCGCGGCCAAGGGCACGAGGGCTGCAGTGACCCCGATCCGCGAGCATTGCCACGCGTTGCCCAGATAGACCACCGCCACGCCGGCCCACAACACGAGCGTAGCCAGATGGTTGGGCTGTGCGAGCCACCCCGCAGCGCGCACGTCGGTGCCCGCCCGGAGGAGCTGCACGGCGACGAGCATGCCATTGACGACGGCCGCAAGGAGCACGCCCAGCACGAGCGCGCGCAGCAGCAGCACACGGTGGGCACGATCGAGCGCGGACACCGCCGACACGAGCGCCGTCGCGAGCCCGAGGGTGGCCAGCGGCGCGAGCCAGACGGTGGCGGGCGGGCGATGCACCACGACCGCGACACCCGAGATCATGACCAGCATCGCGAACCAACGCACGAGGGGCAATCGGCCGGGCCGTCGCGACCGGAACGTCGTGGTGCCAGTGGTGACCGGAATCACCAGTAACGTGAGCGCCCACAGACTGAACGCAGCCCACTGGCTCAGGTACTGGGCCAGCGGCGGGCGCTGCCACGGCCACGTGAACGGCAGCGCCACAGCCAGCACGACGACCATGAACAGCAGACCGCGGACGCGTGGCCCCACTGTCCCAGGCCACACGGCTTCGGACCGGAACGCCTTTTCCGATGCGGCGTTGCGGGCGATTTCGGGCGAAGTCGACTTCAGGCTCAACGGGCCACTACGCCCCAGCGCAAAAGGCGTTCACGCACGAAGCTGCATGTGGTGTGCGTGCGATGGTCGCGCAGTCTGTCGCCACGGGGTGACAAGGCTGTGGTATGCCCGATGCGAACCTCTAACATTTCGGTCCGTCTTGGCCTGTTGCCCAGGCGCTCTGCAGCGCGCAAGCGCATACTCCGCGGCCGAATGTTCGCGGCGAGTCCGCAGGATCCGGAGATTTTCGAGTCGTGTCTGTCCGTCTGAAGCATTGGCTTCGCTCGATGTTTTGCGCCACGCTTTGGAGTGTCGTGGGCGCAGCGGGGTTGCTCGCCCTCTCCGGGTCGGCGCTCGCGCAGACGTCGGTCGTCGGCTTCGCCGTGAGCAACACCGACAGCGCGCGCAAACTCTACCGCATCGACTTCGCCACCGGCGAGGCCACCGCGATCGGCCCCACCGGGACGAGCAAGGTCGAAGGCTTGGCACTTTCGCCCAGCGGCGAGCTGTTCGCGGTCAATCCCGCGTCGTCACAACTGCTCAAGTGCAGCACCGAAACCGGCGCCTGCACGGTGGTCGGCACACTGACGGGGGTTGCACCCTCGCTCACCGGCAACGCCGGGCTGGCCTTCGCGGCCGACGGCAAGCTCTACGTCGGGCTGAACGCCGCACTCTTCCGGGTCGATCCTGCCACGGGTGGCGCGACGTTCGTTGGCAACACCGGCGTGGCGATCGGCGGATTGGCTGGCATCGCGCCCCAGCCCAACTGTGCGAGCGGCCTCTACGCCCTCGGCTCGAACACCGATCGCGGCCGACTCTTCTGCGTGAGCACGGCCACTGGCGCCGTGACGTCGCTGACCACGCTGGCCGGGCTTTCGCCGGTGGACGGGGGTCTGGACGGACTGCCGGATGAGTCGGTGCTCTATGGTGTCGCCGACAACGGCAGCGCCGGCAGCCAGGTCTTCCGCGTATCCGCCGATAAGCTCGTGCCCGAGCAGATCATCAAGGTCTCAGTGAATGGTGGCGACCTCACGGGGCTCGAAAGCCTCGCCATTCTGCGTGTAGCCACATTCATCCCGACCGACATCGATGCCCATGCCGTGCCCGTGGACGGGCCGTTGCCGCTGGTGGCATTGGCCATCGCGCTCGCAGCGTTGGGCGGCATGGCAGGCAAGACGCGGCAGCGCCCCGCGCGCTGACGCCTCGCCAGCCTCAGCCGGACAGCCTCAGCCGGACAGCCTCAACCGAACAGCCGGGCCAGCGCCGCGCCCGGATCGGGCTCGCGCATGAACGCCTCGCCGACGAGAAAGGCATGCACGCCATGGGCGCGCATCCGAGCCACGTCCTCGCGCGTCGCAATGCCGCTTTCGGTGACCACGATGCGGTCTTTCGGAATCCGCGGCAGAAGATCGAGCGTCGTCGCGAGCGACACCTCGAACGTGTGCAGGTTGCGGTTGTTGATGCCGATGAGCGGTGTGCCGAGCGTGAGCGCGGCCTCGAGTTCGGCCGCGTCATGCGCTTCGACGAGCACATCGAGGCCGAGCGCGCGGGCGAGGGCTTCGAGCGCACGCATCTGGTTCGCTTCGAGCACTGCGACGATCAGCAGGATCGCATCCGCGCCCATCGCGGCCGCCTCGTAGACCTGGTAGGGATCGACGATGAAATCCTTGCGGATCGCGGGCAGCGCACACGCCGCGCGCGCCGCCTCGAGATATTCCGGCGCGCCCTGGAAGTAGCTCCGATCGGTGAGCACCGAGAGGCAGGCCGCGCCCGCGCCGGCATAGCTCGCCGCGATCCCGGCCGGACGGAAGTCCTCGCGCAGGACGCCCTTGCTCGGGCTCGCGCGCTTGGCCTCGGCGATCACCGCGCTCCGGCCCACGGCGATCGCCGCCTCGATCGCGCGGACGAAGCCCCGCGGC
>CAZSTF010000104.1:0-8083 GCA_964609555.1 uncultured Alcaligenaceae bacterium | reverse complement strand
CGGGCCGCGTGAAGACTTCGAAGCAGCCAACCACGTCCTCTTCCCGGATCGTCGTTGCGGTGGCCAGCGCGTTCCCCTGCGCATCCACCGCCTCGAGCGTGCGGATGTCGAGCGGCAGCATCGCCCAGCGGGCCGCGTGCGCCGCGATCTGCTCGGTCGCGTCACCGCGCAGGCGGCCGATCGCCTGAGCCGCGAGGTCGCGTGCCGGTGAACGTGTGACGGTATCGCCCCGGATGCAGCGCGCGCGCTCGGCCCGTGTGGCACCCAGATCGCACACTTGAACGAGCACCTCATCGAATCGCTGCATGCCCATGGCAGCCAGCCGCGCATCGAATGCGTCGGCGTCGGGATGCGCATCCGACAGGCGATAGACCGGGGGCAGGCCGGCCGCGCGAAAGGCCGCGCATGCCGCAGCGTGGTTGACCTCGAAGGGGCGTGTCGACGGGTAGAACGCATTGACCGAGCGCGAACGCTTGGCGCGCCCGGGGGACAGGCCGATCGACCAGCCGTCGATCATGAGCCCGCGTTCGGGTCGGGAGGCGTTCTGCGAGATTTCCTCGATGCGGCGCAGGAGCGCCGGGGGCCATGCGTTCATGGGCGGACCTCGGCTTCGACGGCCCGTGCGCACCACTGCTCGATGGCCTCGCGCACCTCGCGCGGCCGCTCGGTGACGGGCCAGTGATGGCAGTCGACCCCCTGCACTTCGAGACGGCGGAATTCCGCGAGGCGGCGGGCGACGATCGTCTCATCCTGATACCCTGCGATCGTCGAGCGCAGCGCGAGCACGGGGGCAGTGATCATGCCGAAATGCGGCAGGGGGCGGAACATCTCGACCATATCCTGCAGGTAATTGGCGTGCGGAATGTGGCGCAGGTCCTCGCGGGCCGAACTGTAGCGGACGACGAAGGCCTCGAGTGCCGCCGGGTCGGGGTTCGCGAGCGCAAGGCGCGCCTCGCGGTCGAGTGCTTCCAGGTCGAGCGGCGCAAGCGCGCGGCGCCGGAGGCCGAGCCGGTTGAGCAGGCGAATCACGCGCGCGGCCCCGGCAAAGAGGGGTGCATTCCTGACGTAATGGCGCTTCTCGGGCACGACGGCCTCGCGAAACACCGGGTCGATCAGCACGAGGCCGGCGATGCGTTCGGGTGCCCGACAGGCCGTTGCAAGCGCCACGGTCGCGCCCATGCTGTGCCCGATCAGAAGGGCGCGCGTGATGCCCTCGGTGTCGAGCAGGGCGAGCAGGTCGTTCACCCAGGTCGCAAGCGTGAACACGCGCCGGGTCATCGATTCGCCATGCCCGCGCAGATCGACGCGGATCAGGTCGTGATCCACGCCGAGCGCGGTTTCGCGCACGAACTCGCTCCAGCGCGTCATGTTGCTCGCAAGGCCGTGGATGAGCACGATCGGTGGGCGTCCCATGGGCGTGCGCGCTGGCTGCACGCGCCAGACGATCTCGGTGCCGTCGCGCATGAGCGCCCCGCGGCGCTCGTGGGTCGAGGTGCTCACATGTAGGCCATCCATGCCACCGCGATCGCGAGCGTGAGGAGGGTAACCGGCAGGCCGATCCGCGCGTGCTCGCGCCAGCCGATGTCGATGCCCTGCTGGCGTGCCAGATCGGCCACGATCAGGTTGGCAATCGAGCCGACGAGCAGCAGGTTGCCGGCGAACGTGCTCACGAGGCCGAGCAACACCCCATGACTCTCGCCGTGCAGATGGGGCAAGAGCAGCATGACGGCCGGCACGTTCGAGACGACGTTGGAGAGCGCCACACCGATCACGGTGAGCGGCACGAGATCGCCGATCGCAATGCCCTGCCGGACGAGCCAGGCCACCGCCTCGGCCGCAAGCCCCGTGTGCTCGAACGCACGGTTGACGACGAAGAGCCCCATGAAGAGGACGAGCAGGGACCAGTCCACCGTGCCCATGACTTCGGCCGAATGGATGCGCCGCGACAGGAGCAGCACGCCAGCGGCCACGAGGGCCACGACCTCATGCGGCCAGTCGGTCGCGAGGAAGGCCACGAGCACCGCGCTCACGACGAGGAGCCCTTTCGCCGTCTGGCCGCGGTCGAAGGCGGGCTCCCCGGCGCGAAGGGCGGCCGCGTCGGCGAGTGCCGGCGCGGCATCCCGGCGCCCGGTCGCCAACGCGAGCCAGAGCCAGATCACCACGAGCCCCGCGAGCGCCGGGGGCGCGGCACGCAGGAGATAGCGCCCGAAGTCGAGCCCGAGCACGCTGCCGATCAGCATGTTCTGCGGGTTGCCGATGAGCGTTGCCGCCGAGCCCACGTTGGCCGCGCAGGCGAGCCCAACGAGGAAGGGCACCGGGGAGAGGCCGCGGGCGAGGCAGACGCGCGCCACGATCGGCGTCATCGCCAGACAGATCACATCGTTCGAAAAGACGGCCGAAAGCCCGCCCGCGACGAACACGAGTGCCGCGAGCAGCGCCGCGCGCGACCACGGCCGGGTGCCGATCCAGAGTGCCACCGCCGTGTAGAAGCCGCCGAGACGCATCTGAGCCGAGATGACCATGAAGGAAAAGAGCAGCAGGATCGTCGGCAGATCCACCGCACGCGCCGCCGCGGGCACGTCGAGCGCGCCGAGCCCGATGACCGCGATCGCGCCGAGCAGCGCGACCCCCGAGCGATCGAGCCGAAGCCGCGGCAACCCGCCCAGGAACATGCCCAGGTAGACGAGCGCAAAGACCAGGACCACGCCCCAGTCGAGCGGTTCATGACCAGCGATGGGGGTGTGGAGCGCGGCGGAAAGCGAGGACACGGCGTGCATTGTGCCCGGTGCGTGCCCATGGGCTACCGGACCCCCCGGTCAAAGGCAGCGGCGTCGCATATCGATTCGGCCACGGATGCTTGCGGCACGGCTAGAAACAAAACGCCCAACCGATCGAGGTTGTGTTGGATGGTGGTGGTGGACTTCACCAGAAAAGGAAGTCGGCACCTACAACCAGTGCGGGCTTGGGCTGAATCCGGCGCAACGGCACGGTAATCCCTCGCCCCTACGCCGGTATCTCACCCACCGGCAGGAAGTCGCCCTGCCCGCCATCGCGCAAGCTGATGTACTCCAGGCGCCACTGATCCACCCGGCGCAGATCAGCAAGCGTCAGATAGGCGTCTGCCACGGCCTCGCAAGCGTCGAGCGCGATCTCTGTGGCCACGTCGGGCTTTCCATAAGTATTTTCGAACAGATCGCGCAACTGCGTGGCGACACGCTCGGCCGCTTCCCTTGCGCCGGCGCCCCCTTCGTTGGCATCGTAAACAATAGAAACCGACAGCGCGTAGGGCTCGCCCTCGCTCGCTTCTGTGCCTCGCTGCTCTCCCAGGTCGAAGAACAGCCCGATCAGGTACTTGGCATCGGGCTCCAGAATCTTGGCAATCTGCTGCTCGACGGTACGCTTGCCAGAGCGCTTGCGCAGCCGCTCTTCGAAGGCATTGGGGAAGGCCGGGCGACCGTATCGCGCGGCAAGCCACTGCTTCAGGGCACGCTTCGCGTCAACCGGCAGCGCGAGGCTGTAGTCTTTGGCAGCGCGCGCAGCAAAGTCACTTTTCGGCACGCTGCGACGATCCACATGCCGGAGCTCAAGAATCAACGGCGCAGCGTTGATTCCCTCGTAGGCGAGGTGAAGTCGTCGCGGATGCTTGGCGCAAGAGAACTGCGGATCTTCCTTGAGGATCACTCCGGCGACGATGACCTCGACGCAGTGCTCGCTTTCGTGCGGCAAGTCGCAGTCATGGGTGATGACGACCGCGCGGTGTCCATGGTCGGTCGCATCGACCAAACCTAAGGCGGCTGCAGCCTCGCAGGTCAGAAGATCACCCTGTCGCCAGTCCGTATCGCGCGCCAGCATCCATCGCCCATCGACCTATCGCTCGGGGGATCCGGGAATGGACAACTCGGTACGCCAATCGTCCGATGGCTTCGCTTTCGACTTTGCCAAACCTGATCGATCGTAAGCCGCGTCCATCGCCTTGGCTTCGGTGATCAGCGCCTGGATGTGCGACGGCAAGAGCTGACCGGCAGCAGCGAGGTCAAGCAAAGACCGGCCTTCAAACGCCTTCATCTTCAGCATGGAAGATGCGCGCGCGATGCCGGCGTCGCGGAACGCGTCGGCGGCATGGCTGAGGACGCGAATCCGCTCGAACTTGTCTGGCTCCGGCGTCGCTTCTCCGCCGATCCACTTGTAGATCGCCTGCCGCGATACGCCGAACACAGCGGCCAGATCCGCGATGGCCGGATTCAGCACTTGGCGAATGTTGGCAAGGTGCTCAGATGCAGATCGCAGATCCGGCCGCTGTTCCTGGCTCTCGTCTGTCGCCCCCACATCAACATGAAAGGGCACGCGCGCTTCCACCATCCTGCGCCAGTCGCCGGCGCGGGAGAGGTCGAAAACACTGCCGGTGCCACCAATCACAAGAGCCGAGCCGATCAGCGAAAAGGCGGCGGTGGCGGCAGCCCCGATCGGCGCGGTGAACGGCATCGGTCGCGGGGAAGGGAGTGTTGCTAAGTACATGGCGTTTGCCTTGCTGGGTTCAGGCCCACGCGCCGCGTGCGTGATCCGTCGTCGTTGCGTGGAAGACGGATTTGATGGTTGCATGCAGCGAGAGCAGCTGTTCACCTAGCCTGTCCATGTCGATCGGCATGCGGCCCTCGACGAAGTGATCGGTATCAATGACCGCATGCGCTTGAGATTCCTTCACTTCGAACTTTGGATTGATCATCAAGCCGCTGGGCTGGATATCCGGCGGGAACCCCAGGGGCGCGGTCATCCTATGCACCCGAGCCACGAGCGTTCCCATTGGGATCAGCGGGCCAATTCCCGTCTTAAAGACCGATTCCGCCAGTCTGTAAAGTGGCTGCGCATTGAACTCGACCCCATGCAACCCACCAACAAGGTACTGCTCCACGCTCTCGCCGGCGCGAGGTAGCACGGCATCTAGATAGCGAAGACCCAACCGGCTGACGTGATCAAGGGTGACCGCCTCATGCACAGCCGCGAGGCCGCCCAGCAGTTCGGGGATGAACTCCTTGTGCGTGTCGTAGTGGGTCGTGTGGTAGGTAATGGCCGACGGCGCCAGAATGAACCCGGCCGAGCGGTCGCTGCGGGTGATGAGCCATTGGTGCACCTGCGTAATCTGCGGCTCTGCTTGCTGCGCTTGCCCTGGCCCCGGCACAACCAGGCGCGTGATCTGTTGCGGCTCGAACAACGGGTATCCCTCGCGCCGCAGGCGATCCTGGATCTGAGCCACGTAGTTTGACATCGCGGCGACAGGATTGAAGTGCGCCTGCGCAAGGGCGTAGTACACCGGCGCGTTCGACATCCTCTCACTCACGGGAAGGCTCCGATCTTCTTGGGTTGACAGTCAGGTTGACAGTTTACGCTTCGGTTGACGCCGCCGCCAGATAGTTCACACGCGGCGCCCACCACACCCCATCAGCGCCCACGTTGTTCTGTCGTTGTTCAGGTTGTGCTTGACCGCCAGTCTCGACCTGTCTACTATCCATTCCGGAACAACATTTGAACAACGAGATCCGGCATGGAAAAACGTTTTGTGGCGACCCTGAGTCGGTCGCAGGGTCGCAGTGCATGGGCAGTGATCTTCCGTCACCCGGTTCGGGTCGATCCGAACACCGGTAAGCCGGGGCTGCGGGTCCGCCAGGGGCTCGGAACGTCCGACGAAGCCGAGGCTAATGATCTGAAGGATCAACTCAACCAGCTACTGGCAGAGGAGAGCTTCTGGAGCTTGTCGGCCAGGGCGGAAGCTGAAAAGCGGTTCCATCGCCGGGTCGTCGAGATCTTCTATCACGGCATGGAACCTGAGCAGAGCGACTTCGGCGCGATCCGCGAGTCGATCATTCCGCTGCCGGCATCGAAGGACTCCGACTACCGGCGGGCGCTGCTCCTCGGGACGACCGGCGCCGGCAAGACGACGCTGCTTCGGCAGTTGATCGGCACGGACCCGGAGACCGAGCGCTTTCCGTCGACATCGACGGCAAAGACCACCGTGCATGAGACCGAGGTCGTGCTTGCGTCAGGTCCGTACAAAGCCGTGGTCACCTTCTTCCCCATCGACGAAGTCCGTGAGCATTTGAACGAGTGCATCTGCGAGGCCGTACTGTCCGCCTACCGTGGTGACGGCGACGGTGAAGTGCTGCGCAAACTGTTGATGCATGTGAATCAACGGTTCCGCTTCAACTACGTGCTCGGCAACGGACCGCGGGCGACAGGCGCCGACGATGATGAGGATGACGAAGACGACGCCGCGGAGCCGACCGAGGAGACCGCTGCTGACGGCGCGATCGATCTTGACGCCACCAATGCGCTGCTGACGAGGACGTTGACGGCGTTGCGCGCCATCGCTGCCCGCCACGGTGCCCAAATCAGGACCGAGCTCGGCGCCATAGACGAGAAGGACCAGCGGGTTGTCGACGAGTTGTTTGAGGAGGAGCTTGATCGGCGGCTGCGTGAAGACGATGAGTTCCACCGCATTAGTGACGATCTGATGGACGAGATCGAGCTTCGTTTCGCGCTGCTTACTGATGGCATGGTGCGTCGTAACAAGCAAGGCTGGCCGCAATCATGGTCATGGGAAACCGATGACCGTGCGATCTTCATCAAGACGATCTCGCGCTTTTCCAGCAACTACTCCTCACGCTTCGGGCGCCTACTGACTCCGCTGGTCAACGGAGTCCGGGTGTCTGGCCCGTTCCTGCCAACGTGGAACGGCGGCCAGCAGCCTAAGCTCGTCCTTCTCGACGGCGAAGGCCTTGGCCACACGCCCAAGTCGGTGGCGGCCCTCTCGACCTCGCTGACACGGCGCATTGAGTCGACGGATGCCGTCGTGCTCGTCGACAACGCTATCCAGCCGATGCAGGCCGCGCCGGTTGCGGCCATGAAGGAAATGATCACCTCAGGCAGCGCGAGCAAGCTGCTGCTCGTGTTCACGCACTTCGACGAGGTCAAAGGCGACAACCTGCCCAACGCGGCGGCCAAAGAGCAGCACGTCCTGGCTTCCGCCGAAAACGTCCTCGCCTCCATTGGTGAGGAACTCGGTCCGTTCGCGGAGCGAGCGCTTCGCGGCCGTCTGAAGGACGCCTGCTTCTTCGTCGGCGGGATAGACGAAGACCTGGACGCCACGAAAAAGACCCACAAGCGGACCATTGCACAACTGCAGGCGCTGCTCGCGGCAATCGATGCCATCGTCGAGAAGCCCGAGCCCGTGCTCGCGAAGCCGGTGTACGACCGAATGAACCTCGTCTTGGCCGTTAAAAACGCTGCCGGGAGCTTCCGCGATGCGTGGTGGCCGCGCCTAGGTCTCGATCACAAGCCTGGGGTCAGCAAGGAGCACTGGAAGCGCATTTGGGCACTGAGCCGAAGGCTCAGCACGCCGGGTCTTGGCGACGAGTACGACAACCTCAAGCCGGTCGCGGATCTGCGCAAGCAGCTTCAGGATCAGCTGTATGTGCTGCTGCAGAATCCGGTACGGTGGGATCGTGTTGAACCGACCGACGACAAGCATAAGCAGCAGGTCTTTGACAGCTTGGCCAATGCGCTTTCCGCCAAGATACTAGACCTTGCCGCCCGTCGCGTTAGGTTCGAGCGGGTACAGGATTGGCAGTCGGCATTCAACCAGTCCGGTCGCGGTTCTAGCTACACACGCGCCTCGATCATCGGCCAGCGCATCTATGAGCGCGCTGCGCCTATTCCTGACGTAACCCCCTCGCCGGATCGCAATTCCTTCCTGCACGAAGTGGCGACCGTGGTCGAGAGCGTCTGCGAAGAGGTCGGCGCTAAGCTCGCATGAGTGACTGAACCCGCAGCCGGTGGTAGCGCTTACAACAGATTAAGCGGCACTAGTCTTCGGGGCAAAAGGCGGCTCGGAAAGAGTAGGGCCTCTGTTGGCGATCACAAAAACCGGAGAAGTAGCCTCCAACCGAGATCAAGTCCCAGACGATCGTGCTCTTTCCGACGGCACGCTGTGTAGCTATTAAAAACGCCCAACCGATCGAGGTTGGGCGTTGGATGGTGGTGGAGACGAGGAGGATCGAACTCCCGACCTTCGCATTGCGAACGCGACGCT
>CAZSTF010000103.1:0-8111 GCA_964609555.1 uncultured Alcaligenaceae bacterium | reverse complement strand
GCGACGAGGGGCACCTTGAGGGTGGCGACCGAGGTCATGAGGCGTGGCACCTCGGCCCGCACACGGTCGAGTTCGGCCTCGGGCACTTCGAAGACGAGCTCGTCATGCACCTGCATGATGAGCCGGGTGGCGAGCCGGGCTTCGCCGAGCCAGCGGTCGACCGCGATCATCGCGAGCTTGATCAGGTCGGCTGCCGTGCCCTGCATCGGGGCATTGATCGCCGCGCGCTCGGCCGCGGCACGGCGCGGGCCACTGCCGCCATTGATGTCCACGAGCGTGAGGCGCCGTCCGAATACGGTTTCGACGTAGCCGTGGGCACGGGCGAACTCGCGCGTGCGCTGCATGTATTCCGCCACGCCGGGGTAGCGGGCGAAGTAGCGGTCGATGAACTGCTGGGCGGCGTTGCGCTCGATGCCGAGCTGCTGCGCGAGACCGAAGGCGCCCATGCCGTAGATGAGCCCGAAGTTGACGGCCTTCGTGTAGCGGCGCTGCTCGGGGGTGACCTCGGTGACCGGCACGCCGAAGATCTCGCTCGCGGTGGCCTTGTGGATGTCGAGTCCGCGGGCGAAGGCATCGACGAGCGCCGGATCTTCCGACAGGTGCGCCATGATGCGCAGCTCGATCTGCGAGTAGTCGGCCGAGACGATGCGATGCCCGGGCGGCGCGATGAAGGCCTGCCGGATCGCGCGGCCTTCGGGCGTGCGCACGGGGATGTTCTGCAGGTTCGGGTCGTTGCTCGCGAGCCGCCCGGTCACCGCGGTGGCCTGGCCGTAATTCGTGTGGACCCGGCCGGTTGCCGGGTTGACCATGGCGGGCAGCTTGTCGGTGTAGGTGCCCTTCAGCTTGGCGAGTGAACGGTGCTCGAGGATGACCTTCGGCAGCGGATAGTCGGCCGCGAGTTCGGTGAGCACTTCTTCGTCGGTCGAGGGCTGGCCGGTCGCCGTCTTGCGCTTGACCGGCAGACCGAGCTTGCCGAAGAGGATCTCGCCGAGCTGCTTCGGTGAGCCGAGGTTGAAAGGTTGGCCTGCGAGCTCGTGCGCCTTGGCCTCGAGCGCCTCCACCGCACGGCCGAGCTCGTGCGATTGCCGTGCGAGCAGTGCCGAGTCGATGAGGACGCCGTGCCGTTCCACGCGCACGAGCACGGCGCGCACCGGCAGCTCGATGTCACGGTAGACCGAGAGCAGCCGGGGTTCGGCGGCCAGGAGCGGATGGATGGCATGGTGGAGCCGGAGCGTGACATCGGCATCCTCCGCGCTGTACTCGGTGGCGCGGGCGATGTCGACCTCATCGAAGCCGATCTGCCTGGCTCCCTTGCCGGCGACGTCTTCGTACTTGATCGTCTGCTCGTCGAGGAAGCGCGCCGCGAGGGCGTCCATGTCGTGCAGCTTGTGGCTTTCGAGCACGTAGTCGGCGAGGAGCGTGTCGTGCTCGAGCCCGGCGAGCGCGATACCGTGATTGGCGAGCACGTGCTCGTCGTACTTCGCGTTCTGGGCCACCTTCTTGCGGGTCGCATCCTCGAACCACGGCTTGAGCCGCGCGAGTGTGGGCTCGAGCGGCAGCTGGTCCGGCGCGCCCGTGTAGCGGTGCGCAAGCGGGATGTAGACCGCCTCGAAGGGCTGCCAGGCGAAGGCAAGACCCACGAGCCGGGCGCGCATCGGGTCGAGCGAGGTGGTTTCGGTGTCGAAGCAGGTGAGCGGCGCGGCCGAGATCGCCGCGAGGACGGCGTCGAGCTCGTCCTCGGTGAGGATCGTCCGGTAGCGGCGTTCGCTGCGGGGGCGGGATGCACCCGCTGCTGCGGCTGGAGTCGGCGTGGCTGCCATGCTGCGCGAAGGCGCCGGGGCGGCGTGTGGCGCAGCCGCTGCCGTCGGTGCCTGCTGCGCCCGCAGTTCATTGGCGAGCGTGCGGAACTCGAAGCGCTCGAACAGTTGGCGCAGTTCGGCCTCATCGGGAGGCCGGATCACGAGATCGGTCACGCCGTAGGACAGATCGAGATCGCATTTGACGGTGAGCAGCCTGCGGCCCTCCGGCAGCCATTCGAGCGCGCGCCGCAGGTTCTCGCCGACGGCGCCGCCAATCTGATCGGCCGAGGCGATGATGCGGTCGAGCGAGCCGTATTCCTTGAGCCATTTGGCGGCCGTCTTCGGGCCGACCTTGTCCACGCCGGGCACGTTGTCCACGCTGTCGCCGATCAGCGTGAGGTAATCGATCATCTGATCAGGGCGAACTGCAAACTTCGTGAGCACGCCCGCTTCATCGAGCACTTCGCCCGACATCGTGTTCTTGAGCGTGATCGTCGGTGAGACGAGCTGCGCGAGATCCTTGTCGCCGGTCGAGATCACGCAGGTGATGCCGTCGCGTTCGGCCGCACGGGCGAGCGTGCCGATCACGTCGTCGGCCTCGACGCCGGTCTCCACGAGCAGCGGCCAGCCCTGGGCGCGGATGAGCGTGTGAAGCGGTTCGATCTGGGGCCGCATGGCCTCGGGCATCGGCGCACGGTTCGCCTTGTACTCGGGATACCAGTCATCGCGGAAGGTCTTCCCGGGCGCGTCGAACACGACGGCGAAGTAGTCGGGCGTCTCCTGCGCCACCAGTTGCCTGAGCATCGTGAACACGCCGCGGATCGCGCCCGTGGGCTCGCCCGCGCGGGTGCGCAGATCGGGCATCGCGTGGAAGGCACGGTACAGGTAAGATGACCCGTCAACCAGCACGAGTTTCCGAACGAACTTATTCGAGGCGTGAGCCATGGGTGTGAGAGAGCAGTCCGAGAAGGCGCGGACCCAATTGAAACATGCAGCGCGGGCCGCGGGCCGCAGTGCGCTCGATCTGACGCCGGGGCAGGAGTCTTGGCGTGCGCTGCAGATGATGTCGGAGTTCGTCTACGCGACCGAGAAGCTTCGGCCCGTGAAGCCTGCGGTGTCGATCTTCGGCAGCGCGCGCATCCAGCCTGGGCATCGCTGGTACGAACGCACGGTCGAGCTCGCGCGGCTGCTCTCGGACGCGGGCTTCTCGGTGATCTCCGGCGGCGGGCCCGGCATCATGCAGGCAGCCAATCAGGGGGCTTTCGCGGGCGAGAGTCTCTCGATCGGGCTCAACATCCAGCTGCCGCACGAACAGCATGGCAACCCGTGGCAAGACATGGGGATCTCGTTCAAGTATTTCTTCAACCGGAAGCTCGCCTTCATCCGCTCAAGCATGGCGCTCGTCTGCATGCCGGGGGGCTTCGGCACGCTCGATGAGCTGTGCGAGGCGCTCACCCTCGTGCAGACCGGCAAGACGCGACGCATCCCGATCATCCTCTGCGATGGCGGGTTCTGGAGCGGGCTGCTCGACTGGATGCGGCGCGAGCTCGAAGGCAACGGCCTCATCTCACCCGGCGACGTCGATCTCATGCGCGTGATCGACGAGCCGCGGGCCGTGGTGGACGCGATCTTCGATGCCTACGAGCGCGAGGGGTTTGCGCCGTCGCAGGAGGAGCGGGCGCTCATGTTCAACGTCTGAGGAGACGCCGAACAATCGGCTGCGCAGCCCGACCTGCAACCCTTTCAAGTTGTCGTGCGCACGAGCGTCGCCAGATCCTCCGCGATGATTTCAGGGCCGGTTTCGTGCTTGATGAGCAGGCGCAACCGCCCTTGGCCGTCGAAGGCGTACATCTGGGTGGAGTGATCGACGAGGTAGGTGTTCTCGTCTTTCACCTGCGCCTTCTGGTAGATGATCTTCCACTCCTTCGCGGTCTCGGCGATCTGCTGCTCGCTGCCGGTGAGCGCGGCGAAGCTCGGATTGAACGCGCGGACGTAGTCGGTCAGGAGCTTGGGCTGATCGCGCTTCGGATCGACCGTGACGAAGACGACCTGCACCTTTGCCGCCTCCTCGGGCTTCATCTTGCCGAGTGCGGCGTTCAACGTGCTCATCGTGGTCGGACAATAGTCCGGACAGAACATGTAGCCGAAGAAGAAGACCGTGACCTTGCCGCGGTAACTTTCAAGCGTGCGTGGCTCGCCGGTGGCTGCATCGGTGAGCGCGAGCGAGCGGGCGAAGTTCGCCCCGGTGATGTCGGTCGTCTTGAACGAGAGTTTCGGGCCGCTGCCCTGCGAGCAGCCGACGAGTCCGAGGACGCCGGTGGCGAGCGAGAGCTGCGCGGCCGCGATCAGGAAGCGGCGTCGGACGCCCTCTGCCACGGGGAGAGGTGCTGCGCTGGTTGCGCGGCGATCCGCTCCCTCTCCCTCCGGGAGAGGGTCGGGGTGAGGGCGTTCCGATGCGGCTGCGAGCGTCGCGAGTGATTCCCTCACCCGGCCCTGCGGGCCGGCCTCTCCCACGGGGAGAGGCACGGTGGTGGTCGCACGGCGACCTGCTCCCTCTCCCTCCGGGAGAGGGTCGGGGTGAGGGCGTTCCGATGCGGGTGCGAGCGTCGCGAGTGATTCCCTCACCCGGCCCTGCGGGCCGGCCTCTCCCACAGGGAGAGGCACGGTGGTGGTCGCACGGCGACCTGCTCCCTCTCCTCCCGGAAGAGGGCCAGGGGTGAGGGCGGCCGTCGACGCGCGATCAGTGCTTGTGGCCATGGTCATGTCCGTGATGGTGGTGCCCCTTCTCGGCGAGGACGTCGAGCTTCACTTCACCCGCCTTCTCGAAACGCAGCGTGAGCGGGAAGCGGTCGCCCTCCTTGAGCGGCGCCTTGAGACCGATCAGCATGATGTGCAGCCCGCCGGGTTTGAGCTCGACCTTGCCGTTGGTCGGCACGTCGAGCGCCTTGACCTCGCGCATGCGCATCACGCCGGCCTCGCGCACCATTGTGTGGATCTCGATCTTGTCTGCGACCGTGCCACTGACCGCGAGCAGGCGATCGGGCGCGCCCTTGTTCTCGATCGTGAAAAAGGCGGCCGAATTCCGGACTGCAGCGCTCGGCACCGCGCGGGCCCAGGGGTGATGGATCGTGAGGCTTCCGACGACGACCTTATCGTCGTGCTTGTGGTCGTGCTTGTGGGCATCACTCGCAAAGGCGGCGGGCGCGAACGCGAGCCACGCGCCGAGGAGGAGGGCGGAGAGATGCTTCATGGGTGTGATTGTGTAACAGGTCAGGCAGGCCCCGCTACGACCGCGCGGCGCCGATTGCAGTTCCAATGACGCGGGTCAAAACGACGAGGTGTTTCAGGCGAGTGTCGCCAGCGCCTCGTCGAGCTTGCCCGCGTCCGTGCCGCCCGCCATGGCCATGTCAGGCCGTCCGCCGCCCTTGCCACCGACGACCGCCGCGGCGCGCGCGACGATCTCGCCGGCCTTGAAGCGGCCGGTCAGGTCGGCCGTGACGCCGGCGCAGAGGCTCACCTTGCCGTCGGGCGTGACGCTGCCCAGGAGGATCACACCGCTGCCCAGGCGGTTCTTGAGATCGTCCACCACCTCGCGCAGGGATTTGGCGTCCGCGGCCTCGACGCGCGCGGCGAGCAGGCGCACGCCGTCGCGCTCCACGGCGCGAGAGACGAGGTCCCCGCTGGACGCAGCTGCGAGTTTGCTCTTCAGGGCGGCCAGTTCCTTCTCGACCGCCTTCACATGCTCCTGCAACTGGGCAATCTTCGTGACGACTTCAGCCGAGGGCGCCTTCACCGTTTCGGCGATGCGCGCAAGCCGCGCCTCCAACTCCTGGGCATAGGCCACGGCACGATCGCCGGTGACTGCTTCGACCCGCCGCACGCCGGCCGCCACGCCACCTTCGGAGACGATCTTGAAGAAGCCGATGTCGCCGGTGCGGGCCACGTGCGTGCCGCCGCAGAATTCCTTGGATGTGCCGATCGTGAGCACGCGCACCTCGTCGCCATACTTCTCGCCGAAGAGCATGACCGCGCCCGAGGTCTTGGCCTGCTCGATCGGCATGACGCGCGCATCGGTGCCGGTGTTGGCGAGGATTTCGGCGTTCACGCGGGCTTCGACCTCGCGGATCTGCGCCTCGGTCATCGGGGCATTGTGGGCAAAGTCGAAGCGGGTCTTGTCCGCATCGACGAGCGAGCCCTTCTGCGCCACGTGGCTGCCCAGCACTTCACGCAGCGCCTTGTGCATGATGTGGGTCACGGAGTGGTTGCGCATCGTGCGCTCGCGGGCCTCGCGATCGACCCGGGCTTCGATCGTCTGGCCGACCGAGAGCGTGCCTGCGGCAACCTGGCCGTGGTGACCGAACACGTCCGGCACCACCTTCTGCGTGTCCTCGACCACGAAGCGCACGCCGTCGCCAGCGAGCTCACCGCGATCGCCGACTTGGCCGCCGCTTTCGGCGTAGAACGGCGTCTGGTCGAGCACCACGATGCCGCGTTCGCCCGCCGTCAACCGCTCGACCGGCGTGCCCTCGCGGTAGAGCGCAACGATGCGTGCGCTTTCGGCGAGACGCTCGTAGCCGTGGAAGGCGGTCTTCGGTCCATCATAGGCGAGCACTTCGGCGGCCTTGAACTTGCCGGCGGCACGCGCCTGGGTGCGCTGCTTCTCCATCGCGGCCGTAAAGCCCGCTTCGTCCACCGCCACGCCGCGCTCGCGGCAGACATCGGCCGTGAGGTCGAGCGGAAAGCCGTAGGTGTCGTAGAGCTGGAAGGCGACCGCGCCATCGAGTGTCTTGCCGCCCCCGGCCAGCGCCCGCTCCAGGATGGCCATGCCGTGGGTGAGCGTCTCGCCGAAGCGCTCCTCCTCGGTCTTGAGTGCTTCGATCACACGGGTCTTTGCGGCGGTGAGCTCCGGATAGGCGGCGCCCATCTCGCGGTCGAGATCCTCGACCAGCCGGTGGAAGAACGGCTGGGTCTGGCCGAGCTTGTAGCCGTGCCGAAGCGCGCGCCGGATGATGCGGCGAAGCACGTAGCCGCGGCCCTCGTTCGAGGGAATCACGCCGTCGGTGATGAGGAAGGCGCAGGCGCGGATGTGGTCCGCGATGACGCGCAGGGAGGGGTTCTCGAGATCGGTCGTGCCGGTCTCCCGCGCCGCGGCAGCGATCAGGGCCTGAAAAAGGTCGATCTCATAGTTCGAGTGCACGCCTTGCAGGATGGCTGCGAGGCGCTCGATGCCCATGCCGGTGTCGATCGAGGGCTTGGGCAGCGGCTTCATCGGCCCATCCTTGACCTCCCGCTCGAACTGCATGAAGACGAGATTCCAGATCTCGATGTAGCGGTCGCCATCGGCGTCGGGCGAGCCCGGCGGGCCGCCCTCGACCTCGGGGCCGTGGTCGTAGAAGATTTCGCTGCACGGGCCGCAGGGCCCCGTGTCGCCCATCATCCAGAAGTTGTCGCTCGCGTAGCGGGCACCCTTGTTGTCGCCGATGCGCACGATGCGCTCGACCGGTACGCCCACCTGATCGCGCCAGATCGCGTAGGCCTCGTCATCCTCGGCGTAGACGGTGACCCAGAGCTTCTCCGGCGGCAGCTTGTAGACGGTGGTGAGCAACTCCCAGGCGTAGGCGATGGCGTCCTGCTTGAAATAGTCGCCGAAGGAGAAGTTGCCCAGCATCTCGAAGAACGTGTGGTGCCGGGCGGTGTAGCCCACGTTCTCGAGATCGTTGTGCTTGCCCCCGGCCCGCACGCTGCGCTGCGCGGTGGTGGCGCGCACGTAGGGTCGCCGGTCCGCGCCCGTGAACACGTCCTTGAATTGCACCATGCCGGAGTTCACGAACATGAGCGTCGGATCGTTCGCGAGAAAGAGCGGCGACGAGGCCACGCGTGTGTGCCCCTTCGATTCGAAGTAGGCGAGGAACTTTTCCCGGATATCAGCGAGTTTCATGGTGATGGGGGGCTGGGTGAGGTGCCAAAAGAGCCGTCAACGGCTCCGAGCAAACTTGCAAGTTTAGTTTGCGGGAGGGGAGGGCCTCTCGCCCGCCACCGCCTGGATTTCCCCGCGCGCCAGGCGCAGGCGCAGGGCGTCGCCCGGGCGGACGCGCGACGCATCGCTCACCACGCCCCCGGCCGCATCGAAGACAACGGCGTAGCCCCGTTCGAGCACGCGTTCCGGATCGAGCAGGGCGAGCGCGTCCGCGGCGCGCACGAGGCGCTGGCGCGGTCGGTCGCACAGCGCACCGGCCGCCATCGCCAGTCGTGCTTCGAGGCGGGCCAGCCGCTCTGCGGGCAGACGGACGGCCGCGCGATTTGCGACCAGCA
>CAZSTF010000102.1:0-8266 GCA_964609555.1 uncultured Alcaligenaceae bacterium | reverse complement strand
AGGGGCGTAGCTTAGTGGTAAAGCTACGGTTTCCAAAACCGTCGATGGGGGTTCGATTCCCTCCGCCCCTGCCACCCAACCCGTTGAATCCATGAACGACACCGTCAAGAACTGGGCCGCATCGCTTGCCGCGCTCGCTGCTGTGGGGGTCGGTGTTTACGGCTTCTACCACTTCGCCGAGTCGGCCTTGGTCCTTCGGCTGGCCATCGTCGTGGCTGGGTTGCTCGTCGGCGCGGGACTCATGTACCTCTCCACGCCGGGCAAGGACTTCGCGCAGTTCGCGCGCGAGGCGCTCGACGAAGGCAAGAAGGTGGCCTGGCCGAGCCGGAAGGAAACCGTCCAGATGACCGGCATCGTGTTCATCTTCGTGGTCATCATGTCGCTGTTCCTGTTCTTCGTCGACTGGATCATCGCGCTGGCCGTGGCGTGGCTGACGCAGCGCGGTTGACCTGCGCGCCGTTTTTCAATCGCCTTCATCAAGAGCGCTTTCGATGAGCACAGAGACCGCCACCCCAGAAGCCGGGTCCACCGAAGCGGCTGCGCCGACCGCAGCGCCCGCGAGCGCCAAGCGCTGGTATGTCGTGCATGCGTTCTCCGGCTTCGAGAAGAGTGTCATGAAGACCCTCAAGGAGCGGATCGCCCGCTCCGATGTCGCCGACAAGTTCGGCGAAGTGCTCGTGCCCGAAGAAGAGGTGGTCGAGATCAAGAACGGGCAGAAGGCGCTTACTCAGCGCAAGTTCTTCCCGGGCTATGTGCTCGTCCAGATGGAGATGACCGACGAGACGTGGCACCTCGTCAAGAGCACGCCCAAGGTCACCGGCTTCATCGGCGGCACGGCAACGCGCCCGGCACCGATCTCCCAGAAAGAGGTGGACACCATCCTGGGCCAGCTCCAGACCGGGGCAGAGAAGCCGAAGCCCAAGATCGTGTTCGAGGTCGGCGAGATGGTGCGGGTGAAGGACGGCCCGTTCGCGGACTTCACCGGCAGCGTCGAGGATGTGAACTACGAAAAGACCAAGCTGCATGTCTCGGTCATGATTTTTGGGCGGGCCACTCCGGTGGAGCTCGACTTCGGTCAAGTCGAGAAAGCCTGACCGCGCCGCGACGCGCGCACAGATTTCGCGGCCGACCGGCAACGGGCGGCCGATGTGAAACGGGGAGACGGCGGTCTGAACCCGCCTTCGTTTGCACCCACAACCAGGAGCCATCATGGCAAAGAAAATCGTCGGCTTCATCAAGCTGCAAGTCCCGGCGGGCAAGGCCAATCCTTCGCCGCCCATCGGTCCCGCGCTCGGTCAGCGCGGTCTGAACATCATGGAGTTCTGCAAGGCGTTCAACGCCCAGACGCAGGGCATGGAGCCGGGCATGCCAATCCCGGTCACCATCACCGCGTTCGCCGACAAGAGCTTCACCTTCATCATGGGCACGCCGCCGGCGACGTACCTGATCAAGAAGGAAGCCAAGGTCCAGAAGGGCTCTTCCAAGCCCCACACGGACAAGGTCGGCAAGCTCACCCGCGCCCAGGCCGAGGCCATCGCCAAGGTCAAGATGCCCAACCTCACGGCAGCGGACATGGACGCCGCCGTCCGTACGATCGCGGGCAGCGCACGCTCGATGGGCATCACGGTGGAAGGAGTCAACTGATCATGGCCAAGCTCACCAAACGCCAGAAAGCGCTTGCCGGCAAGGTGCAGGCGGACAAGCTGTATCCGGTGACCGATGCGCTCGCGCTCGCCAAGGAATGCGCGACGGCCAAGTTCAACGAGTCGATCGACGTGGCCGTGAATCTCGGCATCGATGCCAAGAAGTCCGACCAGACGGTTCGCGGCTCGCTGGTCATGCCGGCGGGTACGGGCAAGACGGTTCGTGTGGCGGTGTTCGCACAAGGCGCGAAGGCCGAGGAAGCCAAGGCAGCCGGTGCCGACGTGGTCGGCTTCGATGATCTTGCCGAGCGTGTCAAGGGCGGCTTCATGGATTTCGACGTTGTCATCGCCTCGCCCGATGCCATGCGCGTTGTCGGAACGCTCGGTCAGGTGCTCGGTCCGCGGGGCCTGATGCCAAACCCGAAAGTCGGTACCGTGACGCCCGACGTGGCGACCGCCGTCAAGAACGCCAAGGCAGGCCAGGTGCAGTACCGGACCGACAAGGCCGGCATCGTGCACGCCACGATCGGTCGCGCCTCGTTCGAGCTGACCGCACTTGAAAGCAACCTGCGCGCGCTGATCGACGCGCTCCAGAAGGCGAAGCCGGCTGCGGCCAAGGGCGTCTACCTGAAGAAGGTCAGCGTTTCGAGCACCATGGGGCGCGGTGTCCGCGTGGACACCGGCGCGTTCGCTGCACAGGGCAATACGGCACAGTAAGGAACACAGGAATTGGTGGGCCGTGGCGCGAGCCGCGGGCTATCAGAGACCGCTGGTGACGGATCGGCCGCGAGAAGGCGTGCCGTCCGACTTAATCGACCCATCCTCGGATGGCAGCCAGCGCAGATGGCGTATCCGCCGGAACGATCGTCCGGGCGTGATCCCAGGGGTCGCGAACGGGATGGAAAGTGCGGGCAGACACGCTGAAACCCACCCGTGATGCATGTGCATCGCGGGTTTTGCAGGAGAAATGACTTGAGTCTGAATCGCACAGAGAAGGCCGCAGTCATCGACGAGGTCAAGGCGCAGGTGGTCAATGCGCAGACGCTCGTGATGGCCGAGTATCGCGGCACGACCGTGGCGGACATGACCAAGCTGCGCAAGTCGGCGCGTGAACAGGGCGTGTATCTGCATGTCCTCAAGAACACGCTTGCACGACGTGCCGTGGCGGGTTCCGCCTTCGAGGTGGCGACGGGCGAGATGACGGGTCCGTTGATCTATGGCTTCTCGACCGATGCCGTGGCCGCAGCCAAGGTCGTCAACGAGTTCGCCAAGACCAACGACAAGATCGTCATCCGCGCCGGCGCGTTCAACGGCAAGTTGCTCGACCGCGCAGGCGTTGCCGCACTCGCGTCGATCCCGGGCCGCGAAGTGCTGCTCGCCCAGCTGGCCGGCTTGCTCAATTCGCCGGTCGCCCGCATGGCGCGTGTGCTTGCCGCGGTGGCCGAGAAAAGAGGTCAACCCGAGGCTGCCGCCGCCTGATCGCACGGCCACCCCGATATTCATCCCAACCCATTTCAGGAACACACAATCATGGCATTCAACAAAGACGATTTTCTGGCCGCCCTCGACACGATGTCGGTCATGGAGCTGAACGACCTGGTCAAGGCGATCGAAGAGAAGTTCGGCGTCTCGGCCGCCGCCATGGCCGCTCCGGCCGCCGGTGGTGCAGGTGCAGCTGCGGCGCCCGCAGCTGAAGAGAAGACCGAATTCGACGTCGTGCTCAAGGAGGCCGGCGCCAACAAGGTCGGCGTCATCAAGGCGGTGCGCGAGATCACGGGTCTCGGCCTCAAGGAGGCGAAGGACCTGGTCGACGGCGCGCCCAAGACGGTCAAGGAGGCGATGCCCAAGGCCGACGCCGAAGCCGCCAAGAAAAAGCTCGAGGACGCTGGCGCCAAGGTCGAGATCAAGTAATCCCGACCCCCGCCTGGGCTGCACCCCCTTCCGCGGGGCTGCAGCCCTTTCCCTTGCAGGCTTGCCGGGCCACGGGCGACAACGGCACGTCTGCAATGGAAAGAGCGCCCCTGTCGGCGTTCTCCGGCGAGCGGATCGCGCGTCTCCGCGCGCGTCTCGTCCCCGCCGCCCGGTGACTCCCAACCCGAGGACCTCATGAGCTATTCCTTCGCCGAAAAGAAACGCATCCGCAAAAGCTTCGGATCGCCGGGCGCGGTGCTTGACTTCCCGTTTCTGCTCGAGACGCAGATCGCCTCCTACAACGAGTTCCTGCAGGTCGGCGTCCCGGTCGCCGAGCGCCAGTCCATCGGTCTGGAGTCCGCCTTCCGCTCCATCTTTCCGATCACCTCGCACAACGGGTTCGCCAAGCTCGAATACGTGAGCTATGCGCTGGGTACGCCACCGTTCGACGTCGTCGAGTGCCAGCAGCGCGGCCTGACCTACGCAGCACCGGTGCGGGCCAAGGTGCGGCTGATCATCTACGACCGGGAGGCTGCCAAGGAAACCGTCAAGGAGGTGAAGGAGAGCGAGGTCTACATGGGCGAGATCCCGCTCATGACCGAGAACGGCTCCTTCGTCATCAACGGCACCGAGCGGGTGATCGTCTCCCAGCTCCACCGCTCACCGGGGGTCTTTTTCGAGCACGACAAGGGCAAGACCCACAGCTCGGGCAAGCTGCTGTTTTCGGCGCGCGTCATTCCCTATCGCGGTTCCTGGCTCGACTTCGAGTTCGACCCGAAGGACTACCTCTACTTCCGGATCGACCGGCGCCGCAAGATGCCGGTCACGATCCTGCTGAAGGCGCTGGGGCTCTCCAACGAAGAGATCCTCGCACGCTACTTCAAGTTCGACGATATCCATTTCACGCCGCAGGGCATCCAGATCGCCTTCGTGCCCGAGCGTCTCAAGGGTGAAGTCGCGCGCTACGACATCACGGCCCCGGACGGCACCGTCATCGTTCCCAAGGAAAAGCGGGTCACGGCCAAACACATCCGGGATCTCACCAACGCCGGCACCCAGCGCCTGAACCTCCCGATCGAGGACCTCTACGGCCGCATCTCGGCGAAGAACATCGTCGACCCCGAGACCGGCGAAGTCCTCGTGAAGGCCAACGACGAGCTGAACGAAGAGTCGGTCAAGAAGATCGTCGAAGCCGGCATCGAGCATATCCAGACCCTCTACATCAACGAGCTCGACGAGGGTCCGTGGATCTCGATGACGCTCCGCACCGATGACGTGCCGGACAAGACCACCGCGCGGGTGGCGATCTACCGCATGATGCGCCCCGGCGAGCCGCCGACGGCCGAGGCTGTGGAAGCGCTCTTCAACCGAATGTTCTTCCTGCCGGAGAGCTATGACCTCTCGCGCGTGGGACGCATGAAGTTCAACCGCCGCCTCGGTCGCGACACGATCGAAGGGCCGATGGTGCTCACGCATGAGGACATCCTCGACGTCGTGGGCGTCATCCTCGACCTGCGCAATGGCCGCGGCGAGGTGGACGACATCGACCACCTCGGCAATCGGCGTGTGCGCTCGGTGGGTGAGCTCGCCGAAAACCAGTTCCGATCCGGTCTGGCCCGCGTCGAACGCGCCGGGAAGGAACGCCTCGGCCAGGCCGAGAGCGAGAACCTCATGCCGCATGACCTCATCAACGCGAAGCCGATCTCGGCCGCGCTGAAGGAGTTCTTCGGCTCGAGCCAGCTCTCGCAGTTCATGGATCAGACCAACCCGCTGTCCGAGATCACGCACAAGCGGCGGGTCTCGGCGCTCGGTCCCGGCGGCCTCACGCGCGAGCGTGCCGGCTTCGAGGTGCGCGACGTGCACCCGACGCACTACGGTCGTGTCTGCCCGATCGAAACGCCGGAAGGGCCGAACATCGGCCTCATCAACTCGCTCGCGCTCTTCGCTCGCGTCAACAACTACGGCTTCATCGAGACCCCGTACCGCAAGGTCGTCGACGGCAAGGTCACCAACGAGATCGTCTACCTCTCCGCGATCGAGGAAGCCGGCTACACGATCGCGCAGGCGAACACGCCGCTCGACAAGAACGGCAACTTCGTGAGCGAGCTCGTCCTCTCCCGCAAGGATGGCGAATCCAAGATGGTCGCCGCGAGCGAAGTCAACTTCATGGACGTTGCGCCCTCGCAGATCGTCTCGGTCGCCGCTTCGCTGATTCCCTTCCTCGAGCATGACGACGCGAACCGCGCGCTCATGGGCTCGAACATGCAACGGCAGGCGGTGCCCTGTCTGCGCCCGGAGAAGCCCTTCGTCGGCACCGGCGTCGAGCGCACGGCGGCCATCGACTCCGGCACGGTGGTCACCGCGCGCCGCGGCGGCAAGGTGGACTACGTGGACGCCTCGCGCGTCGTCGTGCGGGTGAACGACAGCGAAACCCGCCCGGGTGAGGCGGGTGTCGACATCTACAACCTCGTCAAGTACACCCGCTCGAACCAGAACACGAACATCAACCAGCGTCCGCTGGTCAAGCTCGGTGACGTGCTCGAAAAGGGCGATGTGATCGCGGACGGTGCCTCCACCGACAAGGGCGAGCTTGCGCTTGGCCAGAACATGCTGGTCGCGTTCATGCCGTGGAACGGCTTTAACTACGAAGACTCGATCCTCATCTCCGAGCGCGTCGTCGCCGACGATCGCTACACCTCGATCCATATCGAGGAACTCACCGTCGTCGCACGCGACACCAAGTTGGGTGAGGAGGAGATCACGCGCGACATCGCGAGCCTGGGCGAGGCGCAACTCACCCGACTCGACGAATCCGGCATCGTCTACATCGGCGCCGAGGTCGAGGCGGGCGACGTGCTCGTGGGCAAGGTCACGCCGAAGGGCGAGACCACGCTCACGCCGGAAGAGAAGCTCCTGCGCGCCATCTTCGGCGAGAAGGCAAGCGACGTGAAGGACACCTCGCTCCGCGTCCCGTCCGGCATCTCGGGCACGGTCATCGACGTGAAGGTGTTCACGCGCGAAGGTATCCAGCGTGACAAGCGCGCCCAGCTCATCATCGACGAGGAACTGCGCGGCTACAAGAAGGACCTGGCCGACCAGCTTCGCATCGTGGAGAACGACGCATTCGAGCGACTCGAGCGTCTGCTGATCGGCAAGATCGCGAGCGGCGGGCCCAAGAAGCTGCCCAAGGGCACCGCCCTCACGCACGAATACCTTGCGAGCCTCGGCCGCTATGACTGGTTCGACCTGCGTCTTGCCGACGACGAGGCCGCACGGCAACTCGAGAGCGTCAAGGACAGCCTGACGGCTGTGCGCACCGAGTTCGACGCCGCCTTCGAACTCAAGAAGAAGAAGCTCACCCAAGGCGACGAGCTGCCCGCGGGCGTGCTCAAGATGGTCAAGGTCTATGTGGCCGTCAAGCGTCGCCTGCAGCCCGGCGACAAGATGGCTGGCCGCCACGGCAACAAGGGCGTCGTGTCGAAGATCGTGCCGGTCGAAGACATGCCGCACATGGCTGACGGCACGACCGTCGACATCGTCCTCAATCCGCTGGGCGTGCCGTCGCGAATGAACGTCGGCCAGATCCTCGAGGTGCACCTCGGCTGGGCGGCCAAGGGCGTCGGCCGCAAGATCGACGAGATGCTGAAAGCCCAGGCCAACGTCAAGGAAATCCGCGGCTTCGTCGAGCACCTCTATCACGAGATCGGCGCCCCGCAGGACGTCAAGAGTCTCAAGGACGACGAGATGCTCGAACTCGCCGAGAACCTGCGACATGGCGTGCCATTCGCGACCCCCGTGTTCGATGGCGCGACCGAGGCCGATATCAAGTCGATGCTCAAGCTCGCGGGCCTGCCGGAATCCGGCCAGACGATTCTCTACGACGGCCGTACCGGCGAGGCCTTCGACCGCCCGGTGACCGTGGGCTACATGCACATGCTGAAGCTCCATCACCTGGTCGACGACAAGATGCACGCCCGCTCCACCGGCCCGTACAGCCTCGTCACGCAGCAGCCGCTGGGCGGCAAGGCGCAGTTCGGTGGCCAGCGCTTCGGCGAGATGGAGGTCTGGGCGCTCGAGGCCTACGGTGCCGCCTACACGCTGCAGGAGATGCTCACCGTCAAGTCGGACGACGTCAACGGCCGGACCAAGGTCTACGAGAACATCGTCAAGGGCGAGCACAAGATCGATGCCGGCATGCCGGAATCGTTCAACGTGCTGGTCAAGGAAATCCGCTCGCTCGGCATCGATGTCGACCTCGAGCGCAAGTAACGGGAAAGGACAGGACACCCCATGAACGCACTGCTCGACCTGTTCAAGCAAACCACGCCGAACGAGGAGTTCGACGCGATCAAGATCGGTCTTGCCTCGCCCGAGCGCATCCGCTCGTGGTCCTTCGGCGAAGTCAAGAAGCCCGAGACGATCAACTACCGCACGTTCAAGCCCGAGCGGGATGGCCTGTTCTGCGCCAAGATCTTCGGGCCGATCAAGGATTACGAGTGCCTCTGCGGCAAGTACAAGCGGCTCAAGCACCGCGGCGTGATCTGCGAGAAGTGCGGCGTCGAGGTGACGCTCGCCAAGGTCCGCCGCGAGCGCATGGGGCACATCGAACTGGCCTCGCCGGTGGCGCACATCTGGTTCCTGAAGTCGCTGCCGTCGCGGCTTGGCATGGTGCTCGACATGACGCTGCGCGACATCGAGCGCGTGCTGTACTT
>CAZSTF010000101.1:0-8411 GCA_964609555.1 uncultured Alcaligenaceae bacterium | reverse complement strand
CCGCATCGACGCAGGGGGGCTGCGCGAAGTTCCGGGGATTTTAGGGAGCGCGCAAGCGCGCTCCTTTATTCACGGACAAGCTTCGTTGGCCCCCGCCGAGCGCACCCAGCGGGGGCGGGGGAGACGCTACATGAACAGCGGCGCGATGAACGCGAAGAAGCCGCCGATCAGGTAGAGCGCGACGGAGACCGCGTAGATCGCCTTCGACACCCGTCGTTGCCGCGTGCAGGCCGCCGCGAGCGCCGGGTCCGCCGGGCAGGGCGCCAATCGCCCCCGCCACTGGAAGTATCCCGCGACGGCGAGCATCACGCCGGCCACCCCGAAGACGAGCGCCTTGTTCTCCGAGAGCCAGACGAGTTGCGGGAACATTCCCACGAGCGAGGCGAGTGTGGCACCCGCCCCGAGCGTCACGAGAAGCGCTGGCAGGGCGCAGCAGACGAGGGTGCTGGCGCTCGTGAAAATGGACAGCCACGAAAGCACTGAACCCCCTGCTGCGCCGCCCGATTGCTTTGTCGCGTACTCGCTCATCGCTCGCCTACCCACGAGGTATGTCTCGCTCTTCGCTGCGTGGCTCCGCGCACTCGGGCGTGCTCGCGACGGTGGTTCAGTGTTTCGCCACTCGTCGCTGCGCCGAGACGCGGGTCATGTGCAGCGTCCATGTCGCTCACTTGCCGCGGACCGAGGCACGGATCTCCGCAATCGACTGCGGCACGCGCTCGATGCCCTTGACCTCATAGCCCGCATCCGAGATCTGCTTGCGGAGCAGGGCGTCGTCGAGCTTCATGCCCGGCTTCTGGGCGACGGCGACGATCTTGTTCTCGAGGCTCACGAAGACGTCGGCCGTCTCCTTGTTGGCCTTCATCTTCTTCTCGATCGAGCCGGCGCAGAACGCGCAGACCATGCCGTCGACCGTGACCTTGACGGTCTCGGCCCAGGCGGCGCCGGTGGCGAGTGCGAATGCAGTCAGGGCAACCGCGGCGATGCGGGGTGCGCGAAGGGTGCGAAGCGTGTTGTTCATGATGGTGTGCTCCTAGAACGTGTGCATGAAGTTGATGAACAGATCGTTGCGGTTCTGGCGGTTGACGCTCACGCCTGCGTCGATCCACCAGCGTTTGGAGAAGAAGCGCAGGTAGGGCGTGACCTCCACCTGGGATTGCCCGCTCTTCTTCTTCAGTTGCACACCGCCCCACGAGGCGATGTCGTCATAGTCCGCGGCATACGGGGCAAGCATGCCCTGCAGCACGGTTTCGTTGCGCGTCCGGCTGGCATAGCGGTAGACGTGGTGCGAGGCGCGCGTGTAGATCCAGCGCGTCTCGTAATCGGCCCAGACGCCGGCATGGACGCCGTAGCGCGTGTCGCCGCTTGTCGCGAAGCGCGCGGCCAGGGGGCCGCCGTAGACGTAGGCGTTGCCGATGCCGTCCGGCGTCTTGTGCCGCATGAGCAGGAGCGCGCCTTGCGCCATCATGAGATCGGTGCGCTCCTGGTGGCGCCCGCCATGGAGGTCATCGAAGCGTCGGACGAACGCGATCGAGCCGCTCACGTCGCGCGTGAAGCCGTATGCGACCTCGGCCGTGCGCTCGTCCGGCGTCCACGTGCCCATGACCATGATGATGTCTTTGGGAATGAAGAAGCCGGCGTGGGCGGTGCCGGGTGCCAGCGCCACCCCGGCGGACACGACGCCGGCCACGGCGATGAGCGCCGCCGCTGTTCTGGGTCGGGTTGAGAACAAGATTCGTCTCCTTGGATGATCGCCGCCCGGCGAGAGGCAGGGCGGCCGGGGGACCGATCCTTGTGGTCACACGATCGTGCGGCCGGATCGGTCCTCGAACGGGGACGAACTCAGGTGCGAGGCGGCGGTGTGTCCGGGCGGGAGACGTGCGAGCGGAACCCCGGCTCGGATACGGCCGGGACTTCATTCAGGGCCATGGGTACCCCTGTGGCGGGAGCATGGGCCAGGGCCGGCACGAAAGCGAGCGCGCACAGCGCGGCGCTCGGACTGCAGGTGCCGTAGTCGTCGACCGCCTGCCAGAAGAGGGACGGGTCCACGACCGCCACATGCGCGGGCAGCGGCTCGTAGTCGGCATCCGTCGGCTGCGGCAGCGCCGGGTGGTCATGGCCGCCCACCTGGGCAAACACCCCCGCTGTCGCGCAATGCTGCGCGAACGCGCTCATCGGCAGCCAGATCAGGGCGGCGGCGACGAGCAGGGGGCGGGCCAAGCGGCGGATCATCGCGCTAGGATAGACCAATCCTCCGGAAGTTCCGGGTCGGCCTGTTGTCGGGCTGAGCCCCGGCGAAAGCACGAGCGCGGCTCGGCACCCCGGCTCAGCCCGCGCGCTGGCTCGCGATCACCTCGGCGCGCACCTGCTCGGTCAGCTCCGCCTTGAGTGCTGCGAACTCGGCGGTCGTCTTGACCGAGTAGTGGCGCGGGTGGGCAAACGGCACCGCGCGGTCGAGTTTGATTCGGCCCGGTCGCGCGCTCATGACCACGACGCGGCTGCCCATGAAGACCGCCTCGTCGATGTCATGGGTGACGAACAGGACGGTCTTTCGCTCGGCCTCCCAGATGCCGAGCAGCAACTCCTGCATCAGTTCGCGGGTCTGGTGATCAAGGGCGCCGAAGGGCTCGTCCATGAGCAGGATGCGGGGACCATTGGCCAGGGCGCGGGCGAGCGCCGTACGCTGTTGCATGCCGCCGGAGAGTTGCTTCGGGTAATGCCCTTCGAACCCGGCGAGGCCGACCTTGCCGATGAAGTCCTGGGCGATGGCCAACTGATCCGCACGCGGCAGGCCGCGTTCACGCAGGCCGAAGCAGACGTTCTCGCGCACGGTGAGCCACGGAAACAAGGTGTAGCTCTGGAAGACCATGCCCCGGTCGGCGCCGGGACCGGCGACCGGCCGACCGTCGAGCAGCACCTCGCCGGCGCTCTGGGTGTCCAGTCCGGCCACGATGCGCAGGAGCGTGCTCTTGCCACAGCCAGAGGGGCCGAGGATCGTGATGAAGTCGTTCTCGGCGACCGAAAGATCCGTCGCTTCGAGCGCGACCGTCTCGCCACGTCCGGGCGTCTGGAAGCGGCGGGAGACGCCGCGAATCGTGAGGATGCTCATCGATGCTTCATCATCCCTTCATCGCGCCTCAGCGCCCGAGCTGCGCCCACGGGAAGAGCCGCCGGTTGAGCCCCTTGAAGGCGAGGTCGCTCACGAGGCCGATCAGCCCGATCACGATGATGCCGAAGATGATCTGGTCGGTGGCCAAGAGCGCCTGGCTGTCGGTGATCATGTGGCCGATGCCGCTCGATGCGCCAATCAGTTCGGCCACGATCACGTAGGTCCAGGCCCAGCCAAGCACCATGCGCAGGGTTTCGGCGATCTCTGGCGCCGCATTGGGCAAGAGCACGCGGCGGATCAGGCTCGCGTCGCTCACGCCGAGCGTGTAGGCGGCTTCGACGAGGTCGCGCCGTGTGTTGCCGACGGTGACGGCAATCATCAGCACGAGCTGGAAGAACGATCCGATGAAGATCACCGCGAGCTTCTGCGCCTCGCCGATGCCCGCCCAGAGAATGAGGAGCGGAATGAAGGCCGAGGCCGGCAGATAGCGCGCAAACGAAACGAAGGGTTCGAAAAAGGCCTCGATCGGCTTGTAGGCACCCATGGCCACACCCAGCGGCAGCGCGATCGCGGCAGCGATCAGGAAGCCGCCGACCACGCGCCAGACCGTCATGCCGATGTCCTTGGCGAAGCCCATTTCGGTGAGCAGCACGTAGCCGCTCCGCACCATGGCGAGCGGGTCGGCAAGGAACGTCTTCGAGACGAAGCCGCCGAAGGTCGCGACCGACCAGGCAGCCACAAAGACCACGAAGAAGCCCGCGCCGAGCGCGATGCGCGCGCTCGGCGAGACGGGGGTCAGCGGTTTCACGGGAGACTACGCGTGGCGAGGCGAACGAAGACGTGCACGAACCGACGTCACTTGATGAAGCGCGTATCGGCGAGCTTGGTCAGATCGGGGATCTGGCGGATGATGCCGGCCTCGAGCAGCAGGGCGGCCGCCTTCTTCGAGAACTCGGCATGTTCCCCGGCGAAGAACTTCTGGTTCGCTGCGCGGTCTTGCCAGCGCAGGAACGACTGGCTCTTCTCGAACTGCTCGCCGGTCTGCTTGACGTCGGCCCCCATGATCTCGAAGCTCTTCTTCGGCTCGCGCTTGATCATCTCGAGCGCATCGAAGTACGCATTGGCCAGCCCCTGGGCAGCCTTCGGGTTGTCGGCGAGGAACTTGGGCGTGCAGCCGAAGGTGTCCATCACCATCGGGTAGTCGAGCGTCGTGGCGAGGATCTTGCCTGCCTCGGGCTTGGCCCGCACCGCCGAAAGGAAGGGCTCGTAGGTCATCGCGGCGTCGATGTCCTGATTGCCGGCGAGCATCGCGTTTGCGGCGGCCTGCGGCTCGAGGTTCACGATCTTCACGTCCTTGAGGGTGAGACCGTTTTCCTTGAGCATCCACGCGAGCGTGAAGTAGGGCGCCGTGCCCGGTGCGCTCGCGGCGACGGTCTTGCCCTTCAGGTCCGCAATCTTGGTGATGGCCGGTTTGACGACCATGCCGTCGGCACCGTAGCTCTTGTCCAGTTGGAAGATCTGCGTGGTGGCGACCCCGGCCGCGTTCCACACGATCCAGGTCTCGACCGTGGTCGCTGCGCACTGGATGTCCCCCGACGCGATGGCCAGATGGCGATCCTTCTGTGGGATCTTCTTGATGCTCACGTCGAGCCCGTGCTTCTTGAACAGGCCGGCTTCCTTGGCCAGTGTGAGCGGGGCAAACCCCGTCCAGCCGGAGATGCCGATCGAGACCTTGGTCTCCTGCGCCGTGGCGCTGCCGAAGGCGGTGATGGTGACGGCGGCAGCGATGGCGGCGGCCAGGGTGGTGAACGGTTTCTTCATGACGAATGTCCTCTCCTGATGAGTGCGCGAATGGGTGGGGGGAGTATCGATCAGACGGCGATCCAGAGGGCGGGCAGGGTTCCATGCCCCGGCAGCGACCGGAAGACGCGCGACAGCGCACCATTTCGGACGAGCGCCGTGGCGCGTGCGATGTCCGGGGCCAGATACCGATCCTCCGTGACCGTGGGACAGCTTTCCCGTAGCAAGGCGTGTGCCTCTTCGAGGGCGGCCGACGAGGTGAGCGGGCGGAGGAAGTCGATGCCTTGCGCCGAGGCGAGCAGCTCGATGCCGAGGATGTGTGCCGTGTTGGCGATCATTGCGTGCAGGCGCCGCGCGGCGAACGTGGCCATGGAGACGTGATCCTCCTGGTTGGCCGAGGTGGGCAGACTGTCCACGCTGGCCGGATGCGCCAGGGACTTGTTCTCGCTCGCGAGCGAGGCCGCGGTGACATGGGCGATCATGAAGCCCGAATTGAGCCCCGGGTCCGCCGTCAGAAAGGGCGGCAGGCGCGACACGCCCGCGTCGATCAGCATGGCGATGCGCCGCTCGGCAATCGCCCCCACTTCGGCAATCGCGACCGCCATGGCGTCCGCAGCCAGGGCCACGGGCTCGGCGTGAAAGTTGCCGCCGGAGATCAGCTCCCCCGAGTCGGCAAAGACGAGCGGGTTGTCCGTGACCGCATTGGCCTCGCGCACGAGCACGAGTGCCGCGTGCCGCAGCTGATCGAGGCAGGCGCCCACGACCTGCGGCTGGCAGCGCAGGCAATACGGGTCCTGCACCCGATCGTCGCCTTGCTCATGCGAACGGCGGATCGCGCTGCCCGCGAGCAGGGCCCGGTAGTAGCGTGCGACGTCAATCTGGCCCGGCTGACCCCGGAGCGCATGGATGCGGGGATCGAACGGACCGTCGCTGCCGCGCGCGGCGTCCACGGTCATGGCGCCCACGACGAGCGCCGCCTCGAGCACCGGCTCGAAGTGAAAGAGCGCCGAGAGCGCGAGCGCGGCGGACGTCTGTGTGCCATTGATGAGCGCGAGTCCCTCCTTCGCTGCCAACCGAAGCGGCGCAATGCCGTGGCGCGCGAGCGCCTCCGTCGCGTCCACGCGTCGACCCTGATCGAAGACCTCGCCCTCGCCCAGGAGCGCGAGCGTCATGTGGGCGAGCGGGGCGAGGTCGCCCGAGGCGCCGACTGACCCCTGGCTCGGGACTACGGGGACCAGTCCTGCGTTATGGACCGCGAGCAGGGTTTCGATGACCACGCGGCGCACGCCGGAATGGCCCCGTGCGAGGCTCGTCGCCTTGAGAGCGAGCATGAGACGCACGACCTCCGGCGCGAGGGGCTCGCCAACGCCGACGGCGTGGGAGCGGATCAGGTTGAGCTGCAGCCGATCGAGGTCAGTGGCCGAGATGCGTTGGCTCGCGAGCTTGCCGAATCCGGTGTTGACGCCGTACACCGCGGCCTCGCCGGCGGCGGAGGCTGCGACGAGTGCATGGCTCGCCTCCACCGCGGGCCACGCCTCGCCCGCGAGTGCGAGCGAGACGCCACCGGCGTGGATCGCAGTCAGTTCGTCGAGGCTGAGCTGTCCGGGGCGAAGCGTGAGCGACGAAGGATGCTGCATCACGCCCCCGCGTCGAGCATCGGCAGGTTCAGGCGATGCTCGCGGGCGCAGTGGCGCGCAATCTCGTAGCCCGCATCCGCGTGGCGCATCACGCCGGTGGCCGGATCGTTCCAGAGCACGCGCTCGATGCGCCGCGCCGCCGCCTCCGTGCCGTCGCAGACGATGACCACGCCCGAGTGCTGCGAGTAGCCCATGCCCACGCCGCCGCCGTGGTGGAGCGATACCCAGCTCGCGCCCCCGGCCGTGTTGAGCAGCGCATTGAGCAGCGGCCAGTCGGAGACGGCATCCGAGCCATCGGCCATGGCTTCGGTCTCGCGGTTGGGCGAGGCCACCGAGCCGCTGTCGAGGTGATCGCGACCGATCACGATCGGTGCCTTGAGCTCACCGCGGGCCACCATCTCGTTGAAGGCCAGCCCGGCGCGGTGCCGCTCGCCCAGACCGATCCAGCAGATGCGCGCCGGCAGACCCTGGAAGGCGATGCGCTCGCCAGCCATGTCGAGCCAGCGGTGCAGGTGGGCGTCCTCGGGGAAGAGCTCTTTCATCTTCGCGTCGGTCTTCGCGATGTCCTCGGGGTCGCCCGACAGCGCCACCCAGCGGAACGGCCCCTTGCCACGGCAGAAGAGCGGCCGGATGTAGGCGGGAACGAAGCCCGGAAAGTCGAAGGCGTTGGCCACGCCTTGGTCGAAGGCCACCTGCCGGATGTTGTTGCCATAGTCGACCGTGGGGATGCCCATCGCTGCGAAGTCGAGCATGGCCTGCACATGCACCGCGCAGCTCGCGGCCGCGGCGTCACGGAGACGGGTGTGCTGGGCGGGGTCGAGCCGTGCCTCCTGCCACGCCTCGAGCGTCCAGCCCGCAGGCAGGTAGCCGTTGATCAGGTCATGCGCCGAGGTCTGGTCGGTGACGAGATCGGGGCGGAGGCCGCCCGGGCGCGCCCGGCGGACGAGCTCGGGCAGGATTTCGGCGGCGTTGCCGTGGAGGCCGATCGAGACCGCTTTCCGCTCCGCGGTGTAGCGAGCGATCCGCGCCAGGGCGTCGTCGAGATCACGCGCCTGTTCGTCGAGGTAGCGGGTCTTCAGGCGGAAATCAATGCGCGATTGCTGGCATTCGATATTGAGCGAGCAGGCCCCGGCGAAGGTGGCTGCGAGCGGCTGCGCGCCGCCCATGCCACCCAGCCCCGCGGTGAGGATCCACCGACCGGCAAGATCGCCGCCGTAGTGCTGGCGCCCGGCTTCGACGAACGTCTCGTAGGTGCCCTGGACGATGCCCTGGCTGCCGATGTAGATCCACGAGCCGGCGGTCATCTGGCCGTACATCATCAGGCCCTTCCTATCCAACTCGTTGAAGTGCTCCCAGGTCGCCCAGTGCGGCACCAGGTTGGAGTTGGCGATCAGCACCCGCGGCGCGTCGGGATGGGTGGGGAACACGCCGACCGGCTTGCCGGACTGCACCAGCAGGGTCTCGTCGTCGCCGAGGGTCTTCAGCGTCTCCAGGATCTTGTCGAAGCACGCCCAGTCGCGCGCGGCGCGGCCGATGCCGCCGTACACCACCAGGTCCTCCGGGCGCTCGGCCACGTCCGGGTCGAGGTTGTTCTGCAGCATCCGGAACGGCGCCTCGGTCAGCCACGAACGGCAGCTGAGGGCGGTGCCGCGCGGGGCGTGGATGCGGCGGGAGGGATCGTGGCGCAGGGACATGGCGGGCTTTCCGAAGACAGCGAGCAGTGGATTATCGCACCCGGCCCGCGGCCCGACCGGTTCGCCCGGCCGGCATCGGGCGGTCATCCGGGCCGGCTAAGATGGCGGAATGCTCGCCTTCCTCCGCCCGCTGCTGCTCGCCGCGCTGGCCGCCCTGGCCGGCTGCGCCACCCC
>CAZSTF010000100.1:0-8560 GCA_964609555.1 uncultured Alcaligenaceae bacterium | reverse complement strand
CAACGTACAGCAAAAACGCCACGACGACGGCAACGATGGCCGACTTGACGAGAGAGAGCTTTCGTCCGTTCAGAAGGAGAAACAGGACGCAGGACACCATCGCCACATGCCACGCAGCGACCTCGGCAGCGCGGTAAAAGCCAGCCATGGCACGCTTATTCAAGCCGAAGTCGTAAATGATCTGCCCGTCACCCACCTCGCCGAGAACCGACCACGACAACCCCCGGCTCTCCGCCACAATGCCCAGAAACCACGGGATGGACAGCAGTGCATAGACCCAGAAGAAACGACGCATTCCCGCGGTGCCGTAGCGAATCGCGAACTGATGCGCAAAGACCACCGCGACCAAGGGCGCGACATAGGTGATGGCCCCCAGAAATGGCAACATGGGGTTGCCGTACATGGCCAAGCTATGCAGAGCCTGCGCCGCGAGAAGCATGATGAACAGCGTGGCCGGCAGACTGAGGTGTTGTCGCCAGCCGACCACGACGCCAGGAGCCAGCTTGACCTTGTTGAGCCATGCGCCAACGAGCCCAGCGCTGAAAACGACTGCAACGAACCCCACGAAGAACACGGGTTGGCCCGGCACGAGCTTTCTCAACGGGTCCTGCAAAAGCATCGTGACCACCACGAGCACATAGACCCACCGCCACTGAAAGACGGCGAGCACGCTGGCGGCAGCCAGCCCCATGAGCGACAAGGCAAGAATCATGACCGCGCTCCGCCCTGCCTGCCCGCGGCACCAATGCGTGCCGGACCGGCGGCGAATAGACGGATCGCCCAAGCGAGACCACGCAATTCGGCCCAGAGCGTCGCCGGAATGCGCCACGGATGGCGCAGGTGGAATCGCGTGCTCACGGCGCGCCACGGACGGACGAGCGCCTCCCGCCACGCGCCGGTGACAAACGCGAAGTAGTAGTTCCCCACCGCATGATCCGGCCGCCACGTGGTGAGATGGTCACCGAACGTGCGCGTGCCGCCGCCTCCCGCCTTCAGGTGGTGAATCGTCGCCTTTGGCTCGAACCAGATGGAGCGCCCCGACTTGCGCCATCGGTGCGCAAACTCGGCCTCGAAGCGGTACGCCACGCGAACGAAATTTTCATCAAATCCGCCAATCTGGACGGCCGGTAGCCGCAGCACTCCAAAATTGCAGCCAATGAACTCGCTGATCGGACGGGCCAGGCGGCCCGCGAACAAACTAGTTGACGACGCCGAGAACTCGACTCCCTCTTCCCACGGCTGGATCACACGCCCGGCAATCAAGGCGTCAGGTCTCTCGATAAACGCGGCACGAAAGGAGGAAAGCAGATCCGGTTCCGGCCGAATATCGTCATCGAAGAACACCACGCGGTCATGGCTTGCCTCAAGAAGCCCTCGATTCATCGCCTTCGGGATGGAGGGCTCGGCCAGCCGGATCCAGCGAATCTGCCCTGCGGCGTTCCACGTCGTCAACGCTGCATCGGTATCGTTCTCATGGACAGGCGTCTGGTCAATCACCAGCAGTTCGTCCGCGGGTTGCAGAAGCGGCAGCAGAAAGGCGATCGTCTCCACGAGCACCCGCTCGCGGCGGTAGGTCGGGATGACGATGCTCAATCCAACGCTCTGCTGACAGACCATCACCTGCGCTCCCCGATGACCCGCGCCGGAACACCAGCCACAATGGCGTAGGGCGGCACATCCCGCCGCACGACCGCGCTAGCCCCTACGATCGCACCCTCTCCCACGGTGACTCCCGCCAGAACAACGGCGTGGGCACCGATCCACGCGTCACGTCCGATCGACACCGCGGCAACCTCGCAGCCCTGTTCATCAATCCGCGCCGCCCGGGAAAAGCGGTGCCAGTGATCCGTGATGAACACGCCTGGTGCAATCAGCGCATGCGCACCCACCGTCACGCGTGATTGGACGTCGAACTCCGTTCCTCGCCCGATGAACGCGTGAGGGCCAATCTCGAGTTGCGCATCATCCGCGACGATTTTCAGCCAGACGTCTTGCTCGATCGCCGCCCGCCCGCCAAGCTGAATCGACCAGGGACGATCCACCCGGACACGCGGGCCGATGCGGACCCGGTCCCCCACTGTCGCCCCCCTCAGGGCCAGAATCCGCGCGCGCATTCTGTCGCGTACCAGCGTGGCTACCTCCCCAACACGTTCGATCCGGCGCGTAAGCATTACGAGGCTCTCTGACTCACAACGCCCGTGACCAGCAGCTGATGCGCAAGCCGCTGCCCCACACCAGGCAGAGCAAGCGCCATGCGATCAAGGACGCGCAAAACGCCGACCGGCATCCAGCCATGCACATGACGCACCTTGAAGTGCCCGGAGATGAACGGCGTCTCGAACACCCTCGACTCCACCGCTTCGAGGCCAGCACGGCGGAAGATCGAGACCAACTCATCGGCACGATAGGCGTAGAAGTGTCCGTCAGCGTCCGCGGAGTGCTGCCGATGCTCCCACTGCACAGGATCGCCCAGCTCCTCGAAGCTCGGCAGCCTATTCAGAAAGTAAGCGTGATTGGGTGTGGTCATGACAATGCGGGCACCCGGCTTGGCGCGCGCCATCAAGGCGTCCAACAGACGATCCGGATAAACCAGATGCTCCACGATCTGATTGGCAAAGATCAGGTCGTACTTCCCTTCGGGTTGCGCTTCGAGCACGTTGCCTTGCAGAAGGCGGATCTCCCCGTGGGTGTGTCGGGACCGAGCGTAGTCGAGAAACGACTGTCGGATGTCCATCGCCGTCACCCGGTGCCCGCGCTCGGCGAGCATCAGGGCAAGCGTTCCCTGCGCACAACCGACGTCAAGAATATCGAGTGGGCGATCCCCGCGTGCGAACTCGAGATAGAGGTCAAGTTGATTGTGATACTGGTTCCAGACGTGCGGCGCGATGCGTCGATCCCAGATCTCCTGCATGTCGTGCCGGTAGAGCGCCTGCATCTCGGAGTCCCAGGTCGGGTCAAAGACCGGCGGCTTCATGTGAGCGCTCCTCTGATGAGATGCAGCCACGCACGCCAATGCAGCGGCCAGAGAAGGATCGTCCGTGAAAGGTGTTCACGCGCGGCGGCGCGGTGCCCAGCCGCCATGAGGCGTGTCGCAAGAAAGAACAGGCCGGCAGCCTGCTGGCGACGTCGGGCGAACAGCATGCGACGCGGTCGGCGTCTCCGATGCAGCATGGTATCGAGCACCGGCGCATCGTCTCCGCCCGACCTGCGAGCACGAGCACACTCGATCGCAGCCGAAGCGATGCGCAACTGCTCATCGCGGCGTTCGGCGGAGATGCCAGCAGCCGAAACCTCGGCCTCATAATGAATCTCATCCAGTCCCCACGCGCAACCGCGCTCGGTCAGCCGAAGCCAGAGGTCAAGGTCCTGCGCGACCACGAAGGGTGCGCGATAACCGCCCACTGCTTCGTAGACATCTCGGCGAAACATGACACTGCCGTGATGCGGCGGCCCCTTGATGCGCTGCACGTCGAGCAGGGACAGCCCCTCGGCGAGCACGGGTCCCGGACGTGTGACGCGATCAAGCACTGCTCCAGTGGGAGCACGAAATTTCGTGCCTGAAGCCACCATCACGCGATCCGGATACCCTTGGAAGGCGTCCACCTGCGCCGCCAACCGCCCCGGCAACGACGCATCGCCACAATCCTGCCGGGCGATGAACTCGCCGCGCGCTGCGGCGCAGCCGTGGATCAGCGCGCGCGTGAGGCCGGTGTTCTCTTGGTGGATGACGCGAACGCGCGCATCACGCAGCGCATAGTCATCAAGCAGCCGCCCGCTGCCATCGGTCGACCCGTCATTCACCACGATGAACTCGAAGTCGACGCCCTCCTGCGCGAGCACGCTTTCCATCGTGCGGGCGAGGCTCGCCTCGCCGTTGTAGACCGACATGACGACGGACACCGTGGGCATACTCACGCGGCGGACCTCCAGCCATCTAGCCAGACGCTGACCCGGCCCGGGAGATTTGCTCCGAGCAAGCGTGCCACCGCGCGGTAGACCGCCAGATCAGCCCTTCGCCGTCCGATCAGCATCTCAGCCTCGCGCGCTGCATCGAGAAGGCCGATTGCAGCGCCAGCTGCACCTGCGGCGCCGCATTGCCGCGAGAGCAAGAAAAGCGATCGGGAAAACCGGGCAACATGCTCCGGCGCGGATACGGGCAGCCGAGCGCGTTTGGCATGCGACCAGATCGCCAGCTGCGCGCGCGCGCGCTGCTCAAGGCGTCCTCTGTCGAGCGCCCCTCCGCGCGAAAGCCGACCGCCCGCATGATCCCGAACCTCGCAGACGTCCGTGTCCACCCAGACCAGCGACCCGCCAGTCGCAGCAACGCGACAGTCGTACTCCCAGTCTTCTTCCAGACGCCACGGCTGCCACGCACCCGCGAGCGCACAGATACTCGCGCGGTAAAGTGGCGTCGGCGTATCCCACCAACGGTCGTTGAGAAAGTCAGGGAACATGTGGGATCGAGCTTTGCCCGAGCCCTTCCATGCTCCGGGCTCAACCCGCCCGTCGGCATTGCGAAATCGCGTCCGCCCATAGGCGACATTCGCAGTCGGCGTGGCCCGCAATGCGGCCACCTGCGCCGCAAACTTCCCTGGCAGCAGCACGTCATCACTGTCGAGGTACTGAATGAACTCGCCCCGCGCAGCCTGACGGCCGGTCTCGCGCGCTGTGCCTGGCCCGGCATTGGTCTGCCGGCAAGAACGCACGACCTCCGGCGCCTTGGCGCCAAATTCGGCGATGACCGCAGGTGTCTCCCCATCATCTGAGCCATCGTCGACGATGATCACCTCGATCGACCGCCAGTCCTGCGCAAGAACGCTCTCGACCGCCTCACGCAACTGCTTGGGGCGGTTGAAGACCGGGATGATCGTGCTGACCATGCCTTCAACGGGCGCATTCATCTCGCCGACCTCCATGCCGTGCACGGATAACGGCCGATGCGCTGGACCGTGGGCAGATCAACCGTCGCCCTACCCTGTTCAACCTGCAACTGAAACGCAGCCATCGCGTGGAATTATCCCCGGATCACACCGGGGTAGTGCCCTGCCCAATGCTCAAGCAGCAGCAATCGCCACGCCAGATTGCGATGGATCGAGAGGGGCATGGGCCACGGGTCACCCGGGCGGCGGCGGTCGAAGTAGGCGCGCATGGGGCGCGCGAAGCCGATCCGCCGGGTGAGCGATCCTTCAGCAAGGATCATTTCCCGCGCCTGCGCCCGGAAGCGGCGGTCGGTGTCCATCCAGTCTGCGGCAAGCGGTGCGCCAAACTTGGCCCGATCGGCGATCGCCCGCGGCAGCAGACCGTCGTTCCGCGCGACACGTCGCAAGAGGTGCTTGTTCTCCCCGCCCCGGTCGAGATACGACCGCGGCAGCCGGTAGGCGAACTCCGCCACGCGGCGGTCAAGGAAGGGCGTGCGCGCCTCGACGCTCTCGGCCATGCTGCCCTTGTCCACCTTCATGACGTACTGATTGGGCAACTGCCGCCGGGATTCGAACAGGCGAACCGCGGCAAACGGCTCGCCGCCGACCACGTCGAGATACTCGCCCATGACCCGGCGGAAGCTCGGCCAGAGCCGCCCCCAGCGCCGCCCGCAGTAGCGCCGGTAGAGGTGCCACAGCCCAAGCGGACCGAGACGCTGCGGCTGGCGGAAGATGTCATAGCCGCCGAAAAGCTCGTCCGACCCCTCGCCGACGAGCACGACCTTGAGCCCGCGCTCGCGACAGCGACGGTAGAGAAGCCGACTGGTCAGCGAGCCCCAGTCCGCGAAGAGATCATCGAACGCGGCAGCGCCCTCCACGATCTCGGCCTGCACTTCACCTGGACTGATCTCGACCTCGATCGTCTGCAGGCCCAGATGCGCTACAACGGCGCGCGCCTGCGGACGTTCGTCCACGTCGGAGTCGATGAAGGCCATCGTCACGGCGGTCACGTCGGCGTGCCGGGACGCAAAGGCGGCGACGAGGCTTGAATCCAGTCCACCGGAAAGCAACAGACCCACGGGCACATCCGCGATCAGGTGCTCGGCAACCACGGCCTCGAACAGCCGCCCGAAGTCGCTCGCAGCCGCCCCAACCGACGCCTCGTCGTCCGGCATCGGATCGGGCCGCGGTGGCTCGAACCAGCGCACCGTGCGCACGACGCGCCCGTCGCGAACCTCGATGCGCGTGCCGGCCTCGACCTTCTGCACATCCTGGAAGATGGTCTTTGTCGCGTCGAACACGTAGCCGAATTCGAGGTATTGCGCGAGTCCCGCCGGATCAAGCGTGAAGCTGAATCCCGGCAGCCCGCCGAAGGCCCTCGCTTCCGACGCAAAGACGAAACCGGAAGCGGACTGCGTCCAATAGAGCGGCTTGATGCCCATGGCATCCCGGACCAGGTGCAACGTCGCCGACCGAGGATCCCAGAGCGCGAAGGCAAACATCCCGGCAAACCGCGCGACGCACGCTGGCCCCCACGCCAGCCACGCCCGCAGCACCACCTCGGTGTCACCGCTCGACCGGAATCGGTGTCCCTCGGCTTCGAGTTCCTTGCGCAGGGCCCGGAAGTTGTAGACCTCCCCGTTGTAGGCCAGCGCAACCCCGGTGGCATCGTCCACCATCGGCTGGTGGCTCGCATCGCTGAGGTCGATGATGCTCAGGCGACGGTGACCGAGCACCACCCGTCCGTCGCGATCGGTGTGCAGGCCCTCATCGTCCGGGCCGCGATGCCTGAGCCGCGCGGACATCGCGCGGACTGCAGCCTTGGCATCCACAGCCGGAGCAGGAATCAACCCTGCCAGACCGCACATCGTCAGTTGCCCCCACGTTCACGCGCGGCCTGGGCCAGTCCCCGCTCGACCCCGATATTGACGAGGCATTGCCGCGCGCGGTCGCCGCGGCCCTTCACGAGTTGCCACAGCCCGCGCGCAGCGAATGACATCTGCCGCCGAAGCGTGCCCGTGCGCCATTCAGCGACGCCCGTCCGGGCGGCGGCGAGACCGCTTTGTACACCGTAGCGGAGAAGCGCTCTCGGCACGAAGCGCGACGAGTGGATCAAGTGACGCAAGCACGCCGCCCCCACGTAGACGCCCATGCCTCCACCGGCGCGAACTCGCGAGAAGTACTCCGTTTCCTCGCCCCGCCCTGCCACCCCGGCCTTGACGCCAAGGTCGGTCCGGAACGAACCATGCTTGGCGATCGCTTGACGGGTGAGCGCGAAGTTCGCACCGAACGGGCTGGGCTCACCTGGTTGATACGCGCGAGTGTCGCCACCCAGGTCGTACCACCCCATGAGACCGTCCAGCAGGTCGAGACGTTGATCACGAACCCACGCGGGTTTCCTGTCCTCCCACTCCGGGATGATGCGCCCGCCAAAATACTCCGCTTGAGGATGCTTCGTCCAAGCCGCTTCGTAGGAGGCAAGCCAATCGTGTTCGACCAAGACGTCGTCATCCGTGAATACGAGCAACCCACCGACGAACTCGCGCGTTGCACGATTCCGTGCTGCTGACAGCCCTTGCTCCGCTTCGAACACATACCGCAACGGCAACCGTCCCGACCAGCTCGAAGCAACAGTTCGTGTGTTGTCCGTTGAGTTGTTGTCAATGATCAGAAGCTCCCACGGGTAGGAGGGCCAAGACGACTCCGACAACGACTGGAGCGTTCGTGCGAGCGACCGGGCACGATTGAATGTGCAGATGGCGACCGAGATCGACGGACTCGGACTCATTGACGCGACCTCTCCCAGCGAAGCGCGTCGACGCACACCTCATCCAGCGTGTGCTGCGCAAACCATCCCAGCACCGCTCTCACCTTGCGGACATCCGCAACCGAGAACGGGATATCGCCCGGTCGGCGTCCTGCAGGTTCGATTCGAAAGGCTGTAGCCGCCGCCCGCCCCATCGCCGCGGCAACGTCCAGAACGCTGCTGCCCTTGCCAGAGCCCAGGTTGAAGACTTCCATGGCTTGAGGGGGCAGTCGATCCAGCGCCGCCAGCGCAGCCACGTGGCCCTGTGCGATGTCCATCACATGCACGATGTCGCGCACCGCGCTGCCGTCCGGGGTTGGGTAGTCGGTGCCGTAGACCTGCAAGGTGCGCCTCGGGTCAAGCGCGGCGCGCAGGCATGCGCGCACGAGGTGGGGCTCCTGCTGTTTCGAGCATTCTCCGAGCAAGCCGGATGGATGTGCGCCTGCTGGATTGAAGTAGCGGAGGGCGATGGCCCGCCAGTCGGGCCTGGACCCCACGAAAGCGGCGATCAAGTCCTCGCAGACCGCTTTGGTGGTCGCATACGGCGACATCGGACGGGGGCGCACGGATTCATCCACGCACGAGAGGGTGTCGATCTCGCCGTACACGGCGGCCGACGACGAGTAGATCAACCTTCGGACGCCGAAGCGCTCCATCGCCTCGAGCAGCGACAGCGTACCGGCGACGTTGACCGAGTAGTAGCCCAGGGGGTCCGCGAAGGACTCCGGAACGGACTTCCTTGCTGCCAGATGGATGACTGCATCGAAGGTGTAGCGGGAGAACAGCGCGTCCAACCCGCGACCGTCGCGGATGTCCACCGGATGAAAGGCCGCGG
>CAZSTF010000099.1:1805-8698 GCA_964609555.1 uncultured Alcaligenaceae bacterium | reverse complement strand
AGATAAGGATGCACCATGCCGCCCTGGATCGGGCCGGGGCGGACGATCGCCACTTCGATGACGAGGTCGAAATAGTTGCGCGGGCGAAGGCGCGGCAGCATGTTCATCTGCGCGCGGGATTCGACCTGGAAGACGCCCGTGCTTTCGCCGCGGCAGAGCATGTCGTAGACCGCCGGATCCTCGGCCGGGATGTCGGCGAGCGTGAAGGGGCGGCCCAGCTCGCGCGAGAGCGAGTCGAGCGCCCGGCGGATCGCGCTCAGCATGCCGAGCGCGAGCACATCGACCTTCATGAGACCAAGCGCTTCGAGGTCGTCCTTGTCCCACTGGATCACGGTGCGCTCGGGCATCGCGGCGTTTTCGATCGGTACCAGCCGGTCGAGCCGGTCACGGGCGATCACGAAGCCGCCGGTGTGTTGCGAAAGATGTCGCGGAAAGCCCGTGAGCGTCTGCGCGTGCCCGATGAGCGTGGCGATCACGGGTTGCGCGGGGTCGAGGCCGACCTCGCGCAGGCGGACCTCGATCTCGCCGCCGCGGTCCCAGTGGGTGAGATTGCGGCTGATCGCCTCCAGCTGGTCCTGCCCGAGGCCGAGCGCACGGCCCACGTCGCGGAGCGCCCCTTTCACGTGATAGGTGTTGACCGCGGCGGCGAGTGCCGCGCGGTGGCGGCCGTATTTGGCGTAGATGTACTGGATGACCTCCTCGCGCCGCTCGTGCTCGAAATCGACGTCGATGTCGGGCGGCTCGTTGCGTTCCTTCGAGATGAAGCGCTCGAAGAGCATGGCCATGCGGGCTGGATCGACCTCGGTGATGCCGAGGCAGTAGCAGACCGCGGAATTGGCCGCCGAGCCGCGGCCCTGGCAGAGGATGCCGCGCGAGCGGGCGAAGCGGACGATGTCATGGACCGTGAGGAAATAGGGCTCATAGCCCAGCTCTGCGATCAGGGCGAGTTCCTTTTCGATCAGGGCGCGCGCGTTTTCGGGGATCGTCGGGCCGTAGCGGCGGTGGGCCCCGGCGTAGGTCTCGGCGCGCAGGTGGCTTGCGGGCGTGTGTCCGGCGGGCACGATCTCTTCCGGGTACTCGTAGCGCAGCTCGTCGAGCGTGAACCGGCAGCGCTCGGCGATGAGCGCGCTTTCGATCAGAAGCTCGGCCGGGTAGAGCGCGGCGAGCGCGGGCAGGGGGCGGAGCACGCGCTCGGCGTTGGGCTGGGCGAGGGCAGCGAGCTCGCGCACGGTTTTCTTCTCACGTAGAGCGGCGAGCACATCGGCGAGCGGCTGTCGCCCACGCTCGTGCATGAGCACCTGTCCGAGCGCGGTGAGCGGCTTGCCGTGACGTGCCGCGAGCCGCCGGGCGTGGCCGAAGCGCTCGGCGTCCTCGCCCGTGAGCAGGCGCGTGTAGCCGATCGCCGTGGGCAGATGCGAAAGTGCATCGAGCAGTGCGTCGTCTTGGGCTTTATCCCCGCCAGGAAGCAGGATCGCCTCGCATTCGGCGACCGCGCGCAGATCATCGGGCATGAAGCGGTAGGCGCCTTTCGCGGCGCGCCCGCGGCAGCGGGTGATGAGCTGGGCGAGATCGCCATAGCCCGTGCGCGTCTGCGCGAGCAGGACGAGGCGCGGGCAGGGGGCGGCGTCCGTCTCGAGCCGGAACAGGCTGCCGACGATCAGCCGGAATGCCGGGCCCGCCGGGGCTGCCGGACTCGCTGGGGCAAGCGTTCTTGCTTCGAGATGGGCACGCACGACACCGGCGACCGAGCATTCGTCGGTGAGGGCGAGCGCCCGATAACCGAGCGCCTGCGCCGTGCGCACGAGCTCCTCGGGGTGTGAGGCACCCGTGAGGAAGCTGAAATTCGATTGCGCGCAGAGCTCGGCGTAGACGGGGAGCATCGGCAGGGCGGTCTCATCGGTGGGTGAGACGCACGCTCAAGCAAAGACACCCTGCACGAACCACGCCGCATCACGGCGATCGCGAAAGAGCCAGAGCGTCCTCTGATCGGGCAGCCGCGCGATGTAATAGTCACGCTCGATGGCGCCGTCCGGCGTGGCCGGGGCGGCCTCGAACCCTGCGGACGGCGGCCCGTGTGCGCGGATGCGCTCGGGCTGCGTGCGCTCGATGGTGCGCCGGAGCTTGGGCCATTCGGCTTTCCATTCGCTTTCGGTCAGGCGGCGGGGCGGGTCGATCAGAAAGAGCGGCCGCACACCGGCCGGGGCTTCGATTTCGGCGTGCCGGGTCGCATCATCGCTTTCAGGCATCGGGGTCGTCTGCCGCCGCGGTGGGCGGATGTGCGCGGCCCCGAGCCGGAGCCGAAGCAAGGCGAGCAGATCCCGCCAAGGCTTGTCCTGCCGTCGGGCGAGATCGAACAGATCGATCGCTTCGAAGCGCAGTGGTTCGAGCCGCTCGCTGTGCAGTTCGATCCATGCGACCTCGTGGCCGAGCGGTTGGCGTTCGAGCGCGGCATGGAAGAGTCGCAGCCAGTCGGCGGCCGCAACCGTGGGGGAGGCAGCGGCAAGCGGCAGGTGCGTGTGCTGCTCGCGCCCTGCGTGAAAGGCGAATTCGATGGTCGGAGTGCCGAGCGCCCGTTCGCGGAGGAAGCGTTCGAGGTCGGCGAGCAGGGCTTCGACCCCCGGCTGCCAATCACGGGCTTCGCGTGCAGGGTCGAGCAGTTCGATTCGGGCGTGAAAGACGGTCGGGGGCTGCCACCAGGCGAACACCTCGTCACGGCGCGCATGGGCGCGGTCGAGCGAATCGATGAGCGCCGGGCCGAAGCGGCGTGTGAGTTCGGCTCGGGGCAGACGGTCGACCTCGCCGACGGTGGAAAGATTGAGCTGGCCGAGTTCATCGATGAGCGCGGGCGGCCAGTCGGTCGTGGTGATCGGCAGGGCGTGGAGCCAGTCCGCGATCGGGGGATGCGCGACCAGTCTTCGGTGGGCGCGGGCGAGCCAGTCGGCCGCCGTGGCACTCGCGGCAGCGATCAGATGGTGGCGCGCGGCGATGGGTTCGACCGCCTGCGTGACGGTGTTGCAGAGCGCATCGATCCCGCCGAAGAGCCGGAGTGAGGCGGCGACCTCGGCGATGAGGCTGGCCCGGGCCGCATGGATGTGCACGTGGGGCGTGAAGGTGGCCAGTGTTGCAGCCAGGCGCTCGAGCAGGGCCTGTTCACGCAGCAGGTCGCGCGGCAGGACGGCGAGCGGCTCGGCGAGGGCGTGGGCCTGTGCGAGGGTGTGGCCCGGCGCAATGCCCGCGCGGGCGGCCAGACGGTTGCGGGCAACGATGCGCGTGCGCTGGGCTTCGCGCTCGATGACGACGAGGGGGGCGGCTTCGGCGAAGGCATGCGATGGTCCCGCCGGCCCGATGTGCGCGTAGGCCTGCAGGGGCAGGGCGGGGAGGTGGACACACAGGTATTGACGCACCATCGCAACCCTCTTTAGGAAACGCTGATTAATTTGCTGCGCAGCCCGATTGCTTTGTCGCGTGCTCGCTCATCGCTCGCCTACCTTCAAGGTATGTCTCACTCTTCGCTGCGCGGCTTCGCGCACTCGGGCTTGCTCGCGACAATTAATCAGCGTTTCCTTCGCGAGATCACTGCAGGATCGCGCTGGCGGGGATGGTCTGCCGGGAGGTCGCCGGATCGGCCACGGGAGTGAGCCCCGCATCGATCGCCTCACGCAGTGCATGGCGTGCCCGCAGATGGGCGCTGAGCCGTGCCTGCACGGAGGCGCGGTCGAGCGTGATGAGTGGCCGTGCAAGCAGTCGCCCGCGGCATTTGAAGACCTGCAGGCGCAGTGTGTCGTCATCCGCCGTGAGGCCAAAGCGCAGCCAGGCGGGCGAAGGCTGCATGCTGCAGGCGGCGCGGCGGTAGTGAACGAACGTCGTGGTTCGGCCGAGGCCGGCCAGATGCAGACGCCGCAGGGCCTCGGGCGCGATCTCCATCGCGCGTGCCGTGCCCCAGAGGAGCACGAGGGCGGCCGAGCCGGATTGGAGGATCTGTTCGCTGGACCAGAGCAAGGCTTTCGTTTCCCGCGCCGTGGCGCAGGGATGAATCTGGGTGACCTGCCGTGGATCGACACCGGCTTGGGTGAGCGCGGGCGCGAAGAGCTCATGCGGTGCGCCGATCAGGACGATTGGGCGCCTTTCGGCGGCAAGCCGCGACATCGCAGGCAGGAGCAGCGAGAGCTCGCCGATGCCGGTCTGATCGGTGAGGATTTCGGTCATGCCGCCTGTCGGCCAGCCTCCCCAGGGCAGCCAGGCGTCGAGCACCGCAAAGCCGGTGGGGACGCCGCCCTCCTGGGGTTCGTCCGTGACACCGCTGCCGAGCGTGACATGACGTGCGGTTTCCGGGGCCTCGGCCGTGAGGCGGGTCACGAGTTCGGCATGACGTGAGGGCGCGCGGAAATAGGCTTTCATGCCGGAAGAATACTGTATTTAAAAACAGTTTCGCAACCGGGGTCGATCTCGTGCGCACCTAGAATGCCGTCATGACTTCATCCGTTTCCGCCTCTTCCGGCGTGCGTCCCGTCCGCACCCGCTTTGCTCCGTCGCCGACCGGCACACTTCACCTCGGCAACATCCGCACCGCCCTCTTTGCCTGGGCCTTTGCCCGGCATCATGGGGGGCAGTTCATCCTGCGGATCGAGGACACCGACCTCGAGCGCTCCTCCGAGGCGAGCGCCCAAGGCATCCTGCGCGATCTCGCCTGGCTCGGGCTCGACTTCGATGAAGGGCCTTACTTCCAGATGCAGCGCATGGCGCGCTATCGCGAGGTGGTTGCCCAACTGCTGGCTGAGGGCAAGGCCTACCACTGCTACATGAGCCCGGCCGAACTCGATGCCTTGCGCGAAGAACAGAGGGCACGCGGCGAGAAGCCCCGCTACGACGGGCGCTGGCGGCCCGAGAACCGCGCCCGGCTCGGCCTCACCCCGCCGCCGGGGGGCGATCCGGTGATCCGCTTCCGCAATCCCGACGACGGCGTCGTGGCCTGGGACGATGCGGTCAAAGGCAGGATCGAGATCGCCAACGCCGAGATGGACGACCTCGTGATCGCCCGCGCCGCGCCGGTGGGCGAGGTCGGCGTGCCGACCTACAACTTCTGCGTGGTGGTCGATGATCTCGACATGGCGATCACGCATGTCCTGCGCGGTGACGGACATGTGATGAACACGCCGCGGCAGATCAACATCTTCCGCGCGCTCGGCGCCGAGCCGCCCGTGTTCGGTCACCTCCCGACCGTCCTCGGCCACGATGGCGAAAAGCTCTCGAAGCGCCATGGGGCCACCGGGCTCGATGAGTACGCGGCGGCGGGCTACCTGCCCGAGGCCATCATCAACGGCCTCGCACGGCTCGGCTGGAGCCACGGGGATGATGAGATCTTCACTCCGCAGCAGCTCGTCGAATGGTTCAATCTCGAGTCGCTCACGCCGTCACCGGCGCGCTTCGATGCCGAGAAGTTCGAGTGGCTGAACGGCGAGCACATCAAGCGGCTGCCGATCGCCGAGCTCGCACGGCGCCTGAAGCCCTTTCTCGAAGCGCGCGGCTACGGCCCGGAGCCCGCCCCCGAGGTCGTGGCTGAACTCCTGCGCGAGCGCGCGCCGACGCTCGCTAAGATGGCCGATCTGGCGCGCTACCTCTACATTGCGCCGGAGGTGCCCGCGGCCTTGCGCGCCGAGCACGTGACGGAAGCGAACCGCGCCGCGCTCGCCCACGTGCGCGAGGCGCTCGGCACGATCGACTGGACGGTCGAGGCGATCGGCGCGCTGCTCAAGGACGCAGCCAAGCGCCACGGGCTCAAGCCGCCGCAGGTGATGATGCCGCTCCGGGTGCTGCTCACGGGCAGCACGCAGGCCCCTTCCGTCGATCGGCTCATTCACGCGATCGGACGGCCGCAGGTGCTTGCGCGGCTGGGCGCGGTGTGAGCTACGTTCGCCACGTGGTCGTGGTCCCGCCTCTCCCCTTGGGAGAGGCCGGCCCGCAGGGGCGGGGGTGAGGGAAGCTCGGCGGAAAGAGAGCGCAATCGTTTTGCCCTCACCCTGACCCTCTCCCGGAGGGAGAGGGGAACAAGACACATGCGCCGAGGATGCTCAGTGGCGCGCGTAATGAGGCAGAGCCTCCGCCTCCGCACAGAACTTCCGCAGCCAGGCGAGGCGGGCCTCGCTCGCCTCGCCCCTTGCCACCGCCTCGCGCAGTGCGCAATCGGGCTCATGCAGGTGACGGCAGTCCCGGAAGCGGCAGTGACCCAGCCGCTCGCGAAATTCCGGAAAGGCCGCCTCGATCTGGCCGCGCGTGAAGTGCGCAAGGCCGAAGACCTGCATGCCGGGGGAGTCGATGACCCAGCCGCCTTCGGGTAGCGTGAAGAGCCGCGTGAAGGTCGTCGTGTGGCGGCCGGAGTCGAGCGCCTCGGAAATCTCGCCGGTGCGCTGGGCTTCCACGCCCACGAGCGCGTTGAGCAGCTTGCTCTTGCCCATGCCGGATTGCCCGATCAGCACCGAGCGCTCACCCACGAGGCGTTCGCGCATCGGTGCTGCGTTGAACTTGGCCGAGAACGGCACGACGTCGTAGCCGAGATCGCGGTAGCGGGACAGCGTCTCGAGCGCGGCGGCGGCCTCGACGAGATCGATCTTGTTGAGCCCGATCACGGCCTTGACGCCGCTCGCCTCGGCGCAGACGAGCCAGCGGTTCAAGAGCTCCTCGGACCATGCAGGCAATGGCGCAAGGATGGCGACCACCTGCGTGACATTCGCCGCGACGACTTTCTCCTTGTGTGCATCGGCGCGGTAGATGAGGGTCGTGCGGTCAGCCACCGCTTCCACCACGCCCTCGTTGGCGTTGACGCGGCTCACATGCACGCGATCTCCGCAGGCGAGCACGAGGTCGCGGCCGCGGGTCACGCAGACGAGTTCGCTGCC
>CAZSTF010000099.1:0-1705 GCA_964609555.1 uncultured Alcaligenaceae bacterium | reverse complement strand
TGGTGATAGTTCTCGAAGCGGTACGTCCGTTCGATGTGGCGACCGAAAGAGGTCCAGCCTGGAAGGGCGGCGAGCCAAGCGCGCGTTTCGTGCTCGCTCAGGGCCACGCTGCCCATCTGCGGGCTCACATCCCGGGCGGCGAGGGCTTCGAGGGTCGGCGGATCCTGACTCATGCGGAGAGGCCTTTCAGATGGGCGATCCGGACGAGCGCCGGCGGGTGGGAATGGTGCCACGCCGAGTACAGCGGATCCGGCGTGAGCGTGCTTGCGTTGTCGCGGTAGAGTTTGGTGAGCGCGCTTACGAGATCGTCACGCGGCACGTTCTCGGCCGCGTAGCGATCCGCCTCGAATTCGTGCTTGCGGGAATACCATGAGGCCAGTGGCGCAAGCCAGAAGAAGAGCGGCGGCAGGATCGTGGCCAGGATCACGAGCGCCACCCCCGGCGAGGCCATGCCTTCGGCCGGGTCGATCCCGACGGCGGTGTAAAGCGCGGGCGAGCGCATCGCCCAGTCGACGAGCGCAAAGAAGGCGCCGGAGGCGAGCACGAGCACGACGAGGCGCTTGACGATGTGGCGACGCTTGAAATGACCGAGCTCGTGCGCGAGCACGGCCACGATCTCGCTGTTCGAGAGTCTCTCGAGCAGGGTGTCGAAAAAGACGATCCGGCGCGCGCGGCCGAATCCGGCAAAGTAGGCGTTGCCATGGGACGACCGGCGTGAACCGTCCGCGACGTAGAGGCCGCGCGCGGCGAAGCCCGTGCGCGCGAGCAGCGCCTCGACCGCCTCGCGCATGTCGGCCCGGTCGAGCGGCGTGAAACGGTTGAAGAGCGGTGCGATGACCGTCGGATAGAGCGCGAGCAGCAGGAACTGCAGCCCGACGAACGAACCCCAGGCCCAGAGCCACCACGTGTCACCGGCCACCCGCATGAGCCAGAACACGAGGGCGAGCACCGGCCCGAGGATGACGGCGGACAGGATCGTGGACTTGATGAGGTCGCCCCAGAAGGTCCCCGGAGTCGTGCGATTGAAACCGAAGCGTGCTTCGACACGGAAGGTGGCGAGCCATGCGAAGGGGAGCCCGACCGCGCCGCCGACCAGCGCCATGATGGCGACCAGGACCAGCTCCCGCAGGATCGGTGCTTCGCCCGGTGTTTCGCCCAGAACGCCGGACGTGCCTGCGACCGTACCGGCCGCTTGCCACGCGAGGGCGAGGCCCCCCACGACCCAGCCGACCGCGAGCAGCATCGAGACGATGCCTTCGACCGAAGCGAGCCGGCCGCGGGCAAGGGTGTAGTCCGCAGCCCGCTGGTGGTCGGCAAGCGAGATCGTGGCAGCGAACGCGTCGGGCACCTGGTTGCGGTGCATCTGCACATGGCGGGTCTGGCGTGCTGCGAGCAGGGCTTCGGTCGCCCAGGCGATGACAATGGCCAGGACAACCAGCCAAGTGAGTGTTGCGAGCTCAGGGGCGAGGGTCATGGTCTGGGTCACCGCGGTGGGGCGCTGCCGCCTGTGGAACAATGCCTTGCAGATTCTTTCACGGGCCGTGTCCTGCCTCATCGGACGCGGCGGCGATCCGATGTCCGTCAATCAGACCCACCTCGTCTGGCTCGACATGGAAATGTCCGGCCTCGACCCCGAGACCTGTCGCATCCTCGAGGTTGCGGTGGTCGTGACCGATGCGAACCTCGAAACCGTCGCCGAGGGGCC
>CAZSTF010000098.1:0-8750 GCA_964609555.1 uncultured Alcaligenaceae bacterium | reverse complement strand
CCCACCGACCGATCAAATGCGAACGCCCCTCTCGGGGCGTTCTGTGTATTGGGGCGGTCGATGGGGTTCGAACCCACGACAACCGGAATCACAATCCGGGACTCTACCGCTGAGCTACGACCGCCACTGAAAACTGTTTCCGAGAGCCCTGCTTGGCGCGCCCGACAGGACTCGAACCTGTTACCCCCGGCTTAGAAGGCCGGTGCTCTATCCAGATGAGCTACGGGCGCCGGGGCGCGCCGCCGAAGGTCATTCGACGGCTACTCGATCGGGACAGTGCAGAGCACGCTGCGCGGCTGCTTTGGTCGGGGCGAAAGGATTCGAACCTTCGACATCTTGCTCCCAAAGCAAGCGCGCTACCGGGCTGCGCTACGCCCCGAGCCCGGAATTCTAACCGAGTCAGCGCACCACGGCGACCGCGGGCGCGCGGCGGAACTCAAGGAAAACGGTCGCCGTCGCCTCCATGGCATCGCCATTGCAGCGCGCCGGCTGAAAGGTCCAGCGGCGGAACGAGTCCACCGCCGCCTCGACGAAGCGCGGGTCGTTGGTTCGCGCCGACACGAGATCGATGAACCGTCCATCGCGGCCGATGCGGATCATCATCTCCGCGCTGCCCTCCGCGGGCGGTCCGCGTCGATCGAGTTCGATGGCATGGCGAAGTTCGGGCAGCGGCGGCTGCCACGTCCTGCACTCCCCGGGCGGTGGCGACAGCAGCGTTCTCGAGCGCGGGGGAAACACGGTCTCGGCCGGCGCGAGAGACGGGAGCGCGCCCATGATCAGTGCTGACAGCATTCCGATGCGAACTTGAGGACACGGGGTGCCGATCTTCATGTCCAATCTCCTTGCAGCGTGGGCACGCCGCTGACGCGGCATCAGGCCGCGTGTGCCGCCTTTGCCTCACCCGCTGCGACATCGACGCGCCGCAGCACGACGAGCCCGACCACGAACATCAGTCCTGTGACCAAGAGCGCCAGCCGATGATTCCCGGCCGTGGCGAAGGTCACGACGCCATAGAGCATCGGGCCGATGATCCCCGCGAGCCGAACCACCAGCCCCCAGAGCCCGTAGAACTCGGCCAGATGCGCCTTCGGACTCATCACGCCGACCAGCGCCCGCCCCCCGGATTGTGAAGCACCGAGACACAACCCCGCAAGGTTGGCGGCCACCCAGAAGCCCGCCTGCGTGTGCCAGACATAGGCGATGACCACGGTGGCGATCCACATCGCAAGCGTGATCATGAGCGTCGGCTTGTGGCCGATCCGGTCCTGCACGAAGCCGAACACGAACGCCCCCACGGCGGCGGAGACATTGACGATGAGCAGGAGCTTGATCGTGTCGGCCATCTTGAAGCCGAGCGCCTGTTCGGCGTAGACGGAGGCGAGCGAGATGACCACCGCGAGACCCGCCTGATAGGCCACCGCGGCGACGAAGAACCGGCGCAGGTCCGGAAACGCGCGGAGCTGGGCGACCGAGGCCGCGAGTTTCGTCCACACCGAGCGCGGATCGGCCTCAGGCTTAGGCTCGGCCCGCTCGTTCAGGTACACAAAGGTCGGCACGCTCGAGAGCGCGTAGATTGCGGCGGTAACGACCAGCGTGAGTGGCACGAACGTCGTTGCCGGTGCGCCCGCGGCCTGCTGCGTGGTCACGACCCAGAGACAGGCACCAAGGCAGATCAGCCCGCCCACGTAGCCCAGGCTCCAACCATAGGCCGAGACGCGGGCGATGTGATTGCTCTTCGCGAGCTCCGGCAGGAAGGCCCCGGTGAAGTTCTCGCCGAGCGAGTAGAAGACATTGCTCGCAATGAACACGAGGCAGGCGAGCCAGATCAGTGCAGGGCCCTGCGCCGCGACCGGCGCGAGCAGCAGGGTCGTGATGACGCAACCGACCGTCGAGTAAAGCAACAGCCGCTTCTTGGCCGCATGGCGGTCGGCCCAGGCGCCAAGCACCGGCCCGGAAGCCATCACGATGGCATAGGACAGGGCAATGCAGGTTGTCCAGAGCAACGTCCCCCACGCCGCGCCGCCCGCGATCACGCCGACGAAGTAGGCGTTGAAGATCGCGGTGATGATGACCGTCGTGTAGCCCGAATTGGCGAAGTCATACATCGACCACGCCCAGACCTCGCGCGCCGTGACCGGCGGGTGCGCACCGGAGCGCGCAGCGGGGCGGGAAACAGTCAACGGCGCATCAGGCATGGCGGAGGGTCGGCTTGCGGCTTGAGAGCCCGCAAGCCTAAGGGGCAAAGCGCGCGCCGTCTACCGAGGGTAGGCCAAGGGGCACGGCCCGAACCCGGGGCAGTGCGACCCCGCGATCAGTGCAGAGCGCACCCCGTCGCCGCCTGAACCTCGTCGCGCGTCACGCCCGGAGCCAGCTCCTTGAGCACAAGGCCATTGGGCGTCACTTCCATCACGCCCAGGTCGGTGATGATGAGATCGACGACACCCACCCCCGTCAGCGGCAGCGTGCACTCGGGGAGGATCTTGAGATCCGTCGTGCCGTCCTTCTTCTTTGCCACGTGCTCCATGAGCACGACCACACGGCCGACGCCGGCGACGAGATCCATCGCCCCGCCCATGCCCTTGACCATCTTGCCCGGAATCATCCAGTTGGCCAGATCCCCCTTCTCGCTCACCTGCATCGCCCCGAGGATCGCGAGATTGATCTTGCCGCCGCGGATCATGCCGAAGCTGTCGGCCGAGGAGAAGATCGAGGAGCCCGGCAGCGTGGTCACGGTCTGCTTGCCGGCGTTGATGAGGTCGGGGTCGACCTCGTCTTCGGTCGGAAAGGGGCCGATGCCGAGCAGACCGTTCTCGCTCTGCAGCCACACTTCCATGCCGGCCGGGACGTGGTTGGCCACCAGCGTGGGCAAACCAATGCCCAGGTTCACGTAGTAGCCGTCCTTCAATTCCTTGGCTGCGCGGGCCGCCATTTCGTCTCGGGTCCAGGGCATGTTCAGGCTCCTTCCTTGGCGCGGACCGTGCGCTGCTCGATGCGCTTGGTCGGGTTCGAATTCAGCACGATGCGGTGCACGAAGATGCCCGGCAGGTGAATCGCATCGGGGTCGAGTTCGCCGGTCTCGACGATCTTCTCGACCTCGACCACCGTGATGCGGCCCGCCTGCGCGACGTTCGGGTTGAAATTGCGCGCGGTGCGCCGAAAGATCAGGTTGCCCGCGCGGTCGGCGATGTACGCCTTGGCGAGCGAGACATCCGGCACGAGCGCACGCTCCATGAGGTAGGTCTCGCCGTCGAAGACGCGCGTTTCCTTGCCCTCGGCAACCACGGTGCCCACGCCGGTCTTGGTGAAGAACGCCGGAATGCCTGCACCTCCCGCGCGGAGCTTCTCGGCCAGCGTCCCCTGCGGCGTGAACTCGAGTTCCAGCTCGCCCGAGAGGTATTGCCGCTCGAACTCCTTGTTCTCGCCCACGTAGGAGGAGATCATCTTCCTGATCTGCCGCGTCGCGAGCAGCTTGCCGAGCCCGAACCCGTCGACGCCTGCGTTGTTCGAGATCACGGTCAGGTTCTTCGCGCCGGTCTCGACCAGCGCATCGATCAATGCCTCGGGAATGCCGCAGAGACCGAAGCCCCCGACGGCCAGAAGCTGGCCGTCCCTGATGATGTCGGCGAGTGCGGCCTGCGCCGATGGATAGACCTTGTTCAACGCGTTTCCCCCGTGAAGGACGGTGATGACGGATAAGCGACGATTCTAGGCGGCCAGCGCGTCCGATCTGTTGCGGCGCAACATGACCACGGGTCAGTCGGCGAGTTCCAGACGTGCCCGAAAGTGATCGAGCGCTTCCGGATTGGCCAGCGCCTCGATATTGCGCGGATTTCGGCCATGCACCACATCGCGGATGGCAAGTTCCACGACCTTGTTGCTGCGGGTGCGAGGGATGTCGGCCACCTGCACGATCTTCGCCGGCACATGCCGTGGGGTCGCGTTCTCGCGGATCGCACGCCGGATCCGCTCGCGGAGTGCGTCGTCAAGCGTCACGCCGGGCCGGAGCTTCACGAAGAGCACGATGCGGGTGTCGCTGTCCCAGAGCTGGCCGATCGCGACCGATTCCTCGACCTCGAGTACACGCTCGACCTGCCGGTAGATCTCGGCCGTGCCGATGCGCACACCGCCGGGGTTGAGCGTGGCATCCGACCGCCCGGCGATCTCCATGCCCTCATGCTCGGTCAGCTGGCACCAGTCCCCATGGCACCAAACGCCGGGGTAGCGCTCGAAGTAGGCGGCGCGGTAACGGCTGCCGTCGGCATCGCCCACGAAGCCGAGCGGCATCGAGGGGAACGCCTGCGTGCAGACCAGCTCGCCCATCCGACCGCTCCCGGGCGGGATCGGCCGGCCCTCCTCGTCCCAGACATCGACCGCCATGCCAAGCCCGCGGCACTGCAGCTCGCCGCGGTAGACCGGCAGCGTCGGGTTGCCGAGTGCAAAGCAGCTCATGATGTCGGTTCCGCCGGAGATCGAGGCCAGATGCACGTCCGCCTTGACGCACTGGTAGACGTAGTCGAAGCTCTCCGGCGCGAGCGGCGAACCGGTGGAGAGCACCATGCGCAGGCTCGCGAGATCGTGCGTGCGGATCGGCGTCAGACCCGCCTTCTTGACCGCGTCGATGTACTTCGCACTCACCCCGAAGTGCGTGGCACGCTCACGCTCGGCAAAGTTGAAGAGCGCGCGGCCCATTTCGCCGAAGGGCCAGCCGTCGTAGAGAAGCGCGCTCGCCCCCTGGGCGAGCGTGGCCGCGAGCCAGTTCCACATCACCCAGCCCGTGGTCGTGAAATAAAACGCCCGATCGCCCGGTCCAATGTCGCAGTGGAGCGCGTGCTCCTTGGCCATCTGCAGGAGCGTCCCGCCCGCGCCGTGGATCATCGCCTTGGGCAGCCCGGTCGTGCCGCTCGAATAGACGATGAAGAGCGGATGATCGAACGGCAGGCGCGCGAACTGCGGGCCCGCCTCACCGAGGTCGGCTTCCGTCGGCCCGCCCGCCTCGGCACTGGGGTGCCCTTCGCGGTAACGCACCTGGATGACCGTGCGCAGAAAGGGCAAACGCTCGGCCACGGCAGCGACTTTCTCGCGCGTGTCGTGCGTCGTGCCGTTGTAGGTGTAGCCATCGACGCCGAGCAGCACCTTCGGGGCGAGTTGACTGAAGCGGTCAAGGATGCCTTCGATACCGAAGTCGGGCGAAGCCGACGTCCAGATCGCGCCGCTCGCGGTGGCGGCGAGCATCGAGACGATGGCCTCGGGAATGTTCGGCAGGAGGCTTGCGACGACGTCGCCCTCGGCGACGCCGGCTTCGGCAAACTCGCGCTGGCGCGCGGCCACGCGACGGGTGAGCGACGCCCAGGGGACGACCTCGCGCTCGCCGCGCTCGTTGGCGAAGATGAGTGCCGGCGCATCCGGGCGCGCATGCCCCGGCGCGAGCAGGTTTTCTGCGAAATTGAGCCGCGCCTCGGGAAACCAGTGCGCGCTGGGCATCCGGTGCCCATCGACGAGCACGCGCTCGCCGGGCTCGCCCACGATGCCGCAGAACGCCCAGATTTCGCGCCAGAACACGGCCTTGTTCGCAAGCGACCAGCGCCAAAGGCTCCAGTAATCCGGAAAGGCCTGCCCGTAGCGCGCACGGAGCGCATCGACGAAGGCAGTCATGCGCGCCCGGGCGATGCGCTCGGGCGAAGGGGTCCAGATCGGTGCGCCGCTCATTCGCCTCGGCCGTCGCGCAGGCGCTCGAGCCGCGCACGGATGGCGTGCGGCAGGAGCACGCTCTTCTGCGCGGCGATGCTCATCCAGAGGATGCGACAGTCGCCGATCGCCGAGAGCGTGTCGCCTTCCCAGATCTCGTGGAACGTCTGCACGACCTTCTCGTTCCAGTGCCCGAGCCGGATCGTCACCCGCACCGTCGCCGGATAGGTGATCGCGCGCAGGAAGCGGCACTCGGCACCGACGAGATTCGGCACGATGTCCTCGCCTCCGGCCAGTGCAGAACCGATCCGTTCGAACCACTCGATGCGTACCTGCTCCATGAAGCGGAAGTAGACCGTGTTGTTGACGTGCTGGAATGCGTCCATGTCGCCCCAGCGCACGGCAATGTGTGCCTCGTGAAGAAGCGGCGCTCCGGCGGCTTGTGCAGGTGAAAGCGGCAGAAAGGTCGCGGGCTGTTTGGAGTGTTCCATCCTGCTCTCGGTGGCGCGTCAGCGGTCGCCCGAAAACTATAATCGACCGCGTTCCAGTGGAGAGCGGCGCTGCATGGACTCTGCGGTCACGGCCCGTCCCGGGGCGATCTTCCGATGACGTTGATCGACAGTGCAGAAAGCCTCGTCGCAGACCGCTGTGAGCCACGGCCTTGCGTCAGGCTTGAGGTCGCCGGTCCCGAGGCTTGGCCGTACTGCCACGCGCTTGCGTGCAGCAACATGACGCCTTATCTCGAGCGTCGCGGCCAGCGCTGGAATGCCGGCGCGTGGATGAGCAAGGCGTCGAGTCGCGAGTTTCTGCTCGTGATCGCGGATCAGGGTCGCTCCGGATTCGCCTCGATTCATGATGACCCGGACAACAGCGCCTTGCACCTCGGTGACCTGCAACTCGAGCCTCAGGCGCGCGGACGTGGCATTGGCGGCGCGTGTCTCGAGTTGATCGCCGATATCGCCCGAAGTCGCGCCTGGCATGGCGTCAAGCTCCATGTCTTTCGGGACAACCCGGCACGTCGCCTCTATGAGCGCCACGGTTTCCGGACGATCGACCGCGGCTTCGACAAACTCACTCTCTGGCGCTCGATTGCGCGCCCCTTGACCCAGGAAGGACATCTCGCATGAGTTCCGTTCGCGAAGATCGCGAAGCGATGGAGTACGACGTGGTGATCGTCGGTGGCGGCCCGGCCGGCCTCGCCGCGGCCATTCGATTGAAGCAGCTGGCGGCCGAGAACCAACGCGAGGTGTCCGTCTGCGTGCTCGAAAAGGGCGGCGAGATCGGCGCGCACACGCTCTCGGGCGCCGTGATCGACCCGATCGCCCTGAACGAACTGCTGCCCGACTGGAAGGACCGCGCCCCGCCCACCTTCACCCCCGTGACCGAGGATCGTTTCCTCGTCCTGACCGAGCAGAAGGCCTGGCGCATCCCCAACTGGTCGCTGCCGCGACTCATGAACAACCACGGCAACTACATCGTCTCGCTCGGCCGGGTTGCCAAGTGGCTCGGCGAACAGGCCGAGGCGATGGGCGTGGAAATTTACCCCGGCTTTGCGGCGGCCGAAGTGCTCTACAACGCCCAAGGTGCAGTGATCGGCGTGGCCACGGGCGATGTCGGCATCGCGCGCGACGGCACGCCGAAGAGCGAGTTCCAGCCGGGCATGGAGCTTCACGCGAAATACACCCTCTTCGCCGAAGGTGCACGCGGTTCGCTGTCGCAGGAGCTCATGCGCCACTTCAACCTGCGCGACGGCGTCGATCCGCAGAAGTACGGCATCGGCATCAAGGAGCTCTGGCAGATCGACCCGGCGAAGCACACACCCGGGCTGGTCATGCACTCCCAAGGCTGGCCGCTCGATTCAAGGACGGGCGGTGGCTCCTTCCTCTACCACCTGACCAACGAGAACGGCGACCCGCTCGTGGCCGTGGGCTTCGTGCTGCACCTCAACTACGAAAACCCGTGGCTTTCGCCGTTCGACGAATTCCAGCGCTTCAAGACGCATCCGGCCATCCGGCCGACCTTCGAGGGCGGAAAGCGGCTCGTCTACGGCGCGCGTGCCATCAACGAAGGCGGGTTGCAGAGCGTGCCGAAGCTGATCTTCCCCGGCGGTGCGCTGATCGGCTGTGCCGCGGGCTTTCTCAACGTGCCGCGTATCAAGGGCACGCACAACGCCATGAAGACCGGCACGCTCGCTGCCGAGGCCGCGTTCGGTGCCCTGACGAGCGACCGCCAGCACGATGAATTGCATGCCTTCGAAGACGCGTGGAAGAAGAGCTGGGTCTACACCGATCTGTACAAGGTGCGAAACGTCAAGCCCGGCCTCAAGTGGGGCATGACGCTCGGCTCGATCCATGGCGGCATCCACATGTGGGCGAACGACCTCGGCCTGGGCAAGCTCGTGGGCTGGACGCTCCGCCACGGCCAGGCGGATCACGAGACATTGAAACCCGCCGACCAGATGCCGCGCATCGACTACCCGAAACCCGATGGTGTCATCACCTTCGACAAGCTCTCCTCGGTGTTTCTCTCGAACACGAACCACGAAGAAGACCAGCCGGTTCACCTGCAGCTTCGCGACGCGTCGATCCCGGTCAAGCACAACCTGGCCCGCTACGCCGGCCCTGAGAGCCGCTACTGCCCGGCAGGCGTCTACGAATTCGTTGACTCGGAGGACGGTGGCAAACGGCTGCAGATCAACGCGCAGAACTGCGTGCACTGCAAGACCTGCGACATCAAGGATCCGCTCCAGAACATCCACTGGGTCACGCCCGAGGGGGGCGGCGGCCCGGTCTACAGCGTGATGTAGACGCCGAAGCTCACGTGATCGACGCACTCTTCACGCTGGGTTTGCTGGGCACGGTGGGTGCCGCGATCGCCTTTTTCTGGACGCGCGAGCCGCGTTACGGCTTCTGGGCCGCCGGACTCTTGGCCGCGCTGCCACTCCTGCATGCGATCGTCTGGCTCACAAGCCCGGCGCAGGAGGTGCGAAGCACCGCCCGCGCCGCTGCACTCTCGATCACCGTGCTCTTCGACCTGATCGCGCTCGCGGCCGCGGCGTGCCTCGC
>CAZSTF010000097.1:0-8881 GCA_964609555.1 uncultured Alcaligenaceae bacterium | reverse complement strand
ATCGTATCGTCCCGCTCGAAGCCGGTCGAGACGAGCGCGATCGGCACGCCGGTCAACGCCTCGATGCGCTTGAGATAGCTCTGCGCGTTCATCGGCAGCTGCTCGAAGCGCCGGATGCCGAATACCGACTCCTTCCAGCCCGGAAAGCTCTCGTAGATCGGCTCGCACTCGGCGACCGCCGCCGAACCGTAGGGCAGCCGATCGATCGTCTCGCCGCGGAAGCGGTAGGCCACGCAGACCTTGATCTCGTCCATGCCCGAGAGCACGTCGAGCTTCATGATCGCCATGCCATCCACGCCGTTGATCTCGAAGCTGCGCTTCAACGCCGGGATGTCGAGCCAGCCGCAGCGGCGCGGCCGCCCGGTGACCGAGCCGAACTCATTGCCGCGCTTGGCCAGCCCCGCGCCGACCTCGTCGAAGAGCTCGGTCGGGAAGGGACCCGAACCCACGCGCGTGGTGTAGGCCTTCGTGATGCCGAGCACGTAATCGACCATCCGCGCCCCCACGCCAGCGCCGGGGCCCGCCGCGCCCGACACACAGTTCGATGAGGTCACAAACGGATAGGTGCCGTTGTCCACGTCGAGCAGGGTCCCCTGCGCACCTTCGAAGAGTAGGGGCTTCCCGTGGCGGCGCGCTTCGGTGAGTGCGTGCGAGACGTCGGCGAGCATCGGCTCGATTTCCCGTCCCGCCGCCTGCAGCTGTTCGAGCGTGCTTGCGTAGTCCACCGGCTCTGCGTTCAGGTAGTGGACGAGCATGAAGTTGTGGTAGTCGAGCACCTCGCGGAGCTTTTCCGGCAGGGTCGGCTCGAGCAGGTCATGGAGCCGGATCGCCCGGCGCGCCACCTTGTCCTCGTAGGTTGGTCCGATGCCGCGGCCCGTGGTGCCGATCTTCGCCTCGCCGCGCTTTCGCTCACGCGCCTGATCGACGGCGACGTGATAGGGGGCGACGACCGGGCAGGCATGGGCGATCTTGAGCCGCGAACGCACCTCGACGCCCGCCGCCTCCAGCTCGCCGATCTCCTTCAGGAGGTCGGCTGGGGAGACCACGACCCCGTTGCCAAGGTAGCACGTCGTGTGCGGATGCAGGATGCCGGACGGGATGAGCCGAAGCACCGTCTTCTTGCCGTTGATCACGAGGGTGTGGCCCGCGTTGTGGCCGCCCTGGAAGCGCACCACGCCGTGCACCTGTTCGGCGAGCCAATCGACGATCTTGCCTTTGCCTTCGTCACCCCATTGGGTGCCGATCACGACGACGTTGCGTGGCATGGGTGTGCAGTCCTTGAATCAGAGGGTGAGAAAAATTCGTCGCGAGCGCGGCCAAGACGAGGCGCGAGCGAGCGAAAGGCGAGACATACCTCGCTGGTAGGCGATGCCTTGAGCGAGCGAGCAACAACGTATTGGCAAGCGCAGCAGAATTTCTCTCACCCTCAGTTAGAGCGCTTGGGTCATCGCCGCAAGCGCCCGCAGATCGATGAAGGAAAAGCCGGTCGCGGGCCGCACGGGCGCCTCGCTCGCAAGGAAGGCCTCGCCCACCCCGTCGTAGCGGCCGCCGCGTGCGACGACCTCGGTCGTGCCGTCGAGATAGGCGACGAAGACGAGCCCGGTGTGGTAATCGAGCCCGGGCAGGTCGGCCAGATCGACCGACACGCGCGCCCCGGTCTCCTGCGCGACGGCCACGATGCGGCCCAGGTCATCGAGTGCCTCGCGCACCGCGGGCAGGTCGGGCAGAAAGCCGCGTGCCTCGCGGAGCGTGGTCTCGGGCGCGCCAAAGGCGCGCGTGAGGCGGCCGAACACCGCGCGGGCATCCTCGGGCAGCCCGGGGAGCGCGGCGATCGCGCTCGATGACTTGGCCGCAAGCGCCGCATCGAGCGCCGAGCGGGTGGATTCGGTCAACCCGAAATGGGCCGCGAGCGCCTTGAACAGGCCCACGTGCCCGAAATCGATCAGGAGTGGTGCCGCGTTCACCCGACGCGCCGCCTCGATCATGAGCCGCACGATCTCGGCGTCTCCCCCCGGGCCCGCCTGCCCGAAGAGTTCGGCCCCGACCTGGGTGAGGGCGCGCGCCTCGCCCGGTGCCGCGTGGGCTCGAAGCACCGTGCCCGCGTAGCAAAACCGGCGCACGCCGTCGTCGTCGAAGTAGGTCGCATCGATCCGTGCGATCTGCGGCGTGATGTCCGGCCGCACGCCGAGCAGCTTGCCCGAGAGCGGATCGATCAGCTTGAAGGTCGCCGCCTCGAGATCATGCCCGGTGCCGGTCAGAAGCGCCTCGAGATGCTCGACGAGCGGCGGCGACACGAGGTCGTAACCCGCCTCGGTGAGCGCATCGACGAGCCCGCGGCGCGTGGCCTCGATCACGCCGGCGAGCGGCGGCAGCACGTCTTCGACCTGGTCGGGGAGAACCCATTTGCGCATGGCGCGGACAGGACGCGCCGTATTCAGCAGCGCGCAAGTGGTTGACGAGGAATTTTACGCCGGTGTTTCACCCGCGTCGGGTGCCGCCCCTGCCACCCGTGCCGCTCGGCGCGTACGCGCCTGCCAGCGGTAGCCCTGCTGCCGGGCGCGGTCGAGCCGGGCCGCCTTCGGATCGGCCTCGACGGGCCGGTAGAGCTCGACCCGGTCACCCTCGTTCAGGGGACGGCTCGCCGACTCGCGCCGCCCCCACACGCCCACATGCTCCGCCTCCGCGCGCACGCCGAGCGCGGCGATCGCCTCGAGCGCATCGCCCAGCGTCGCGCCCTCGGGCAGATCGAGCGGCCAGCGCTCGACCCGATCCGGCCACGCGCGAACGACCTCGATGCGCATCAGGCCACGCCGCCAAAGAGCGCGTCGGCCCGCGCGACGAAGGCATCGACGAAGGTCGCGGCGATGCGATCGAACACGGGAGAGATCACCGAGGCGATCACCCCCTCGAAGGCGTAAATCAGCTCGAATTCCACCTTGCAGCCGGCATCCCCCAATGGCCGGAAGCGCCACTCGCCAGAGAGCCGCTTGAACGGCCCGCTCGCCAGATGCAATTCGATCCGCTCGTTGGGGGTGAGCACGTTGTCGGTGGCAAAGCTCTGTCGCACGCCGAGATAGGCGATATCCACCTCGGCGCGCATGCGGGTCTCGCTCTGCTCGAGGATGCGCGCGCCTCCGCACCAGGGCAAAAACTCCGGGTAGCGCGGCACGTCGTTCACGAGGGCATACATCTGGGCGGCCGGGTAGGGCACGAGGATCGAGCGGATCACATGCTTCATCGCCGCCCATTTTGGCGCAGCCTCGGGACGAGGGTCCGCGCGCGGCCTGCCCGACGCCGCGTTCCTACAATCGCGCGATGTCCATCATCGACAACAAAAAGGCGTTCTTCGATTACTTCATCGAAGAGCGCTACGAGGCGGGGCTCGAGCTCGAAGGCTGGGAAGTCAAGGCCATCCGTGCCGGTCGCGTGCAGATCAAGGAAGCCTATGTGCGGGTCATCCGCTCGCAGGTGTTTCTGGTCGGCGCCACCATCACGCCGCTGCCGGAATCCTCCACCCACGTCAAACCCGACCCGACGCGAAGCCGCCGCTGCCTGCTTCATCGCGCCGAAATCGACAAGCTGATCGGCAAGGTCAAGGAGCGCGGCTACACGCTCGTCCCGCTCAACCTGCACTACAAGGATGGCCGTGTGAAGCTCGAAATCGGGCTCGCCAAGGGCAAGAAGGAGCACGACAAGCGCGATTCGATCAAGGATCGCGACACCAAGCGTGAGGCGCAGGCCGCGCTGAAGAGGGTACGCTGATGGAGGCCGACCTCCGCTTCATGCAGGAAGCGCTGGCCGAGGCCCGGGCCGCGGGGCAGGCGGGCGAGGTGCCGATCGGCGCCGTGGTCGTGATCGATGGGCGCATCGTCGGCCGCGGCGGCAACCGCGTGCTGCGCGATCAGGACACGACCGCCCACGCCGAGATCGTCGCGCTCCGGAACGCCTTCCGGCAGGTGCGCAACTACCGCCTTCCGGGTGCGGCGGTCTACAGCACGGTCGAGCCCTGTGCGATGTGCGCGGGCGCGTTGCTGCATGCCCGTGTGGCCCGCGTCGTCTGGGGCGCGCCCGATCCGAAGTTCGGCGCCGGCGGATCGATCCTCGATCTGTTCGCCGAGCCCCGGCTCAACCATCATGTGCGCGAGATCGCGGGCGGCCTCTGCGCCGATGATGCGGCCCGGCTGCTGCGCGAATTCTTTGCCGCAAAGCGCCGTCTTCCGGGGGCAGACAGCCCCGGCACACTCAGCGTCCGCACCGCCACCTGGCCGGACGACCAGGCCACGCTCAAGGCAATCCGCTTCGAAGTCTTCGTTGAAGAACAGGGTGTGCCGGCCGAACTCGAGGTGGACGACAACGACCCGGTCTCGATCCACGCGATCGCGTGGCACGCGGGCGAGGCGGCCGGCTGCGGACGCCTTCTGCCCGACGGCCACATCGGCCGCATGGCCGTGCGCAAGCCCTGGCGCGGTCAGGGTGTCGGCGCGGCGATCCTGACTCACCTCATCGAACGCGCCCGTCAACGCGGCGACCGCGAGGTCGTTCTCTCTGCCCAGACCCACGCCTTGGGCTTCTACGAACGCTTCGGCTTCGTGGCGGAAGGCCCGGAATATCTCGACTGCGACATCCCGCATCGCGACATGCGCTTGGCCCTCACCCCAACCCTCTCCCACGGGGAGAGGGAGTGAAAGCGGCCCTGATCCTGGCCCTCTCCGCCCCGGGAGATGGCGTGAAGGCGGCCCTCGCTCTGGCCCTCTCCCCCCGGGAGAGGGTGGCCCGAAGGGCCGGGTGAGGGAAAAATCATCACCGCGCCCCTGCACCGCCCCCGCCACGACGACACTTCGACCCAACTTCGCACCCTCCGACCATGCGCACACGCTCGCTCCGTCCGCTTCTCCTTGGCCTCGTCGCCGCCGTCACGCTCGCCGCCTGTGACCGCGTCGCCACGGGCGAACTCCAACCCGGCTTCTCCACGGTCACCGACCTGCGCACGAAGATGGGCGAGCCCCGCGTCATCTACCGCGAGCAGGGGCGCGAAATCTGGGTCTATCCGCTCGGGCCCGAAGGCACCAAGACCTACTTCATGACGGTCACCCCTGACGGCAAGCTCCAGGCCATCGACCAGGTGCTCACCGAGGCCAACTTCGCCCGCATCCAGCCCGGCATGTCGCGAGACGAGGTCGAGGCGATCATCGGCCCGCACGGGCGCGAACAGCGCTTCGCGATGTCGCCCAACGAAGTCACCTTCAAATACCGCTTCCTCCGCGGCAACGAACCGCTCTTCTTCGACGTCACCTACACGCTGCCCGACGGGCGGGTCAAGGCCACGGGTTACGACGAAGTCACCGGCAAGGCGGACTCGGGGCGGTAATCGCCCGTCGTTCCGTCAGCGTCGGCTCTCTCCCCGGGGCCGCGCTTTGACACCGGCGCTCTCGGCCTATGCTTTCGGCCCATGACCGCGCCCGAGCCCGCCCGACATCCTGCCCCTGATTCCGCCGCCCACGCCTTCATCGCCCGCTGGCGCGGGGTTGAGGCCGGTGAGCTCGCCATCGCGCAGACCTTCCTGATCGAGCTGTGCGATCTGCTCGACGTGCCGCGTCCGCACCCGACCGACGGCAGCGTGGACTACATGTTCGAGCGGCCGGTCGTCTTTCGCCACGGCGACGGCACGACGAGCGACGGCCGGATCGACTGCTACCGCCGCGGCTGTTTCGTCTGGGAAAACAAGCGCCTGCGCGGGCTTGCCCCCGGTCGTGCCCGTGCGGAGGGACGAGATGGTCCGGGCGGACGCACCCCGCGCGCCGGGTTCGACGAAGCGATGCTCGCCGCCCGCGCCCAGGCCGAGAACTACGCCCGTGCGCTGCCGGCCGAGGAGGGGCGTCCCCCCTTCATCGTCGTCTGCGACGTGGGGCACGTGATCGAGCTTTACGCCGAATTCACCCGCTCGGGCGCGACCTACACCCCGTTCCCCGACGCCCGCAACCACCGCGTCCCGCTCGAGGCGCTCGCCGACCCGGCCGTGCGCGAGCGTCTGCGCCGGCTCTGGCTCGACCCCCTCTCGCTCGACCCCGCCCGGACGAGCGCCCGCGTCACCCGCGAAGTCGCCGCGCAGTTGGCCGAACTCGCCCGCGCGCTCGAAGCCGACGGCCACGCCCCGACCACGGTCGCCGCGTTCCTGAGCCGCTGCCTGTTCTCGATGTTCGCCGAGGACGTGGGCCTCCTGCCGCGCGTGGTGCCGCCCGGGAGCAGCGCTGTCAGCGAAGGCGAGGGGGCCTTCGTCCACCTGCTCAAGACCTGGCGGCACGACCCGCCGGTGCTCGCCCGGATGCTGGCCGCGCTTTGGCAGGACATGGACCAAGGCCGCTTCAGCGCCGCGGTCGCGGCCCAGCTGCGCCGCTTCAACGGCAAGCTCTTCAAGCCTGCCGACCCTTACGTTCTGCCGCTCTCCGCCGCGCAGATCGACCGGCTGCTCGCGGCCGCCCGCGCCAACTGGCGCGAGGTCGAACCCGCCATCTTCGGCACCCTGCTCGAACGCGCGCTCGACCCCGCCGAGCGGCACGCCCTCGGGGCCCACTACACCCCGCGCGCCTACGTCGAGCGACTCGTGCTGCCCACCGTCATCGAGCCGCTCCGCGCCGAATGGCTCGATGCCCAGACCGCCGCCGTGCACTGCCTGCGCGAAGCCGAAGCGCTCGACGACGCCCGCGGCCGCGAGAAAAAGCTCGAAGAAGCCCGTGCGGAGCTCAGGCGCTTCCACCATCGCCTCTGCACCGTGCGCGTGCTCGACCCCGCCTGCGGCTCGGGCAACTTTCTCTACGTCACGCTCGAGCACCTGAAGCGCCTCGAAGCCGAAGTCCTCTCCGCGCTCGACGGCCTGGGCGAAGCCCAGGCGCGGCTCGGCCTCGGGGAGCAGACGGTCACCCTCGCGCAGCTTCTGGGCATCGAAGTCAACCCCCGCGCCGCCGCCGTGGCCGAGCTCGTGCTCTGGATTGGCTGGCTGCAGTGGCATGAGCGCACCGTGGGGCTCGCGAACCTCGTCGATCCGGTCATCCATGACTACGGCAACATCGCCTGCCGCGACGCCGTGCTCGCCTGGCGCGCCGAACGCCCCGCGCTCGATGCCGACGGCCGCCCGCTCACCCGCTGGGACGGCCGCACGATGAAGCCCCACCCCGTGACCGGCGCGCCGGTGCCAGATGAGGCCGCGCGCGTCCCGGTCATGGTCTACGACGACCCGCGCCCTGCCGACTGGCCCGAGGCCGAATTCATCGTCGGCAATCCGCCGTTCATTGGCGCGGCCCCCATGCGTGCCGCGCTCGGCGACGGCTACGTCGAAGCGCTCCGCGCCGCCTGGCGCGAGGTGCCCGACAGCGCGGACTTCGTCATGTTCTGGTGGCAGCACGCCGCCCAGGCCGTGCGCGCGGGCCGGGCGCGGCGCTTCGGCTTCATCACGACGAACTCGCTTCGGCAGACCTTCAACCGCCGCGTGGTGGCCGCGCACCTGGCCGCGCCGAAGAACCCGCTCCGGCTCGCCTTCGCGATCCCCGACCACCCGTGGGTCGATGCCGCCGACGGCGCCGCGGTGCGCATCGCGATGACCGTGGGCACCACCGAGGCCGTGGAGGGCCGCCTGCTCACGGTCACCGAAGAAACGCCGGGCGAGGGCGGTGAGACGCGCGTCGCGCTCGCCGAACGGCGCGGCACGATCCAGGCGGATTTGCGGATCGGCCCCGATGTCGCATCCGCCCAAAAGCTGCGCGCGAATCTTGGCCTCAGCAATCGCGGCGTGCAACTGTTCGGCGCGGGCTTCATCGTCACGCCGGAAGAAGCCCAGGCACTCGGCTTGGGCCGCGAGCCAGGCCTCGAGCGCGTGATCCGCCGGTATCGGAACGGCCGCGACCTCACCGACCGCCCGCGCGGCGTGATGGTCATCGACGCGTTTGGCCTCACCGCCGAAGAGCTGCGCGCGCGGCACCCGGCGGTGTTCCAGCGCCTCATCGAGCGCGTCAAGCCCGAGCGGGACCAGAACAACCGCGCGAGCTACCGCGACAACTGGTGGATTCACGGCGAGCCACGCAAGGACCTCCGCGCTGCACTCGCCGGCCTGCCGCGCTACATCGCCACGGTGGAAACCGCGAAGCACCGCGTGTTCCAGTTCCTCGACGCCGACGTGCTGCCGGACAACAAGATCGTTGTCGTTGCAAGTGACGACGCGCTCCAACTCGGCGTGTTGTCGAGCGTGCTGCACGTCGAATGGGCGCTGGCTGCCGGAGGATGGCTCGGCGTTGGTAACGACCCGGTTTACGTCAAAACCCGCTGTTTTGAGCCCTTCCCCTTTCCGGACGACGACACCGGCCTCACCCCGGCGCTTGCCGCGCGCATCCGCACGCTGGCCGAGCAGATCGACGCGCACCGCAGGGCCCGGCAGGCGGCGGACGAAGCGGTCACGCTCACCGGGCTCTACAACGTGCTCGAGGCGCTGCGCGCAGGCCGCCCGCTCACGCCCAAGGAGCGCGCGCTGCACGAGGCCGGGCTCGTGAACGTGCTCGCGAGCCTGCACGAGGAGCTGGACGCCGCGGTGCTCGCCGCCTACGGCTGGGCCGATCTCGGGCCACCGCCCTGGGCCGATGCCGAAAGCCTTGCCCGTTGGCGCGAAGCGCTGCTCGAACGGCTCGTCGCCCTGAACGCGCGCCGCGCGGCGGAGGAGGCAGCAGGCACGGTGCGCTGGCTTCGGCCCGCGTTCCAGGCCCCGGCGGAGGCCGTACCCAAGCTCACACCCGAACCGGAGCAGACCGCGCTGCCGGGGCTGCCCGAGCCTGCCGAAACCGGGGCGCCCGACACCGACGACGGCACCCCGGCGGCCGCCGCGCCCACGGCGACCGGC
>CAZSTF010000096.1:0-9053 GCA_964609555.1 uncultured Alcaligenaceae bacterium | reverse complement strand
CGTCGATCCTCGTGTCCGGCTGTGCCACGACCGAGCGCACGCCCGCTCCACCCGCGCCCGCCGTGGCGCCGCCAACGGTGCGGCTGCCCATCGCGCAGATCGATCGCGGCGTCCAGTTCGTTCTGCCCGACACGGTGCTCTTCGACTTCGGCAAGGCTGACTTGAACGAGCGCGAGAGCGCCGCCTACCTCGACCGTATCGCCCATCTGCTCAAGACCAAGACGGCCAAGCGGGTTTCGGTCGAGGGTCACACCGACAACCAGGGCCCGGCCGAGCTCAACCAGCGTCTGTCCGAGCAGCGCGCCGACGTCGTGGCGCGCGCGCTGGCGAGCCGGGGCGTGCCGCCCGAGCGCATGACGCGCCAAGGCTTCTCGTTCCAGCGGCCGGTGGCCCCGAATGATCTCGAAGCCGGTCGGCGACTGAACCGGCGCACCGAGGTCATCGTGCTCGACGAGAAGGTGGAGACGATCACGGCGGGCGAGCCGGCGGGGGCCTTCGAAGATGCCGTGGCGCGCATCCGGACGATCCTCGAAGCGGGACGGGGAAGCAAATGATCAGCCGTCGCGAGTGGCTCGCAAGCGGCCTGTCACTGTCCGCAAGTGCCATCGTGGGCGCGCAGGCGAGCACCGGCGCACCCGCCGGTGCTGCGCGTCGCCCGAAGATCGCGCTCGTGCTCGGCAGCGGTGCGGCGCGCGGCTTTGCGCACATCGGCGTGATCAAGGCGCTCGAGGAAGCGCGCATCAAGCCCGACCTGATCGTGGGCAGTTCCGCGGGCGCACTGGTGGGTGCGTTTGCCGCCGCGGGATTCACGGCGGCGCAGATGGAGGAGATTGCCCTCCGTACCCGCGACGTGGAGGTGCTGGACTTCCAGGAAGGCTCGAAACGCGGTCTCGTGTTGGGTGATTCGCTGCAGCGTCTTGTCGACGCGGCAATGCGCGGCCGGCCGATCGAGCAGTTGCCCACGCCGTTCGTCGCCGTGGCGACGCAGCTCAGGACGGGCGACTTGGTTCCGCTCCGGCGCGGGTCGGTCGGACTCGCGGTGCGGGCCTCATCGAGCATCCCGGGGGTCTTCATCCCGGCACGCGTCAACGACATGGATCTGGTCGATGGCGGGTTGGTGAGCCCGGTGCCTGTGCGCGTGGCGCGCGAAGCGAGTTCGGATATCGTGATTGCGGTGGATGTGAGCAGTGCACCGCTCGACGCCAACCCGGCCGGCATCTTCGAACAGGTGATGCAGAGTTTCGAGATCATGTCGCGCGCGCTGGCCAAGGCCGAATCCGAGCAGGCGGACATCGTGATCCGCCCGGAGGTCGCCCGGATCCCGAGCACGAATTTCGCCGCGCGGGCCACGTTCATCGAGTTGGGTCATGTCGCGGGGCGACGCTTCGTGCCCGTCATCCAGGAGCGGCTGGCCCAGTGGGGTCGCAGCGCGCCGGCGCCCCGACGCAAGTCGGGCTGAAGCGGCGCGGCCCCGGCCGGTCACGGACCTTTCGCATGGACCGTTCGGTTTGTCAGCCGCACACCAAGCCGCCAGAATGGCTGGATTGCAGGCTCGTGCCGCAAGCTTTCCACCATCCAAGGAGGTTCCCATGATCCAGAGTTACCCAGCGCGCCGGCGCGCGTTCAAGGCATCGGCCGCCGCGCTCGCGGTACTGGCGGGTGGCGCACTCGCCCCCGCCGCCTTCGCCCAGTCGGGCAACCTGAACATCTACTGCTCGATGCAGATCGAGTGGTGTCAGCTCGCGGCGAATGAGTTCTCGAAACAGACCGGCATCAAGGTCGCGATCTCGCACAAGGGCTCCGGCGAAACCTTTGCGCAGATCCGGGCCGAAGCCGCCAACCCCAAGGGGGACGTGTGGTTCGGTGGCACCGGGGATCCGCATCTGCAGGCCGCCGAGGAAAACCTGACCGAGGTCTACCAGTCCCCGAACCTCAAGGATCTACGTGACTGGGCCCAGTTCCAGGCGCAGCTCTCGGGCTGGAAGACGGTGGGCATCTACGCCGGTGCGTTGGGCTTCTCCTTCAACACCGAGCAGATGGCGAGGAAGCGCCTCGCCGCACCCAAGTGCTGGGCCGACCTCGTGAAGCCGGAGTACAAGGGCGAGATCCAGATGGCCAACCCAGCCGCCTCGGGCACGGCGTACACCGCGCTGGCCACCCTCGTGCAGATCATGGGCGAGGATCGGGCGTTCGAATACCTCAAGGGCCTGCACCGCAACATCTCCGCCTACCCGCGCTCGGGCACCGGGCCGGTGAAGGCGGTCGCGCGGGGCGAGACGCTGATCGGGATCTCCTTCATGCACGACGTGTCGACCGAGGTGAAGGCCGGCTTCCCCGTCGGCATGGCGGCGCCGTGCGAGGGCACGGGCTACGAGGTCGGCAGCATGTCGATCATCAAGGGCGCACGCAACATGACCGAGGCCAAACGCTTCTACGACTGGGCGCTCACGGCCGACGCCCAGAAGCTCGCCGCCCAGGCACGGCAGTACCAGTTGCCCTCCAACAAGGACGCGCCGCAGCCGCCCGAGGCACCACGCTTCGCCGACATCAAGTTGATCCAGTACGACTTCAAGAAGTACGGCTCGAGCGCCGAGCGGCGGCGCCTGCTCGAGAAGTGGGAGAAAGACGTCAACGCCCTGCCCCGCTGAGGCGGCGCGACCCGCCCGGCCGTACCGGAAAGACGAAGGGCCCCGCGGGGCCCTTCTTCATTTCAGCGCGCGGTCGAAAGCGGTCAAACTTCAGCGCGCTCACGATTCACCGCGCTCACGACGCAGCGACCGGTGCCGGGAGCGCGAGGGCGTAATCCACGGCCTCACGCGGCTCGACCGGGCGCTTGGCCGCGGCCCGTTCATCGCGCCAGGCATCGTAGCGGGCGCGGATCGCATCACCGTAACGACGCCAGATCCACCAGCCCACCGCCGCGATCACTGCGATCTTGATGAGCGCCTTGAGCGCCCGGGCGTAGGCAATGACCGCAGCGATGCCCATGCCGAGGGCGACCCACTTGACCCACAGATAGCCCGGGTGGGTCATCCAGTTGATGAGGGCGCACAGGCCCACCACGAAGACGAAGTTCCAGGTGGCGACGACCGCGCCCCACAGATCGCTGAACGGCTGGGTGAAGAAGCGAAGCGGATTCATGCTGACTCTCCGGTGACGGCGGTGGGCGGAATGCCTGCCGCGATGGGGAGGATTCTTTGCCCAGGCGGTCACCCGCGCGCCGGGTGTGCGATGAATGGCTGCCGTGCGCCGCGAACGGCAGGCGGGCAGCGTGAACGGCGCTGCTACATTGCCGGGGCCATGACGATCCCGGTCGAATCAGTGTTCATCGACGTCGGCAGCGGCGCCCCGGAGGGCACGCCGCTTCGGCTCCACTGTGCTGTGTGCGGGCCGCGGGGCGCGCCGCCGCTACTCTTTCTGCACGGCTTTCCGGAGTTCTGGTACGGCTGGCGGCACCAGCTCGCCGATCTGTCGCGTGACTTCCGCTGCCACGCGCTCGACCTGCGCGGCTTCAATCTCTCGGCGCAGCCCACGGCCGTCGAGGCCTACCGGCCCGAAGCGCTCCAGGGCGACCTCGACCAAGTGATCGACTGGATCGAAGCCAACGCCGGGCCGCTGGCCGCCCTCATCGCGCACGACTGGGGTGGTGCCCTCGCCTGGGGCTATGCCGCCACCCGCCCGGAGCGCGTGCCGAAGCTCGCGATCGCAAACGCGCCGCATGCGGTGCCCTTCGCCCGGGCGCTCGCGCAGGACCCCGAGCAGATCGCGGCCAGCCAGTACATGAACTGGCTGCGTGCCCCGGGCGCCGAGGCTCGGCTGGCCGAGAGCGATTTCGCCCGCCTGTTCGCGATGATCGGCTCGCTCACCGAGGATGAGCGTGCGCACTACCGCGCCGCGTGGCAGCGGGGTCTGACCGGCGGCTGCAACTACTACCGCGCCTCGCCGCTCTTTCCCGACCCGCCGAATGACCCGGCGCAGGCCGGCCGCATGGCCGCGCTGGCCGCGAAACTCGACCCGGCGCGGTTTCGGGTGACCGTGCCGACGCTCGTCCTCTGGGGACTCGCCGATACCGCCCTGCGACCGGTGCTGCTCGACGGGCTCGATGATCTCGTGCCCGACCTGCGCATCGAGCGGATCGAAGGCGCGGGCCACTGGCTCCTGCGCGAGGCCCCCGCCGCCGTCAACCGCGCACTGCGCGAGTTCCTCGGAAAGACGCCGTGAAAGCGATCAACTTCGGGCAGAAACGCCCGTCGACTGGGGCGAGGCAGCGGATTTAAGCAAAAGTCGACTTTCCGCAATTCGTTCTCCAACGCCCCAGAGAATAAGGCCTCCATGAAAAAGCTGCTTCCCCCGGACACGCTCGCGCACCACGTCGGCACCGTGGTCGGCACCTCCGACTGGATCGAGGTCACGCAGGAGCGCATCGACCGCTTTGCCGAAGCGACCGGCGATTTCCAGTGGGTCCACGTCGACCGCGAGCGCGCAGCACGCGAGTCGCCGTTCGGTGCCACCATTGCGCACGGCTTTCTCACGCTGTCGCTCGTGCCCCTGTTCAAGGCGCAGGCCATCGATTACGGGCCGCTCCGGATGGCGATCAACTACGGCACGAACCGCGTGCGCTTCGTGACGCCGGTGCGTGCCGGCAGCCGACTCCGCGCCCACTTCAAGCTGCTCTCGGTCGAGCCGGTGGCCGATGGATTGCAGACCGTCTTCGAGGTCAGCGTGGAAATCGAGGGGGCGACCAAGCCGGCCTGCGTGGCGGAGCTCGTGACACGCATCTACCCGTGAGAGGGCGAGAAAGCTTCTGCTCCGCTTGCCAGCACGTCAATGCTCGCTCGCTCAAGGCATCGCCTACCGCTCAGGTATGTCTCGCCTTTCGCTCGCGCGCGCCTCGTTCTGGCAGCGCTCGCGACGAATCTTTCTCACCCTCAGACGCTGTGCGGTCACGGTGCCCGCCAAACGCAAACACGATTGCGGCCGGCGGTCTTGGCCGCGTAGAGCGCCTGATCGGCGCGCTCGAGCATCGCTTCGGGGTCCTCCCCGCCGTTGAACGCCGTAAGCCCGAAGCTCGCGCTCACCGGGATCGGCACCTCACCCGCAACCACCGGCTCCGCGCAGATCGCCGCACGCAGCGCGTCGCTCATCCGCGCAGCAGCATCGAGGTCGGCATGCGGGAACAGCACGACGAACTCTTCACCGCCCAGGCGGGCGACCCAGGCGCGTGCTCCGGCCGCAGCGCGAAGCCGGGACGCAACCGCCACCAGCACGAGGTCACCCGCCGCATGGCCGTAGGTATCGTTGACGCGCTTGAAGTGATCGACATCCACGATCGCCAGACACAGCGGCTCGTCGTGAAGTTCGGTCAGTCGGCATTCCTCGGCCACGCGCTCGCCGAAGGCACGCCGGTTGGGCAGGCCGGTCAGGCCGTCCTCGCGTGACTGGCGATAGAGCTCTTCGGCCCGCGCACGCCGCTCGGCCGCCTCGATCGCAAGCGCTGCATGCGCCTCGGCCAGTTGGTCGCGCAGTTTGGCTTCCTCCTCGGCACGGCGGCGGGCGGCGGCGAGATCGCTCATGAGGGTGGACGCACGCAGACGCGTGCCGGCGCGCTGGTCCACCCAACGCGCCTCGGCCTCGCGCAGCCGCTTGAAGGCGGTGAGCGCGCCGGCCATGTCGCCGCGCTTCTCGCGGGTCTCCGCAAGCAACGACCAGAGCTTGACTTCACTGTCGAGCATCGGGTGCTCGGCGAGCAGCGTCAGGAGCTCGGCTGCGCAGGCCTCGACGCGCTCGTGCTGCTCACGCAGCGCCGCAATCTCCGCCATGGCGAGCCGGGCATCCACCGCGCTCTGGAACCAGCGATTGCCTGCGATGGCATCGGCGTAGGTCGAAAAGTGGGCCTCGGCCTCGTCGAGCCGCCCGAGCGCCACCAGTGTGCGCGCCCGATTGCCGCCGAGGGTCACGACGAGGCCGGGCAGCCCATGCTCGTTCGCCAGAGCGATGGCGCGGTCGAACGCCGCGAGCGAGGCCTCATACTGCCCAAGGTTCCGGTGATTCAGTCCGATGTTGTTGAGCACGCGGATGATGGATGGCGCATCGTCGTAACGCTCGAAGGTCGCGAGCGCGGCCTCGTAGTGCCCGAGGCCGATTGCGTGATCGTTGCAGCGCGAATGCAGCACCCCCATCGACAGGCGCGCCGAGGCCACGCCGCGCTCGTCCCCGTGCGCCTCGAGCAGGTCATGCGCCTCCTGGTGCAGGTCGAGCGCGTCGGCATAGCGACCCAGGCCTTCGTAGGCAAGCCCGAGCGCCGCGAGCAGTTGCGCCCGCCGCGCGGGATCGTCAGCCACCGCTGTTGCAAGCACCTCATGCGCCAGTCGCGCGGCATCGTCCGCCTGGCCGAGCGCCGTGAGCGCCCGGGCACACCATGCGGTGGCTTCCACCTGCATGGCGGCATCCTCGCGCTCGATGGCGCGCGCCATGGCTGCCCGTGCCCGCGGCACGATTTGGTCGGCCGCATGCGGAAACAGTCGCGCCAGCGCGGCGCGCTCGGCGGCCCAGTCCTCAGGCGCGGCTGCTTCGGGCGAAGGCTGCGCTGGGGCAGCGGGCTGCTCGCGGGTCACGAGTCAACGCCTCCTGGGGCGAGACAGATTCGTCGCGAGCGCAGCCAAGACGAGGCGCGAGCGAGCGAAAGGCGAGACATACCTCGAAGGTAGGCGATGCCTTGAGCGAGCGAGCAACAACGTATTGGCAAGCGCAGCAGAATCTTTCTCGCCCTCTCACTTGGGCGCCATGCGGATCGCACCATCGAGCCGGATGACCTCGCCGTTGAGCATGACGTTGCCAAAGATGTGCATGACCAGCGCCGCGAACTCCGGCGGCCGCCCAAGCCGCGGCGGGAAGGGCACCGAGGCACCGAGGCTCGCCTGCACCTCGGGCGGCAGGCCCGCCATCATCGGCGTCTCGAAGATGCCCGGGGCGATGGTCATCACGCGAATGCCGTGCCGCGCAAGCTCACGCGCCACCGGCAGGGTCATGCCGACCACGCCGGCCTTGGACGCGGAATACGCCGCCTGCCCGATCTGACCATCGAAGGCGGCGACCGAAGCCGTGTTCACGATCACGCCCCGCTCGCCCTCGGCGTTGGGCGAAAGCGTGCTCATCACCGCGGCGCACTGGTTGAGCAGGTTGTAGGTGCCGATCAGGTTGATCGCGACCGTGCGGGAGAACTTCGCAAGGCCGCTTGCGCCTTCCTTGCCGACCACGCGCTCCCCGGTGGCGACACCCGCGCAGTTGACAAGGCCGCGCAATTCGCCCAGGGCCACGGCGGCCGCCACGACCGCCTGGGCATCCGCCTCGTTCGTGACATCGCAATGCACGAAGCGGCCACCGATCTCGGCCGCGAGCGCCGCGCCTTCCTCATCGCGCAGATCGGCAATCACTACCTTGGCCCCGGCGGCGGATGCCGCGCGCGCGGTGGCCGCCCCCAAGCCCGAGGCGCCTCCGGTCACGACGATGACCTTGCCCGCGAGTTCCATTCCTGCTTCCTCCGAATGCGTACAAACTTGAATTATCGGGGTGGGTCGGGTCTGCAACAATCGTCTTCGAGTTCACTCCGCGTGTCTTTGTGAGGACCCCATGGCCGAGCCGTTTCTCGTCGCCAAGACGACCGATACGAACACCGACGTGCGCCTGCTGCCGAAGCTCGCCAACCGGCACGGCCTCATCACCGGCGCCACCGGCACCGGCAAGACGGTAAGCCTGCAGACGCTGGCCGAGGGCTTCTCGCGTCTTGGCGTCCCCGTCTTCATGGCCGACGTGAAGGGCGATCTCACCGGACTCTCGCAGCCCGGCGGCGGCAACAAGAAGGTCGAGGAGCGCCTCAAGCTGCTCCACGTCGAGGACTGGAGGGCCGAGGGGTTTCCGGTGACGCTCTGGGACGTATTCGGCGAACAGGGGCATCCGCTCCGCGCCACGGTCTCCGAGATGGGGCCGCTTCTCCTCTCGCGCATCCTCAACCTGAACGACACGCAATCGGGCGTGCTCACGGCCGTCTTCAAGATCGCCGATGACAACGGCTGGCTGCTGCTCGACTTGAAGGACCTGCGTGCGCTGCTCAATCACGCGGGAGAGAACGCGAAGGACTACCAGCTCAAGTACGGCAACATCTCGGGCGCCTCGATCGGCGCCATCCAGCGCGGCATCCTCACGCTCGAGTCGCAAGGGGGCGAAAAATTCTTCGGCGAACCCGCACTCGCGCTCGAAGACCTGATCCAGACGGTCGACGGCAAGGGGGTCATCAACATCCTCGCAGCCGACAAGCTGCTCGCGGCGCCGCGCATCTATGCGACTTTCCTGCTCTGGCTATTGAGCGAGCTCTTCGAGCAGTTGCCCGAGGTCGGCGACCCGGACAAGCCCAAGCTCGTCTTCTTCTTCGACGAAGCGCACCTGCTCTTCAATGAAGCCCCGCCCGAACTGCGTCAACGTATCGAGCAGGTGGTGCGGCTCGTCCGCTCGAAGGGCGTGGGCGTCTATTTCGTCACCCAGAACCCGCTCGACGTGCCCGAGGTGGTGCTCGGCCAGCTCGGCAACCGCATCCAGCACGCGCTTCGCGCCTATACCCCCCGCGATGCGCAAGCCGTCAAGACCGCAGCCTCCACCTTCCGCCCGAACCCGAAGTTCTCGACCGAAACCGTCATCACGGAACTCGGTGTGGGCGAGGCACTGATCTCCTTTCTCGACGAGAAGGGCCGACCGAACCCGGTCGAGCGCTGCTGGGTGCTGCCCCCGGCCTCACGCATCGGGCCGATCAGTGCGGAGGAGCGCGCCGCTGTGCTCAAGGGCTCGCTCGTCTCGGGCGTCTATGACAGGACCGTCGATCGCGAAAGCGCCTACGAGCAGCTCACGCAGAGTGTTGCGAGCCGGATGCCGGAGGCCGAGGCCGATGCCCCAGCCCAGCCTGCTCAAGAGGAAGGCGGCTTCTTCGGCAAGCTCGGTGGCCTCCTCGGGGGCGGCGAGCCCGCGCGCGGGCCGCGCGGCGGCACGGTGCGCACGCGCGAAAG
>CAZSTF010000095.1:0-9084 GCA_964609555.1 uncultured Alcaligenaceae bacterium | reverse complement strand
CCTCTCGCAGCCGTTCAACGTGGCCGAGGTCTTCACCGGCTCGCCCGGCAAGATCGTCTCGCTCAAGGACACGATCCGTGGCTTCAACATGATCGTCAATGGCGAGTGCGATCACCTGCCGGAACAGGCGTTCTATATGGTCGGCACCATCGAAGAGGCCTTCGAGAAAGCCAAGACGCTGAACTGAGCAACGCGCTGCACGGGCGCTCGCCGCGTCGCGCCGAACTGCCGGACCCCTCGTACAGTCTGCATCGGCGCGCCTTGCGATCATCCCGTAGATCGCGTTGCCCCAACACCCCAAAGGGAACAGGCAATCGCATGTCAACCATTCACGTCGATGTCGTCAGCGCCGAAGCGTCCATCTTCTCGGGCGAGGCGAAGTTCGTCGCGCTGCCGGGTGAGGCGGGCGAGCTGGGCATCCTGCCCAAGCACACGCCGCTCATCACGCGCATCAAGCCGGGTGCCGTCCGGATCGAGAAAGCCGACGGCGACGAGGAATTCGTGTTCGTGGCCGGTGGCATTCTCGAGGTGCAACCCAACGTCGTGACCGTGCTCGCGGACACGGCGATTCGCGGGCACGATCTCGACGAAGCCAAGGCGAACGAGGCCAAGAAGCGTGCCGAGGAAGCCATGCAGAACAAGGACGCGGCGATGGATTACGCCGCCGCGCAGGCCGAACTCGCCTCCGCCGTGGCCCAACTCGCCGCCATCCGCAGGCTGCGCAAGAAGTAAGCCGCGCAGCGTGCGCCGAAGCGGCGGCCCACGGGCCGCCGTTTTCACTTTCAAGCCGGGTGAATCGCTACCATTTCGCCCGTGACTGACCGCATCCCCAGCCCCGAACCCGTCGACCTCCTCATCATCGGCGGCGGCATCAACGGCGCCGGGATCGCGCGCGACGCAGCCGGCCGCGGCCTCACGGTTCACCTCGTCGAGAAGGACGACCTCGCCGCCCACACGTCGCAGTGGTCATCCAAGCTGATCCACGGCGGGCTTCGCTACCTCGAGCAATACGAGTTCCGTCTCGTGGGCGAAGCGCTCGCCGAGCGGGAGGTCTTGCTGCGGGTCGCGCCACACCTGATCCGACCGCTCCAGTTCGTGCTGCCCCATGAGCCGCATCTGAGGCCCCGCTGGATGCTCCGTGCCGGTCTCCTCCTCTACGATCGGCTCGGCGGATGGAGCGGCCAGCGCATGACGCTGCCGCGTTCGTTCGCGGCCACGCTCGCACCCGCGGGCGACGCCTGGTGGGGCGCCGGCCTCAAGCCCAAGTTCAGCCATGGCTTCGTCTATTCCGACGCGCAGGTCAATGACTCGCGACTCGTCGTCGAGAACGCGAAGGATGCCCGTGCCCGGGGAGCCACGGTCGAGATCGGTACCGCGTTCGTCGACGCACGACGTGCGGGTGGGCTCTGGCGCGCCCGACTGCGAGACCGGCGCAGCGAAACCCGCGAGGTCCGCGCACGCGCGCTCATCAACGCCGCCGGCCCGTGGGTCAAGGTCGTGCGCGATGCGATTGCCACTGCGCCCTCTCCGGAGACCGTTCGGCACATCAAGGGCTCGCACCTGATCGTGCCGCGCGTGCATGAGCGCAAACACGCCTACATCCTTCAGAACGACGACGGGCGCATCGTCTTCATCATCCCGTACTTCGAGCGCTTCTCGCTGATCGGCACGACCGACGTGCCCGTCGACCGCTTCGACGCACCGGCCATCAGCGACGCCGAAATCGACTACCTGCTCGCGCTCGCCAACCGCTATCTCGAACGTCCGCTGAAGCGCACGGACATCGTCGCCACCTACGCTGGCGTGCGGCCGCTCTACGACGACGGCGACGCCGATCCCAAGGACATCACACGGGACTACGTGCTCAAGCTCGACACGACCCCCGAGCCGGGCCAGCGCGCTCCCGGCGCGCCGCTCGTCAACATCTACGGCGGCAAGATCACCACCTACCGAAAGCTCGCCGAACACGTGCTCGAGCACCTGCTGCCCTTCTTTCCGAGCGCGCGTCGGGCGTCCTGGACGGCGACGCCACTGCAGGCGGGAGCCACGGCAGACGCGCTGCGCGAACTTCACGCAACGATCGTGCGTCGCGGCTTCACACCCACCTACGCAAGCCGCCTGACGCACCGCTATGGCCTCGTCGCCGACGTGATGACCGCCGAAGGCCCTGACCGCATGGGTGAGATCTTCGACGACGTGTTCTCGGAGCGCGAGATCGACTACCTGCGCGATGAGGAGTGGGCGATCGATGCCGAGGCCATGCTCACGCGCCGGACCAAAGTCGCTCTGTTGGCCACGCCGGACGGCCTTGCCCGCGCCCGTGCCGCCATCGATGCGGCGCTCTCCGGTCTGTGCGCACCGTGAGTCATCCCGACCCAAACCCCGCGCACGGCCGTCCCCGACCCCTGGCCGACCTCCCGGCACCGCTGCTCCGACAGATTCGCTTCTTGCTCTTCGACGTCGACGAAACCTTCACCACGCACGGCTTGATCGAACCCGAATCACTCCACGCGCTCCATCGACTGCGTGCCCGAGGTATCGAACCCATCCCCGTCACCGGCCGACCCGCGGGCTGGGGTCACATGATGCTCGCGACCTGGCCCATCCGCGCCTGCGTCACCGAGAACGGCGGCGTCTGCGCCTGGCGTCTCACGCGCGACGGCCCGATCGAACAGCGCCTCCTTCATGCCGAGCACCGTGGCGCAACCTATCTCTCCGACCTGAACGCCCTGGGCCGCAACATCACCGCAGCACACCCGGACGTGCGCCTGAGCAGCGACCAGCCGTGGCGCCTGACCGACCTCGCGATCGACTATGCCGAGACCGTGCCCCGTGCGGCACCCGGCACCGTGGCCGCCATCGTGGACGCCATCCACCGCGCGGGCTATGAGAGTGCTGTCTCGTCCATCCACATCCACGCCGTGCGTCCGAAGAACGACAAGCACGACGGCGTACTCGCACTGCTCGAACTCGCCTTTGATCTTCCGACGGCCGACCTGGGCGAGTGCTGCGCGTTCATTGGCGATTCCGCAAACGACGCCTCGCTGTTCGCTGCGCTCCCGCTGTCGGTCGGAGTAGCGAACGTGCAGGAAGCCCTCGATCGCCTGCCCACGCCGCCGGCGTTCATCTGCCAGAAAGAACGCGGCGCCGGCTTTGTCGAATTCGTCCACCGCATCCTCGCTGCCAGCGGAGAACCCCCATGATCGCCCTGCTGCGCATCCTCGCGCTGTTGCTGCTCATCCTGCTCGTGCCTTGGCTCGCGTGGGTCGCCTACGTCAATCTCACCGGCCGCGAAAACTCCATCTGGTACGGCGGACGCCCCTCCACCCTCGGTCTGCACGACGGACGCCTCGGCCCGCCCAAGCGCACGCCAAACAGCGTCGTGAGCGAAGGCATCCCGGAGACTCACCCCGCGTGGATCGCGCCCATCCCGTTCACCGACGACCCGCGCACGACGATGGCGCGACTGCTCACCGCCCTCGGCGAGATGGACGGTGTGACGATCCTCAAAGCCGACGAGCGCTACGTCTACGCTGAATGCCGCACCCGGCGACTCCGGTTCGTCGACGACCTCGAGGCACGCATCGACCCCGAGGCGAAGCTGATCCACGTCCGCTCCGCCTCGCGCCTCGGCCGCCGTGACTTCGACGTGAACCGGGCACGCATCGAGCGCCTTCGCCAGCGCCTGGCACAGCGCTGAGCCGGCCGGCTTTGACAACCCAACCGGTCTGCGACAGAATGTATGGCTCGCTTGGCGCTTTAGCTCAGTCGGTTAGAGCGACGGAATCATAATCCGCAGGTCCGGGGTTCGAGTCCCTGAAGCGCCACCACTGACTTCCGGCACCGGCGTGCCAGTAATGAACGGCTCCTGCGGGGGCCGTTTTTCATTGCAGCGGAAGACGCAGTCGCGGTCTACCCGACGCTCTCGCGCTTGGGTAAAATGTCTGCCACGCCAGACAGGAGGATGAGCCATGTCCATCCGTGCAAAGCACATCGTGCGATTGCCGCGCCAGGTCGCTGCTGCAGCCTTCTCCGGACTCGCGGCCGCCCTGGCCAGTGCGGCGCAACTCTACGTCGCCCCAGGCGGAGCCGACAGCGGCACATGCCAGGTCATGGCCACACCGTGCCAGACGATCGCCTATGCACTTTCGCAGGCGGCACCCTCGGGCGACACGATCAACATTGCGGCGGGCACCTACGTCGAGCAGCTCAGCATCACGAAGAGCGTCACTCTGAGCGGTGCGGGCGCAACCAGCACCGTGATCGCTGCGCCGGCGACCCTGGCCATCAACGCCGCGATACCCGGCGGCGGTGGCGACCGAACCGCGATCGTCTTCGTGGGCAGCGGGGTCAGCGCGGTGATGCAAGACCTCCATGTCCGGGGCCCGGGAACCACGTCCTGCGCATCCCTCGGCTATGGGGTCTTCGTCGGCGGCGGTGCGACGCTCGCTTTCCGCAGTGGCCGCATCACGCTCATTCGCGATCTCTATCCTCCGCTCTCCGGCTGCCAGAACGGAACCGGCATCCGGTTCGGCGCAGCCGCCACGGCGCAGGTCGGTCGCGGCAGCGTCGAGAACACGACGATGGAAACCTTCCAAAAGAACGGCATCACGGTCGATCACGTAGGCAGTGACGCCACGATCACCGGCAATACCATCAACGGCGAACTGCCACCGCCCGGCATCGCGCAAAACGGTATCCAGGTCAGCCGGGGCGCGACAGCAACGATCAGCGGCAACACGGTGCGTAACGAGCAGTGTGGTGCGGTGAGCTGCGGCCCGTCGTTCACGCAGGACAGTGCCACGGCGATCCTGCTCTACAACCCGGGCAACGTCACCATCACTGGCAACACGCTCGCCACCAGCGACTATGGGCTACTGCTCGCGAACGATCAGGCGTCGAGCGCGATCATCAACGTCTCGGGCAATACCTTCACCGATAACCGCTATGGCGGCGTCTTCGCCGCCGCCGGGACGCTGAACCTGACCGGCAATACCATCAGCGGTGGCCAGTTCGGCGTGGTGGCCGCCAACTACAGCGGCGACGTGCAGGCCGGGGTGGTCAACCTGAACGGCGGCAATCTCATCACGGGTGCGACCGTGGCCGGTATCACGGTGTTCGACGAGAACACCGCCGATACGGTCAGTCCGCTCGTGCAGGGCTCGAACAATCAAATCGTCGGTAATGCAGCCGGCGCGTCGAATGTCCCGCCGCAGGGCACGATCAGCCTCACCTGCAACTGGTGGGGCAGCCCGACCGGGCCGGTCGCACCGGGCAACCCGCTCGGCACCGGCAATGGCGCGACGGCGAACACCGTGTTCACCAACTGGGCGACCAACAACTCAACCTTCATCTGCAACGGCAACCCGGCCAACAACGAGCTGCTCGCCAACCGCTCGATCCCGACGCTCGGGCCATGGCTGCTCGGCGCGCTCGCGCTGCTACTCAGTCTGATCGCAGTTGCGCGTCCAGGAGGGTGGCGACCGCGCTGATCAGCGCCGGCGCGCCGTCGCGGTGCGGGGCGTGGCCACCCGCAGGCAGGCCGATCCGTCTCGTCTTCGATACCGGGCCCGCGAACCCGTCGAGCTGCGCGAGCCTCGGGTGTTCGTCGCGCTCGCCTTCATGCGTCGGCTAGAGCCCGGGTTCTAGCCCGGGGCAGGCCATTTGAGTTCAGAATTCGAACGTTCGTTTGAATACTGGGTTCTGGCATGCGACACCCGACTTCCCTGCTCTCGCCCCTGACCCCCTTCGCCCCCGCGCTCGGCGGGGGCAGCGCGGCGCATGTGCGCACCCGGGGCGATCGCAGCGCGACCAAGCAGCGCATCCTCGCCGCGGCGGAACACCTGTTCCTCAGCCATGGCTACGAGGCGACGAGCATGCGGGCGATCACGACGACCGCCAACGTGAATCTCGCGGCGGTCAACTACCACTTCGGCAGCAAGGAGGAGTTGTTCGCGCAGATCCTGACCACGCGCCTCGATCCGATGATGCGCGAGCGGCTGCGCCTGCTCGATGCGCTCGAGGCGGGGCACAACGCCGACGCCACGCATAGCGTCGAGCAGTTGATCGCGGCCATGTTCCTGCCGGCACTCGCGTTAGCGCGCGATGCCGAGCGCGGGGGCGAGAACTTCCTCAAGTTCCTCGGGCGCGCCTTTGCCGATCCGTCGCCGTTCGTGCAGCAGCTGCTCGCCGAGCGCTATGCCGACGCGCACCAGCGCTTCAAGCGCGCCTTCGCCGAAGCGCTTCCCGCGCTGCCCGCGCGGGATCTTTCGATGCGCCTGCACTTCATCCTCGATGCGATCTCCTCGACGCTCGCGAGCGAGGACGCTCGGAGGCTGATCGCAGCGATGGATGCAGGCGGTGAGGCCGGGGCGGGCGATGACGTGTCCTTCCTCGCGCGCTTCGCGCCATTTCTCTCGGCGTCGTTGCGCGCCCAGGTCAACCAGCCCGCACAGCGCGCCGCGATTGCCGCCGTGCAGGCTTTGCTGTGAGTGAATCGATCATGGCCTCTGCACTTCGTGAACCGATCTATGTGGTGGATGGCGCCCGCACGCCGTTCCTGAAGGCGCGGAACGCTCCCGGACCCTTCGCCGCGAGCGACCTGGCGGTCAGCTGTGGCCGCGCGTTGCTCGATCGCGTACCGATCGCACCCACCGATCTCGACGAGGTGATCCTGGGCTGCGCGAACCCATCGGCCGATGAGGTGAACATCGGGCGCTACGTGGCGATGCGCCTGGGCTGTGGCGACCGCGTGACTGGCTGGACCGTGATGCGCAACTGCGCTTCCGGCATGCAGGCGCTCGACAGCGCGATCAACAACATGCTCGCCGGACGCTCGCAACTCGTGCTCGCGGGCGGCGTGGATGCGCTCTCGCACGCACCGCTGCTCTACAGCCGCGAGGCCGTGCTCTGGTTCGCAGCGCTCGCGCAGGCGAAGACCTTTGGCCAGCGGGCCGGCGCCTTCGCGCGGCTGCCCCTGAAGGCCTTGCTCTCCCCAGTCATCGCGCTCATGCGCGGCCTGACCGACCCGAAGGTCGGCCTGCTCATGGGCCAGACGGCCGAGAACCTCGCCTTTCGCTTCGGCATCACGCGCGCCGAAATGGATGCCTTCGCCGCCGAGAGCCATGCCCGGGTGCTGGCCGCGCAACGGGCGGGCCTGTTCAAGGACGAGATCACGCCGCTGATCGATACACAGGGCAAGGTCTACGCCGCAGATGACGGTGTGCGCGAGGACTCGACCCCCGAAAAGCTCGGCAAACTCAAGCCTTTCTTCGACAAGAACTACGGCAACGTCACCGCTGGTAACTCCTCGCAGGTGACCGATGGCGGTGTCTTCGTGCTGCTCGCCACGCGCGAGGCGGTCGAACGCAACCGTTTGCCGGTGCTCGGCAAGATCGTGGATAGCCAGTGGGCCGGCTGCGACCCCGCGCAGATGGGCCTCGGGCCGGTGTACGCAGCCACGCCGATTCTCGAGCGCAATGCGCTCGGCCTCGCCGATCTCGACACCGTGGAGATCAACGAGGCCTTCGCCGCCCAGGTCATCGCGTGCCTGCGGGCCTGGGAAGACGACGCGTTCTGTCGGGGCGAGCTCGGGCTCAACGGCGCGCTGGGCACGCTCGACCGGGCCAAGCTCAATGTGAACGGTGGCGCCGTGGCCCTCGGACATCCCGTGGGTGCGAGTGGTGCGCGCATCGTACTCACTGCCCTCAACACGCTCCGGCGCACCGGCGGAAAGCGCGCGCTCGCCGCAATCTGTATCGGAGGCGGCCAGGGCGGGGCGATGCTGCTCGAAAGTGCTTGAACGAGAGGCAATGAACACGATGGACTTTCAGCATTTCAAGCTCCGCACCGATGCCGACGGCATCGTCTGGGTCGGCATCGATGTGGCCGGAGCGAGCGTCAACACGCTGGGTGGCCCGGTGCGCGCCGAGTTCCGCGCCCTGCTCGACCGCTTCGAGGCCACGCCGCCGAAGGGTGTGGTCTTCTACTCCGAAAAGCCGAGCGGATTCGTTGCGGGTGCCGACGTCGGGGAGTTCCAGGCCATCGCGCGCACCAACGATGCACAGGCAGCGAAGGCGCTCGTCATCGAGGGCTACGACATGTACGAGCGGCTCGCTGCGGCGGCCTATCCGACGCTTGCGCTGATCCGCGGCTTCTGCATGGGCGGCGGACTCGAACTCGCGCTCGCCTGCCGCTATCGCGTGGCCGTGGATGAGCCGGCCACCAAGCTCGGTCTGCCCGAGGTGATGCTCGGCATCCTGCCCGGCTGGGGCGGCGTCAAGCGCCTGCCGCACGTCGTAGGCGCGCCGGCGGCCTTCGACATGATGCTCACGGGCAAGACCGTGGATGCGCGGCGGGCCAAGAAGATGGGCCTCGTGGACGAGGCGGTGCCCTACCGCATCATGTGGAACACCGCACGCGGGCTCCTCGCGAAGGCGCTGCCTGCGCGGAAGCTGCCTTTCACGCAGAACCTGCTCACGAATGGGCCGCTCCGCGGCTTCGTTGCGGCGCAGGCCGAGAAGCAGGTCGCCCGCCGCGCCCGCCGCGAGCACTATCCGGCACCCTACGCGATCATCGATCTGTGGAAGCGCTACGACGGCGACATCCACCAGCCCGCGCCCACCGATGCCTGCTCGCTCGAGACGCTGCTCAACCATCCGACGGCACGGAACCTGATTCGCGTGTTCGGGCTGCGCGAGGCGTTGAAGGCGCAAGCGAAGGGGATCGACTTCGAGGCCGCGCATGTGCACGTGCTCGGCGCCGGGGTCATGGGCGGCGACATCGCCGCCTGGTGCGCGCTCCGCGGCCTGCGGGTAACGCTGCAGGACCTGGACGCCGCGCGGATCGCACCCGCCATCCAGCGCGCGCACGCCCTCTTTGCGAAGCGCCTGCGCGATCCGCGCCGCATCCGCGACGCGATGGATCGGCTCGCACCGGATGTTGCGGGCGCAGGCGCCGCAAAGGCCGATGTGATCATCGAGGCGATCGTCGAGAACCTCGAGATCAAGCGCAAGGTATTTGCCGAGCTCGAAGCGCGCGCCCGCCCCGAGGCGATCCTCGCGACCAATACCTCGTCGATTCCGC
>CAZSTF010000094.1:0-9085 GCA_964609555.1 uncultured Alcaligenaceae bacterium | reverse complement strand
CGTGCCGCATCCATGAGTGCCCCGGGCACGGCCGCGGCCGGCAGATCGAGCAGCCCGTTCATGGCCACCCGGGCTGGGGCGTTGTCGCTGCCGGCGAGCGCGAGTGCGAGCGCGATGAGGCGCGGGCGGGGCGAGGCGGGCTGGGCGATCGCCCATCGCTCCACCACGTCGATCGCACGCGCCCGTTCTCCCGCCCGAAGCGCGAGCTCCACGGCGCGCTCGGCGACCGATTCGTCCCCGGAGAGGCGTGCGATCTCGGCGTAGGCGGCGCTGGCCGTGTCCCGATCGCCTTGGATCAGCGCAAGCTCGGCGGCGAGGATCGCCGTGTAGATCTGACTCTGCGCATGTCGTGCCGCCCAGGTGGCGACGCTGCTCTCCACATTGCCGCTGGCCGACGTCGGCTGGGCGATGGCCGCGGGGGGCGCGAACGCGATGCCTGCCGCGATACCCGTGCAAAGGAGGGCAGCCCGGAGCGGCATCGCGCGTCGTGCGCGCGACGGGAAGGGAGGGGGTGGACTACGATGCATATCACTCACCCGGCAGACAGAGATCCCCGAACGCCGAACGTGTCGGCGAAACGCTGAACAATCGTCGCGAGCACGCGCAAAAGCGATCGGGCTGCACAGCAGATTGTTAAGCGTTTCCGCAGCATACACTCGATCCCATGCCGGAACTGCCCGAGGTCGAGACCGTCCGCCGCGGACTGACGGATGGACTGGTCGGACGCACGATCGGTTCAGTCGAGGTGCGTGAGCGGCGGCTCCGCTGGCCCCTCCCGTCGGACTTCGATGTCCGACTCGTGGGTGCCCGCATCCTGGCGATCGATCGACGGGGCAAATATTTGCAATTGCGCCTCGATCAGGGGCGAACGTTGCTTGTTCACCTGGGCATGACTGGGCAGCTGCGGCTGTTGGACGCGAACGACCTGCCGCCACCCGGTGCGCATGACCATGTGGACATTCGCCTCGATGGCGACCGCTGTCTGCGCTACACCGACATTCGCCGCTTCGGCTCGATGCACCTGTACGCGGGGGCGGATCACGCGCAGCCGCTTCTTGCGCACCTCGGTGTCGAGCCGCTCTCCGAGGCCTTCACCGATGTGTATCTGCATCGCCACCTCGCGCGGCGTCGTGCGGCGATCAAGCTTGTGCTGATGGACGCTTCGGTGGTCGTGGGCGTGGGCAACATCTACGCCAACGAGGCGCTCTTCCGCGCCGGCATCCGGCCCACGACACCCGCGCATCGCATCGGGCGCGCGCGCGTGGCCCGGCTCGTTGCCGAGGTGCGGGCCGTCCTCGCCGAGGCGATTGAAGCGGGTGGTACGACGCTTCGAGACTTCGTGCATGCCGATGGCGGCACCGGTTACTTCCAGCTCGAAACCTTCGTCTACGGCCGCGAGGGCGCGTCCTGCCGGGTCTGCGGCACGACGCTCCGGAGCCTGCGGCAGGCGAATCGCGCGACGGTGTATTGCCCGCGGTGTCAGAGGTAGGCCGTGCCCAGGGCGCTCACTCGGGCAACTCGGCGCTCGGCATCCGGGCGAGAATGATCCCGACCTTGCGGTTGAGCCCCGGCGCATTGAAGTTGCGCTCGTAGAAGCGCGGGTTAGGCGCCATGGCGGCAAGCCTGGCTGCCTGCGGTGCGGAAAGCTGCGCGGCCGATACGCCGTAATAGCGCCGCGCCGCAGCTTCGGCACCGAAGATGCCGTTGCCCCACTCGATCACGTTGAGGTAAAGCTCGAGGATGCGCTCCTTCGACAGCATCGTCTCGAGCATCAGTGTGATCGCGGCCTCTTGCGCCTTCCGGCCATAGCTGCGTTCCGGCGTGAGAAAGAGGTTCTTCGCCAGTTGCTGCGTGATGGTGCTGCCTCCGGCGACGGCCCGGCCGCGCTTGCGGTTCTTCTCGATGGCGAGTTGGATGCCTTCCCAGTCGAATCCCTCGTGATCGACGAATTTCGCATCCTCCGCCGCGACCAGCGCGCGCTTCAGGTGCGGCGAGATGCGCTCGTAAGGCACCCACTGGTAGCGAAGCGGGGCGTCGGGCTGCTTGGCGCGAAGCTCGCCCATGCGGTGGGCCATGAAGGAGGTCCGACCCGGCGCGAACTGACTGTAGATCGCGATCATCGCGGCGAAGTAGAGCTGCAGCGCCACGAGCATGACGAGCGCGCCCAGGAGCACGGCCAGCGCCGCACGGCCGATGAGCCCCGGGAGCGTTGCCATGCTGAAGCGGCGGGCCCGCGCCACGTGTCGGCGTGCCTTAGCGTGAGCCCGCCGCGCCCGCCGCGGGCGAGGGCGCCGCCGAGCTCTCGAGACCGCCCTCCCGCGTGAAGCTCCACGTGCGCGTGATGTAGAGGATGTCGGTATCGCGCCGGATGTCGGCGGGGAACGGCGAGAACGGCGCCGACTGGTCGAGCACCTTGCGTGCGGCGGCGTCGAGGATCCGTGAGCCCGACGAGCGGTCGATCTCCACCGACTCGATCGAGCCATCGGCGCGAATGCCGACCGTCATCACGAGCGAGCCGTAGAGCTTCTGCTGGCGCGCCGCCTCGGGGTAGTTCGCGTTGCCGATGCGCTCGACCCGTTGCCGCCAGTCCTCCACGTAGCGCGCGAAGCGGTACTCCGCCGCGCGGGCGCCGATGTGGCGCTTCTTCGGGCGCTGCTGGTAGTTCTCGAACTCGCGCGCGATCTGCGCCTCCAGCCGCTGCAGCTCGAGCGCCTTTTCGGAGAGCTGCTGCATGACTGCGGCCGTGTTCACCTTGGGCGCCTCGCGGGGCTCGCGCTCCGAAGGCGTGGTGCGCCCGCTCTTCAGCTGTTGCAGCAATTCGCGTGTCTCGCGCTCGAGGGTCTCGACCTGCTGCCTGGCAAGGGCCAGCTGGGTCTGCTTGGCATCGATCGCCGCGCGCGGCAACGGCGAGGACAGACGGCGCTTCTGGTCGGTGTTGCCGCCGCCGTCGAGATTCGCCTGGGCGAGGAAGTCCGGGTTGTTCGGGCGCGATTGCGTCCGCGCATTGACGAGGGACACTTCGAGCGGCGGCGACTCGCCCGGGCGCTTGAAGCGCTCAGGCAGTTCGAAGTGGATCGACAGCACGATCGCGTGGGCGACGGCCGAGGCAGCGAGCGCGGCCTTGAAGAGCGGACTCATGGGTGCGGACGCCGACAGGACGGGGCTGGCTACCGCTCGCGCGGTGGATGCCGCCGAGCCCGCTGCTGCCGCTTTCGCCGCTTTCTTTGAGCCTGCCACGGCCGCCGATTCTAGGGCGGGGATGTTTCTGACGGGACCGCCTCGATGAACCGCACGTGCAGTTGGGCTTCCCATAAGTCGATCTCGGCCACGGCGAGGATCACCTTCATGCCGGCAGGCTGCTCGGGCATGTCGGCCACGCGCATGACGATCGGCAAGTGGTCGAAGCGAACGAGGTTCTCGCGCAGGACGGTGGCGACGACGCGGTCACGCTTCTCCTGTTCGAGCCAGCGCAGGCACCAGTAGTGCTCCATTTGCTGCTGGAACTCGGCATAGGCGCTGTAGGTCGCGTCGAAATCCGCCACGGCGGCGAGGAGCGTCGTGTCTCCGCTCGCGTAGACCGGCTTCTCGCCCTGGACGAGGGCGAGGATCTGCCGCTGGTTCATGAGGTCCGAATAGCGGCGGAGCGGAGACGTCGCCCAGAGGTAGACGTCGAGCGCGAGCCCTTCGTGGGGTGCCGGTTTGGACGACATCTTCGTCTTGCCTGCGCCCTGCACCCGGTACATCGCGGGCCAGCGGGCCGCCGCGAGCGCACGGCCCCAGGTGGCGTTGGCGAGGATCATGAATTCCGCCACCAGCGTGTCGAGGGGCGAGCCCCGTGGGCGCTGCCAGATGCGCACGTGCGCCTCGGGCGAATTCGGGTCGCCATCGATCGCGAAGCTGTAGTCGATGCGGTTCACGGCCTGCTCGCCGCGACGGGCGGCCAGCGCCTGCGCCGCCCGGGCGAGTTTGAGGAGCGCGCGGCCGAAGCCGCGGGCGAGTGCGTCGTCCTCCGGGCTGGGGGTGGCGGCCGCCCAGTCGAAGCGATCGAGCTCGGTCAGGCGCAGGTTGGCCGCGATCGGTACGCGCTCGATGCGGCTTTCGGTGTCGAGCACCTCATGCGCCGCGGAGAGGCGCACGTAGAGCGAGAGCGCGGGCGGCGAGCCGCCTTCATCGAGCGAGAACGCGGCGATCGGTGCCTCGGGCAGCATCGTGATCTTGTGCCCCGGCATGTAGACCGTGGAGAGCCGCTCGCGTGCCACGCGATCGAGCGGGCTTTCCGGCGCGATGCCGAGCGCCGGACAGGCAATGTGGATGCCGACCGTGAAGCTGCCGTCGTCATGTTCTACGAGCGAGAAGGCATCGTCGATCTCGGTCGTGGTCACGTCGTCGATCGAGAAGGCAGCCACCTCCGCCGTGGGCAGCCCCTCCGGCAGCGCGGGCGTGATGGTGGCGACCTCGGCCGGGAAGTCGATCCCGCGCGGAAAGGTGGCCAGCAGGAAGCGCTGGTATTGAAGCGCGTAGGTCGAGGGGATCACGCCCGCCCGGGCGAGCAGTCGTGCCGGGGCGGTCCTCGCGCGATCCGCTGCGGCCGAGAGGGCCTTCCACGGCGCGCCGTTCTTGTCGGGCGCGTAGAGGAGTCGCGCCCAGTCGCGCGCGATCTCGGGCGGTGCCGAACCGGAGAGCAGCGTTTCGATCCAGGCGTCGATCTGAGCCTGTTCGCGCTTCTTGCGTTCGACCGCCGCGAGCGCGAGCTTGAGCGTCTCCTCGGGCTGGCGGCGATAGCGCCCCTTGCCGCGCTTCTGGAAGTGAATCGGTGAGCCGTGGAGCGCGAGCAGGGTGGCCGTGATCTCCGCGGGGCTCGCCTTTGCGCCAAAGTAGTCGCGCGCGAGATCGGCAAAACCGAGCTCCATGCCGTCCGGGGCGACTTCCCAGAGCAGCTGCACGTCGAACGCCGCGAGCAATTGCTGCGCCTCGGCCCACATCGTCTCGGGGTCGATGCCGTCGAAGCGATGGAGGAGGTTGGCCGCCTTGACTTTCAGGCGGCGCCCGCCGGGCACTTCCACCTGGGCGCTGGCCTCGGCCTCGGAACGGATCGTGCCGACGCGGATGGCGCCGTCCTCTTCAAAGACGATATGGGTCATGGGGACTCGTTGGTGACGCCGTGCGGGACGTGGCCCGCAGGCACGACGCGGCTGGCGGACTCGACGTGTCGCCGTTGGTCGTCGAAGAAGATGTCGGCACCGAACGCGCGCAGGAACTCGGCCTTGTCGAGCCCGCCGAGAAAGAGTGCCTCGTCGATGCGGATGCCCCAGGAGCGGAGCGTCCGGATCACACGCTCGTGCGCCGGGGCCGAGCGCGCGGTGACGAGCGCGGTGCGGATCGGTTGACGGTCGCGCGGGAATTCGGTCTGGATGCGATGCAGCGCGGCGAGGAAGGCCTTGAACGGCCCGCCCGAGAGCGGCGTGTCTGCCCGTTCGCGCTCGGCCGCGGCGAAGGCGGACAGCCCCTCCCGCTGGTAGATCCGCTCCGCTTCATCCGAGAAGAGCACCGCGTCACCGTCGAAGGCGATGCGCAGTTCCTCATCATCGGACGGTTCACCCGAGGGCGCGCGACGCAGGGAGGAGGTTTCGTCGCCCGTGTGCTGCACGATTGTGGCCGCGGCGTAGCCCGACTCGAGCGCATGCCGGACATCGGCCGGATCGGCCGAAAGAAACAGGTGCGAGCCGAGCGCCGGCACGTAGCGCGCGGTGTCGCGACCGCTCGTGAACACCGCGCGGGTGATGGCGAGCCCATAGTGCCGGATCGAGTTGAACACGCGCAGGCCCGTGTCGGCGCTGTTGCGTGACAGGAGCACCACTTCCACATGCTCGCGGCCCGTGTCATTGAGGCGCAGCAGCTTGCGGGCGAGATCGAAGGCCACACCCGGTGCCAGGATCTCGTTCTCGCGTTCGACTTGGTGACGCTGGTAGGCCTCCACGCCCTCGGCCTCGAAGAGCGCATGGGACTCCGAGAGGTCGAAGAGCGCCCGCGAGGAAATCGCAATGACCAGCTTGTTCTCGAGCGTGATGGGCATGGGTGGACGCCCTTGCTCAGCCGCGCACCCGGAGACGCGCGAGCAACTTGTCGTGCAGCCCGCCGAAGCCCCCGTTCGACATCACGAGCACATGGTCGCCGGGCTTGGCGATGCGGGCCAGGTCGGCGACGAGCGCTTCGACCGAGCGCGACACGGCCGCGCGGGTGCCGAGCGGCGCAAGCGCGGCGCCCACGTCCCAGTCCACGCCGCCCGCATAGGCAAACACGAGATCGGCCTCGGCCAAGGCGCCGGGCAGTGCCGCGCGCATCGCGCCTTGCTTCATCGTGTTCGAGCGCGGCTCGAAGACGGCGATCAGCCGCTCACCCGGGCCGAGCCGGGCCTTGAGCCCGCCGATCGTGAGCCCGATCGCGGTGGGGTGATGCGCGAAGTCATCATAGACCCGCACGCCGCCCACCTCGCCGCGAAGCTCCTGCCGGCGGCGGATGCCGCGGAAGCGCGAGAGCGCCTCGATCGCCGCGGTCGGATGCACACCGACGTGACGCGCTGCGGCGATGGCGGCCAGGGCATTCATGCGGTTGTAGTCGCCGGGCATCGCGAGCGCGAGCGTGCCGAAGCGCTCGCCGCCGAAATCCACCTGTGCATCCGCCGTCAGGTGCCAGCCCTGGTCGCTGCCGACGACTTCCTGCTCGCTCCAGCAGCCCATCGCAAGGGCTTCCTTGAGCCGGGCATCGGTTGCGTTCGAGATCACGCGACCGCTCCGCGGCACGGTGCGGATCACGTGGTGGAACTGGCGCTGGATCGCAGCCACGTCCGGGAAGATGTCCGCGTGATCCCACTCGAGGTTGTTGAGGACAAGCGTGCGCGGCCGGTAGTGCACGAACTTGCTGCGCTTGTCGAAGAACGCGGTGTCGTATTCATCGGCCTCGATCACGAAGAGGGGCCGCGCGCTCGCCTGCTCGCCGAGTCGCGCCGAGATGCCGAAGTCGTGCGCCACGCCCCCGATCAGGAAGCCCGGGCGCCGCCCGGCGCATTCGAGAATCCAGGCGAGCATCGAGGTCGTCGTCGTCTTGCCGTGGGTGCCCGCCACGGCAAGCACGTGGTGCCGGTCGAGCACGTGCTCGGCGAGCCACTGGGGCCCCGAGACGTAGGGCGCGCCCGCATCGAGGATCGCCTCCATGAGCGGGTTGCCGCGCGTGACCACGTTGCCGACGACGAAGACATCGGGGCGGAGCGCGAGCTGCTCCTCGCCGTACCCAGAAATGAGCTCGATGCCGAGCGCGGCGAGCTGCTCCGACATCGGCGGGTAGACGTTCGCATCGCAGCCGGTGACCGTGTGGCCGCACTCGCGCGCGATCGCCGCGAGGCCGCCCATGAAGGTGCCGCAGATGCCAAGGATGTGGAGATGCACGCGCGTCGGGGACGAGGGAGACGAAGCCCTCGATTGTTTCACGGAGGGAACGACGCTCAGCGCGCGTCGCACGCGGACCACCGAGTGAGATGGATCTCACCGGCGTCATGTACGCAAAGACGATGAAGCGCTAGTATCGACGCGTAGCGCAGTCGTCGTCCCCAACCTTCGTCGGGTCTTGCATGTTCGAGCCGATTTACGTGGTAGGCATGGGCACCGTGGTCCTCGGTCCCGGCTTGGCGCGCCTGCTGGATGCACACCCAAAGTTCGAGCGCCATCGCCGACGCATCGAGTTCACGAGCTCAATCACGTGGGGAGTCATCGCAGGGCTGACAGCTTATGGAACAGCCTTCCGACAGGAATCGATCGGCACTTCCAGCATGGCTTTTGGTGCTGTGATCTGCGTGTGCTTCTATGCCTTCACGCGGTTGACCCGTCGGCGAGAGTGATGCCGTGTTGCCCGGGCGACCGGTTCCGGCAGAGGCCCCGATCAGCGGCCCGGATTGAAAGGAATGCGCCCGGTCAGCAACTGAAACCACATCACCCAGTCGCCCATGAACGAGTAGAGCGGCTGCTTGAAGCTGGCCGGCTTGTTTTTCTCGAACACGAAGTGGCCGACCCACGCCCAGGCGTAGCCTTGGATCAGCCCCGCGAGCACGAGCCACGGGTTGCGGGTCGCCACTGCCGCAACGAGAAACACGAGCCCGAGCGAGGTGCCGATGAAGTGGAGCAGGCGGCAGGTCGGATGCTGATGCTCTCCGAGATAGAACGGGTAGAAGTCGCGAAATGTCGTGAAGCGGGGGGCAGAGGTTGCGTCGCTCACGGGGCCTCCTTGGCAGTCCGGGTCGTGGCGGCAAAGTGTGCGACGGGCTTGGCCCTTCGGCAAGGGGATGGACCCGCCCCTCGGGGTGTCAACGGTCGCCGCCTGCGCGCCTCGCCTCTCCCCTCGGGAGAGGCCGACCCGAAGGGGCGGGTGAGGGTGTCTCGGCAGAAACGGACCGTACTGTTTGGCCCTCACCCCAACCCTCTCCCAGAGGGAGACGGAGCCTCGCGGCCCTCGCGATGACGGGAATCCGGACTGATCTGCAAACCTACTCGTTGGGCCGGAAGCGCAGCGTCAGCCGCCGCTGGAACACGTCAGCGTCCGCGGGCTTGGGCAGCGGCGAGGACTTGAGGATCGCCCGCTCGACCGCCTCATCGTAGGCGCGGTTGCCGCTCGAGCGCACGAGCTGCACGCTCACCACCTCGCCCGTGGGCAACTGGTTCACCTCGAACACGGCCTCGGGGTTACCGGGCACCTCGGCGGCAAGGATGATATTGCCGCGGACCTTGTTCCGGATACGGCTCACGTAGTCCGCCTCGGCCCGTGCCCGGGCGCGGGCGGCGGCTTCCTGTGCGGCACGCTCGGCCGCTGCACGTTCCGCGGCGGCCCGCTCTGCCGCGGCACGTTCGGCAGCCGCCCGCTCCCGCACCGACGGCTTGGCCGTCGCGCTCTGTTCCATGCTGTCCAGCTTTGCGCGCACCGCGGCCAGTGCCTGCCGCAACTCCGAAGCCGACTGGAAGCGATCCCGCGGATCCGGCTCGACACACCGTTGCACGATCGTGTCCAGTTCCTTCGGAATCCCTTCGAGCAATTCCGAGAG
>CAZSTF010000093.1:0-9242 GCA_964609555.1 uncultured Alcaligenaceae bacterium | reverse complement strand
GCGGATAATCCGTGCGCATGCACTTCGACTACCAGCGCACCTACCCCTCCGGCCGCTCTCCGCTGATGGCGGACAACGTGGTCGCCACGACACAACCCCTTGCCGCACAGGCAGGCCTTGCGATGCTCCGTGCCGGCGGCAACGCGGTCGATGCCGCGGTCGCGACCGCTGCGGCGTTGACCGTCGTCGAGCCCTGCAGCAACGGTCTCGGCAGCGATCTGTTCGCGCTCGTCTGGTCGCCCACCGATGACCGCCTGCTCGGGCTCAATTCCTCCGGCCGCTCGCCCGAGGCCTGGCATCCCGACCTCTTCCCTGAGGGTGTGCCGCTCCGTGGCTGGAATTCGGTGACCGTGCCGGGGGCTGTGGCTGGCTGGGTGGCGCTCTGGCGCCGTCTCGGTCGGCTGCCGTTTGCGAATGTGCTCGCCCCCGCGATCGAGCTGGCCGAGCGCGGCTTCATGGTCACGCCGTTCATCGCCGGCCAGTGGGCCCGTGCGGTGCCGCTCCTCGAGGATCAGCCCGGCTTCGCAGCGCATTTCATGCCTCAGGGCCGTGCGCCCGAGCCTGGGGAGCGGTTCCGCAACCCGGCCCAGGCCGAGGCCCTGCGACTCATTGCCGACAGCGAGGGCGAAGCGCTCTATCGCGGCGTGCTCGCCAATCGCCTCGTCGCACACGCGAAGGCGCATGGCGGGATGATGACCGGCATCGATCTGGCCGCCCACACGGCCGACTGGGTGGAGCCGCTCCGGCTCGACTACCGCGGCTACGAGATCTGCGAGATCCCGCCCAACGGGCAGGGCATCGCCGCGCTGATGGCACTTGGCATCCTGCGCGAGTTCGATGTCGCGCGCTGGGGGCCGGATCATCCGGACACCTGGCACACGGCGATCGAGGCGATGAAGCTTGCTTTCCGCGACGTGCATGCCCAGGTGACCGACCCCGCCTTCATGCGGGTCGCGCCCGAGGCGATGCTCGACGCGGACTTCCTGCGCCGCCGCGCGGCCTTGATCGACCCGAAGCGGGCGCAGGACTTCTCGCCCTCTGCCGAACTCGGCGGCGGCACGGTCTACCTGAACGCGGCCGATGCCTCGGGCATGATGGTGTCGCTGATCCAGTCGAACTTCCACGGCTTCGGCTCGGGGGTGGTGGTCGACGGGATCTCGCTCCAGAACCGCGGGCACGGCTTCACCCACGAGCCCGGACATCCGAATCAGGTCGCGGGCGGCAAGCGCCCGTTCCACACGATCATTCCCGGCTTCATCCTGAAGGACGGCCGTCCGGCCGCCGCCTTCGGCGTGATGGGCGGGCACATGCAGGCGCAAGGGCACCTCCAGACCGCGATCCGGATGATCGACTTCGGGCAGAACCCCCAAAGCGCACTTGATGCGCCCCGATTCCGCGCGGAGACCGGCCTCGACGTCGTGCTCGAAGCGACCGTCCCCGCAGACATCCGGCAGGAACTCGAGCGCCGCGGCCACCGGCTTGCGAGCGTTGATGCGAGCTACGGCGGCTTTGGCTCCGGCCAGATCATCTGGCGCACCGAGCACGGCTATGTGGCCGGCAGCGAGCCGCGGGCCGACGGCGCGGCCGTCGGCTTCTGAACCGGCCCGTCGACGGTGGGCCGGAGCCGCTTACACTCCGTGGCTTGAAGCGCCGTGCGGCCGCGCTGGAGGGCGCAGCAGCGCGCCCGAGCGCTCTTCCGTCTGACCATGCCTGATTCCGCCGGACAAACCGAGCAATTGATCCTGCGCGCCTCCGCCGGCGATGGCGAGGCCATGGGCCAGCTGTTTGCGGCGCTCTATCCGGAGATCAAGCGCGTCGCACGGGCCCGGCTGGCGCAGGCCGGCGGCGTGACGGGCTTGAACGCCACCGCCCTCGTGCATGAGGGCTTCATGCGCATGGCGGAACGCGAAGGCCTGCGCGGCGAGTCCCGCGTGCAGTTCTTCGCCTACGTCGGCCGCGTGCTGCGCTCGATCGTCATCGACTATGTTCGTGCCCGCGACGCCGAGAAGCGCGGCGGCGGCGCCACCCTGCTCACGCTCTCGCACGCCGAGTCGAGCCCGGAGCCGCTGCTCTCGGCCGTGGACGTGATCGCGCTCGACGATGCGTTGAAGCGCCTGCAGGCGGTCGACCCCGGCATGTATCAGACCGCGGAACTTCACTTCTTTTGTGGTATGACGATCGAGGAAACCGCGCTCGAACGCGGTGTCTCGACCCGCACCATCAATCGCGAAGTGCTCAAGGCGCGCGCCCTGCTCGCGGAATGGCTCGACGTCGCCCCCCGTCGTTGAATCGGGGTTGACGGCCTTTCACCACGTCTTGCGTCTGTTACCGCAGAGAGGTGAACGATTCCATGGTCAGCAACGAGGGCATGGCTGACTCCTCGGCAGTAGCCGTCAGCGCTTCTGCCCCAGACGACTTCTGGCGTCGGGCGAGCGACTGGCTCGACCGCCTGCTCGACGCCACGGAGCCCGAACGCGCAGCCACTCTGGAGCGTCTCGAGCGCGACGAGCCCGACCTGGCCCGCGAGGTGCATCGCCTGCTCGCCCGCATGCACGGTGTCGCCACGCTTCGGCCCGGCCGCGGCGCGTCGGCCCAGGGACTGACCACCGAACTGGCCACCCTGATCGGCAGCGAGCGGCAAGGCGCGTTTGAACAATTACTCAGCCACGCGCTGGGTCCCGACGCGACGCGACCGCCCGAGCAAAGCCGCCAAGCCGGAGACCGCTTGGGTCCGTGGCGTCTCACCTCGCTCTTGGGTGTCGGAGGCATGGGTGAAGTGTGGGCCGCCGAACGCGCCGATGGCCTGTACGCCGCCCAAGTGGCCATCAAGTTCCTTCATGCCAGCCATGATCCCGAGCGGTTCGAGGCGCGCTTCAGCCAGGAGCGCGCGCTCCTCGCTCGACTCGATCACCCGCACATCGCGCGCCTCATCGATGCAGGTCGCGCCGGGAACGTGCCCTATCTCGTGATCGAGCATGTCGATGGCCGACCGCTGCTCGACGCCGTCAGCGAAACCCGCTGCGATCTCGACGCCCGCATTGCCTTGATCGAGCAGGTGGCCGACGCACTCGCCTATGCGCACCGGCAACTCGTGGTGCATCGCGACATCAAGCCCAGCAACGTGCTCGTGACGCAGGAGGGACGGGTCAAGCTGCTCGACTTCGGTGTGGCGGGCTGGCTCGACGATGGATCGGACGCCGCCGCGCCGGACGCCCCGCCGGCGACCCGCATCGCCGGGCGCGGACTCACGCTCGAATACGCGGCGCCCGAGCTGATCACGGGCGAGGCCAGCGGTGTGGCTGCCGACGTCTATTCGCTGGCTGCACTCGCGTATCACGTGCTCACGGGGCGGCGACCCCACCTGATCCATCTCCGCTCACGCGTGGCGCTCGAACACGCCATCCTGCACACCGATCCGCCGCGGGCCTCCGAAGCAGCACGGCAGATCGACCTTCCGAAGGCCCCCGACACCATCGCCCCACCGGCAGATCACGCCCGGTTGCGTGGCGATCTCGATGCGATCCTCGCCACTGCCCTTCGGCGCGAACCCGCCGAGCGCTATGCCTCGGTCGAAGCCTTCATGGCCGACCTGCGGCGCTGGCGTGAACGCCGACCGATCGCGACGCGGCGCGATGACCGGCGCTATCGCGTGGGGCTCTGGTTCCGGCGCAACTGGCTGCCCGCGAGTTTTGCTGCGCTGTCCCTTTCCTTGTTGGTGGGGGGCTTCGTGATGACCTGGATACAGTACCGGGTGGCCCAGTCCGAGGCAGCGCGCGCGACCAAGACCACGCAGTACCTCGCGGAACTCCTGCGGAGCGCCGATCCGGACCTGAACGGCGGTTCGGCGCCGGATGTGATCGATTTGCTCGACCGCGCGGCGCGAGACACGGCGAACCGCTTCGGGAACGAACCGGCCACCGAGTACGAGCTCACTCAACTGCTCGCGAGCACCTACCGCTCGCTCAGCCGGGATGCGGACGCCCTGCCGCTGGCCCGACGAGCCGCGGCCCTCGCGACCATGCATTTCGGCCCGCGCTCCATCCAGGCACTGCAATCGGCGCGCACGCTAGCCGAAGTGCAATACTGGACGGGCGACTTTTCGGGGGCACGACAAACCCTGGCGGAGGTTTACGCTCCGCTTCTCGCGCAATTGCCACGAGCCAGCCCCTACGGCGGCACAGACGGCAGCAAGGGCGGCAGCACGGACGCCTTCGACCTCGAAAGGCTCCGCAGTGAGATCGAATGTGCCGCGTTCGCGGTCGAGGGCGCACGCGACCGATTTGCCGAACTCCGACAGCACCCCGCCCTGGCCACGATGCCGCCGGATGGGCGACGCTGGGCGCTGGCCGATCTCGCCGGCCGCGAGGCGCTCTGTCTCTCCCGCGGTGGCGACTGGCCGCGCGCACTCGCCTTGCTCGTGCGTCATGCGCCGGACTACGCCGCCCCGCCCGAGGCGCACCGCAAGACCGCGCTCTACCACCGCGAGTTTCTTCTCACGGCGCAGATGCTGCTTGGAGATGCCGCGAGCGCCGAGCGCACGGCGCGCGAATTGATCACTGAATGGCAGAGCCTCGCTGGCGAGCGCAGTGACCGCATCGACACCCTGCTCACGATCCTCGCCCAGCACTATCTGCTGCGCGGCGACGCGACGCGGACGCTGGCCACGACGGACGAGCTTCAACGCCGAGGCGTCCTCAAGCCGGCCTCCGAGTTCGGGGCCGCGGCGGCCCCGCTGCTCGGCCGGCTCGAGGCGGAGGCCCTCTTCAACTCGACGGGCGAAGAGGCCATCCTCGAGCGCCTGGACGCCTTGGTCCAGCAGCTCATGGCCCAAGGCAACCGCGACCTGCCGCGCTTCCGGCAGCATCTGTTCCGGGCGGCGATCATTGCGTTGACTTACGGACGGCTCGATCTCGCGGAGCGCTATGCGGAGCTCGGGCGGCGCCACGGGCGTGACCGGGCGCCGTCGAGCGCCATCCGCGAGTTGCAACTGGCCAGCATGCTCGCGCGCGCGCGCTCCCAGCACGGCGACGCAGTCACGCTCTACGATCGACGGCTCGCAAGCTTCGACGAGCGCGGCGAGCGGGTCTCGCTCCGGCGTGCGATGCTCTCGCTGTCTCGCGCCTACCAGCTCTGGCTCGCGGGTGAACGCCGCCCACAGCAACTCGAGGCCGCCCTGAGAGCCGCGGAAGCCAGCGCCCCCCAAGCGCTGCCCGAAGATGGTCTGTATCGCCTGCAGTACGAATGGCTGCGCGCGCTGTTCACCGAGGGCGAGGACACGCGCAGCGAACTGGCGGCCCGCGCGCAACTGGCTGAGCGCTACGGCCGCCCCGTGGAGCAACTGCCCCGTGTTCTCAATGGACTCTACCTGCTCTGACGCTGCCTTTGACGCAACCGGGCACGTGCAATCCGTCTGTGGTTGCAGATGAGTGAAGAGCGCACGCCTCCCGGCGACACTGCCACGTTCGATCTTTCGCACTGGCAGGCGGTACATGTCGCGCTCGACGAGGTGCTCGAGTGCGACGGACCCGCACGACAGACGTTTCTGGCCGAGCTCGAAGCAAGCCGCCCGCATGTTCATCGCGAGGTGCTCCGGCTTCTCGGCCGACTCGAGCGTGCGAGCGCCGCGGTGCCCGAGGGCTGCGTGGGATCACCGACCAGCCCGCTGACCGATGCGCCGACATCCGTCGGCGATGCCGGTGCCCCGTTTCGACAGTTGCTCTCGGAAGCCCTCACCGAAGCCGAGGTGGAACGTGTTCCCGAGCCGAAAGCCGGCGACCTGTGCGGCCCGTGGCGCCTGATCGAGCTCATCGGCAGCGGGGGTATGGGGGAAGTCTGGCTTGCTGAACGCGCGGATGGCCTGTTCAAGGCCCGCGTCGCACTCAAGTTCCTCAAGGCCGACAGCAACTCGGCGCGCTTCATGAGCCGGTTTGCCCAGGAGCGCGAGCTTCTCGCCCGGCTGAACCACCCGGGCATCGCCCGCATGCTCGATGCCGGCGTGAAGGACGGCTTCCCGTATCTCGTGCTGGAGCATGTGGCGGGGCAGCGGCTCCTCGATTACGTCACCGAGCACGCACCCCGTGTGCGCGAGCGCATGGAGCTGATCCGTCAGGTGGGCGAGGCGCTGATCCACGCCCACTCCCAGCTCGTGGTGCATCGCGACATCAAGCCTTCAAACATCCTCGTCACACCCGATGGCCGGATCAAGCTGCTCGACTTCGGTGTGGCGGGACTTTTGAACGAGGCCGATCCCCGCTCGATCACCGAATCGCCGGCGACCCGACTCTCCGGTCGCGGGCTGACTGTCGAATATGCAGCGCCGGAGCAGATCAGCGGGACCGCCACGGGGGTTGCGAGCGACATCTACTCTGTGGCGGCGCTGGCCTATCACCTGTGTGCCGGTCGGCGAGCGCATCTCGCCGAGCGTGGCAACCGGGTTGCACTCGAGCACGAGGTGCTGCACGTCGAGCCAATGCGCGTGTCGGTCGCCGCCCGGACGACGCCGCCGTTCGATGCACCGGATCTCATCGCCCCGCCGGCCGACCCGGAATCCCTCGTGGGCGACATTGACGCGATCCTCGCCCAGGGCATGCGCCGTGACCCGCAGGCCCGATACGCCACGATGTCGGATCTCGTGGAGGATATCGATCGCTGGCTCCGGCATCTTCCGATCACGGCGCGCAAGGAGGATCGTCGCTACCGGACCCGTCTGTGGCTCCGGCGAAACTGGCTGCCCACGACGCTCGCGAGCGGGCTGGTGCTCGCGCTTGCAATCGGGCTCGGGGTGTCCCTGTGGCAGGCCGAGCGGGCCCGTGCCGAAGCATGGCGCGCATCCAAGGCTGCCTCGTTCCTGATCGAGATGCTGAATGGTGCCGATCCCGATGTGCATGGCGGTCAGTGGCCCACCGTGCTCGCGCTGATCGAACAGGCACGCGCCGAGGTCCCGGTGCGCTTTCGGGATGACCCCACGGTCGAGTTGCAGATCAGCCATCACCTCGCGACCACGCTGCGTCGCCTGTCGCGCTTCAACGATGCCTTGCCGCTCGCCCGGCGCACCGTCGAACTGGCCGAGCGCACCCTCGGCAAGGATGCATCGCTCACTCGGCAGAGCATGGTCCTGCTCGCCGACATCCTCTACTGGGTTGACGAGACGCGCGACGGATTGCCCCTGCTCGAGCGCGCCCTCGCCGCGGGTCCGCCGGCGCCGACCGAGCGCTGGTGGCGCGAGGCGGTCCTGCTGCGCGCCAACATGCTCGGGGAGCTCCGCCGCTTTCCGGAAAGCTACGCCGAGTTCGACCGCTACATGACCTTGATCGCGGGGCTGCCCGACCGAGCCTGGCTGACGGCCGAGGCCGAAGTCGATCGCGCATTGATCCAGGGCCGCGAAGGTCGGATCCGCAGTGCCTACGAGCTGCATCTCAAGTACCGCCCGCAGTTCGAACAGCCCCCGCAACACGCACGCCGCATCGCCCTCAATGCGCTCATGAACCTCGCCCATTTCCAGTTGCGGCTCGGCGAGAGCGAGGGCGTCGAAGCGACCCTGAACGGCATCATCGGCGCCTGGGACAAGCTGGCCGGCCGACGCAACCGCCACAGCATGGAAGCCCTCGAGGAACTCGGGCTCTATCACCTGCGATTCGGCAGCGCAGAGCGCGCCCTCGAGGCCTATGCCGAGCGTGCCGCGCGGGCCGCGGAGATGACCCCGGTCGACAGTCCCACCATCGCGCGATCCGCACTCGACGAGGTCGAAGTGAAGATCAAGCGCGCGCTCATCGACCCGGTCCAGGCCGCGGCCGCAGTGCGAACGGTGGAAGCGCGGCTCGCGGCCGAATCCCGCCTGAGCGCCGGGGCACGCGCCCAACTCACGGCCCGGCTCGTCTCGATGTACCTCGCCGCCGGCGATCTGCGCTCGGCGCAGGGGCTGTGGCTGTCCCAATCGGGGCCGACTGCCGAGGCTACGGACCCGCGAACGTTCGCGCGTCGGACCGTGACCGATGCCGAGCTCAAGGCGGCCGGCAACGACTTTACTGCTGCCTGCAAGGCGATGAGCACGCTCATTGCGAGCCCGGGACTCAGCAACGAGGAGTACGACGGTGCGCTGCGTCATCTCCGCGCTGCGCTCTATTGCACGCTGGCGAAGTCCGACCAGGCGGCCGCGCTGCGTGCCGAGGCTGACCGTCGCATACCACCGGGCGTGCCGTCGGACCACCGTCTGCGACGGATCTCGCGGTACATCGCAAGTCTTGCCGAACGCAATGCAAGCCCGGACGAGACGCGCGCAACGGCCGCGGCGCTGCTCGGTCTCCCCGAGCGGAACATCGTTCACGTCTCGCTACCGGGGCTTTGGCTATGAACGCTCGCCCACGGTCCGTCTCAAGTCACGCGGCCTGTCGCGATTCACAGCCGCGCTTCGTCTATCAGGATGGATGACCTGCGCCGTCGCAACGACGCGCAAGCCATCACCGGCGTGGACGGACTCAATGCCCCGGCCGGTCGGACCGACCTGTCCCCGGCGGTCCCTGCGTGGCACCCCGCTGCGCCTGCATGCGCGCTGCCCCTCCACAGACGCACATGCAACACCTCCCACGGCCTGCCAAGCGCAGGCCGTTTTTTTCGCCCTTGGTAGAATCACGGCTTCGGCGTATAGCGCAGCCTGGTAGCGCACTTGCATGGGGTGCAAGGGGTCGCGAGTTCGAATCCCGCTACGCCGACCACCTTTCCGAAAAGGGCGATGGATTCATCCATCGCCCTTTTTTCTTCGCCTTGCCGGGCGTCCCGTCAAGATCGAAAGGCATGCCCGTCACGGAATATTCATCCGGCAGCAGATTGTGACGCACGTCAAGGACATGCGGTCGACTCGCACCCTACGCTTTGCGCTCGATTCACAAGCCTGTGGAGTACCTATGAAGACCAACGTCGGCGGACTCGATCGCATCGCGCGGATCGTCGTGGGCCTCGTCCTGATTGCCCTTGCAGCCACGGGCACAGTCGGCGCGTGGGGCTGGATCGGTGTCGTTCCGCTCGCCACCGGGCTCATTGGCTGGTGCCCGGCCTATCTGCCGTTCGGCATCTCGACCTGCAAGACCGGCAAGTAGGCGAACGAGCGAACTCCCGCACCGCGTCGCAGCGAGGCTGAACGCATTCGCTCGCGGCTTGCGCGCGTCCACGGCGCAACGCGCCAGATACCCATCCCACCGACCGATCAAATGCGAACGCCCCTCTCGGGGCGTTCTGTGTATTGGGGC
>CAZSTF010000092.1:2968-9350 GCA_964609555.1 uncultured Alcaligenaceae bacterium | reverse complement strand
ATCAGGGCGCGAGACCGACCATGCCACACTGGCTTGTCAGGTACTCACGGATAAGTGGCCACGTGTTGCGCGGCCCGCTGACCGTGATGCCCTGAATCACCGCGCTGCCGGAGAGTCCGAGTGAGGCGCGCGCAAGGATCAGTGCATCCACCGTCGGTGTCACGCGGCCGTCCCCATCGATATCCATCGTGCAGTTGCGCGCGATGTTGGGCCCGCTCTGAAGTCGAGCCACGCAGATTTGGGTGGTCGATCCTGCGTCACAGGTGCCCGCCATGACGGATTTACCGTCACTCTGAATCGCCAGCGCGTTCATGCGGTCCACTCCCGCCCCCATTGCGACGGTCTTGAGATTGGCCGGGGTGGTCGAGACGTCCGCGCCAAACGGGAGATCGAAAACCGACCCCACGGTGCGGAGGGCGAGGAAGTCGAGCGTGCCGCTTCCGTTGGGCGGGGCAGGGGCAGGTACCGTGCCTGCCCAGACGATGCGCCCATCCGGCTGGATAGCCAGATGGAGCCCGTACTCGCCGGGATCGAGGCGAAACCCTCCCGCAAACAAGTCCGAGAAGTTGCCAATGTCCGGGTCGTTCGCCCCGTTGGGCAACAGACCGCTTGAGCAGAACACATAGTCGCTGGTACTGCCACGACACACGCTTGCGACGGCAAGACGACCGTCGAGTTGAAGCGCAAGCCGCGGTAAGTAGGTCTGAAACAGGAACTGGAACGACACTGTGCCAGTGGTTCCGAAGGACGTATCCACCGTACCGCCCGGCAGCAGCCGTCGGACGAAGGCGAAATTGTTCTGGTCGGGCGGCAGCGCCGTGTTGCCCCAGCTCGCGACATAGATACGTCCTGCCGGATCGACGACGAGATCCGACACGGTGTCGGGGAACAGCGTGTTGACCACGTAGACGCGGCCGCCCGAGCCAAAGCTCGTATCGAGGCTGCCGTTGATGTTGAGCCGGATGACGCAGCCACCGGTTGCGCCGACCGTCGTTCCCTTGCATTGCCCGCCGACCAGGAGCTTGCCGTCCGGCAACAGGCGCACGACGCGGCCGCCTTGGATGCCGCTGCCGGGGAAGTCGATCATCACCCGCCCGGACGTGCCGAAGCTGTCGTCGTTCGAGCCATCCTCGAGGAGACGCATCACGCAGGTGTGGGTCGGCGCCACCTCCGGACCGCACTGTCCCGCGATCACGATGCGGCCATCGGGTTGCACGAGGACCGACCGCGGGATCTCGGTTGCCCCAGGCGCGGCGAACAACCGCTTGTAGCCCGTCCCGAAGAACGAGGTGTCGAAGAACCCGTTCGGCAAAAGTCGGATCGCGCAGAAGTGCGTCGTCAGCGTGCTGGTGACGACACAACGGCCCGCCACGACGATCTTTTGGTCGGGGGTGATGGCGAGTGCCTCGCCACGCACGCTGTCTGTCCCGGGCACTGTGGCGAAGCTGCGCCCTCCGATGCCGAAGGTCGGGTCAAGATCCCCTGGCGCGGCAACGCCGGTGATCGCCCAGGCGCCGCCCACGATGAGCGAGAGCAGTCGGGACGCAATCGATTTCATCGGCCGGGTAGACATGGATGAATCAGAACGGGATGTCGTCGTCGAAGTCGTCGGTCTTTTTCTTCGCGCCGCCGGCCGGTGCGCCTGCAGCCATGGGCTGCCCCATCGAGCGGGGCGTGGCGCCGCCGCGATCGGATGCGCCGTCATCCGCGTCCGACGACGGGCCGCCGCCACCGCGGCCGCCCAGCATCTGCATGCGGTCGCCGCGGATCTTGGTCAGCGTCTTCTCCACGCCTTCCTTGTCGGTCCACTTGTCGTACTGGATGCGGCCTTCGATGTAGACCGGCATGCCCTTCTTGAGGTACTCGCCGCAGATCTCGGCCGTGCGACCGATGAATTCGATCCGATGCCAGTCGGTTCGCTCCTGTTTGTTGCCGTTCTTGTCCTTCCACTGCTCGGTGGTGGCGATCGAGAAATTGGCGACCGCTTCGCCGCTCGGCAGGTAGCGCATTTCAGGGTCCCGACCCAGGTTGCCGATCAGGGTGACGCGATTGACTGAGGCCATGTCTCACTCCTTGTTTCTTGCCAGTGGCGGTTTCATTGACCAGGCCGCCACGAACCAAAGCGCGGCCAGGGCCGCGCAGACATAGAACACCGCTTCGTTGCCGAAGCGTTTGGCCAGTGTACCGCCGACGATGCCGCCGGCGAAGAGCCCAAGCGACATGGTCGTGTTGTACACGCCCAGGGCGAAGCCCTTCAGATGCGCCGGGGCGATGCGCGAGACGAGCGAGGGCTGCATCGCTTCGAGCAGGTTGAAGGCCACGAAGAAGGCGAGCAGGAAGGCGATGATGCCCTTGAAGGCGAGTGCCGAGAGCTGCGGCGCCGCAACGAGCGTGAGCACCAGGAGCCCAATGGCGGCGAGGAAGACCTCCCGTAGCTTGCCGCGCCGCTCCGCCGCGATCATCGGCGGCACCATGAGCGCAAACGAGAACAGGATCACCGGCAGATACGCCATCCAGTGCGATGCCGCGGCAAGGCCGCCACGCTCGATGAGCAGCGTCGGCACGACCACGAACAGTGCCGTCTGGCAAAGGTGCAGCACGAACACGCCGATGTTGAGGCGCAGGAGTTGCGGGTTGAACAGCACATCGCCATGCCGTACGGGCTCCGGCGTCTCCTCCCGGAGCGGTGCCGCGGGCACGCCCCAGATGACGACGGCACAGCCGACGAGGGCGAGCAGTGCCGTGATCCAGAACAGTCCGGCGAGCCCGACAGCGGCCGCGAGCGGCGGTGCGATCACGAGAGAGACGGCGAAGGACAGCCCGATCGTGGCGCCGACGATGGCCATGGCCTTGGTGCGCACTTCGTCGCGCGTCGAATCGGCCACGAACGCCGAGACGGCGGCGCTCACGGCGCCTGCGCCCTGAAGCGCGCGGCCCAGGATGACACCCGTGATCGTCGCCGCCATCGCGCCCAATGCAGCGATCGCGCTACCGGCGGCAAAGACGATGAGCCCGAGCACGATCACCGGCTTCCGGCCGAAGCGGTCGGATGCCGCGCCCAGAGGAATCTGGAACATGGCCTGGGTGAGGCCATAGACCGAGATGGCCAACCCGATCAGGTAGGCCTCCTGGCCGCCCGCGAGCGCGCGACCGTAGATCGCGAACACCGGCAGGATCAGGAACAGACCAAACATGCGCAGGCCGTAGATGCTCGCGAGCCAGAGGCTCGCACGGCGCTCGGCCGGGGTCATCGCGTGGGGAGATCTCATCGAGGGGCAGAGGGCGGGCAACGCATCGCGCGACGCATTGTGTCATTGCCGCGCGTGCCTCGCCCTGCCCCCGCGCCGTGGCACAGCGACCGCGGAATATTCGCAGCCCCGCTCGACGCCCCGGCGGACTACTCCGCCGCGACCCGATCCGCGACCGTCGCCTGCGCGATGCCGATCACCGGCTTCGCGGCATCGAAGGCCGCTTTCAGCCGCGCCTCCTTCTCCTTCGCCGCCTTCACGTGCCGCTCCTTGACATGCCCATAGCCGCGGATGTCCTCCGGGATGGAGGCGAGTTCGACGGCGAGCGCGTGATTGTGCGGAGCGAGCTTGGCGAGCAGCGCCTCGATGAGCGCGCGATAGTCGTGCTTCAACTGCTGTTCGAGCTTGCGCTCCGGATTGAAGCGGAAGATGTCGAGCGCCGTGCCGCGCAGTCCCTTACGTCCGGCGAGGAAGCGGAAGGCACGCATCATCCACGGCCCGTAGGGACGCTTGACGAGTTGGCCAGTCACCGGGTCCTTCTTCGCGAAGAGCGGCGGCGCGAGATGGAAGACGAGCTTGTAGTCGCCCTCGAACTCGCGCGCGATGCGGGCCTCGAACTCGCCGTTCGAGTGAAGACGGGCAACCTCGTACTCGTCCTTCACGGCAAGCAGCTTGAAGTAGTAGCGCGCCACGGCCTCGGTGAGCGCGGTCTTCCCCGGCAGCTTCGCCTGCTCGGTCTGCCGCACGAGCTGGACGAAATCAGTGTAGGTCTTGGCGTACGCCGCGTCCTGATAGTCGGTCAGGTAGGCGGCACGCCGCGCGATGATTTCCTCGAGCGAGCTCGACAGGCGGGTCGAGAAGCCCGCGTTGTCGCTTGCCACGGCCACTGGCTTAGGCTCGGTCACGGCGGTCACCGCCTTCAGGTCATGCGCGGCCCGGCGTCCCCAGAGGAACGCGTTCTTGTTCATCTCGATCGCAGCGCCATTCAGCTCGATCGCGCGCAGGATCGTTGCTTCCGTGAGCGGGATCAGCCCCTTCTGCCAGGCGTAGCCGAGCAGGAAGAGGTTCGTGGCGATCGAGTCCCCCATGAGCCGGGTGGCCAGCCGTGTCGCATCCAGGAAGTCGACTGCATCCTTGCCGCAGGCCTCGATGATCTCGCGCTCCATGCTGCCAAGCGGAAACTGGAGATTCGGGTTCTGGGTGAAGCCGGCCGGCATGACGACGGCGCTGTTGACCACGGCGCGCGTGACGCCGACGGCCATCTTCGCGAGCGAATCCTCGGCCGTGGTGGTGAGCACGTCGCAGGCCAGCACGAGGTCGGCCTCGCCCGCGGCCACGCGCGTGGCGTGCAGCTGCGCCTGGGACGGCGCGATGCGCACGTGGCTCATCACGCTGCCGTTCTTCTGCGCAAGGCCCGACATGTCGAGGATGGTCAGCCCCTTGCCTTCGAGGAACGCGGCCATGCCGAGCACCTGACCCACCGTGAGCACGCCGGTGCCGCCGATGCCCGTGACCAGAATGTTGTACGGGCGATCGACCGTGGGCACGGTCGGGGCTGGAATGGCCGGGAAGTCGACGTCACCGGCCTTCTTCGGCTTGCGCAGCGCGCCCCCTTCGACCGTGACGAAGCTCGGGCAGAAGCCGCCCACACACGAGAAGTCCTTGTTGCAGTTGGACTGGTCGATCGTGCGCTTGCGGCCCAGCTCCGTCTCGAGGGGCATGACCGAGACGCAGTTCGATTTGACGCCGCAGTCGCCGCAGCCTTCGCACACGGCCTCGTTGATCACCACCCGCTTGGCCGGGTCGGGGAACTTGCCGATCTTGCGCCGACGGCGCTTCTCGGCTGCGCAAGTCTGGTCGTAGAGGATGACCGTGACCCCGGGCGTTTCGCGGAACGCCCGCTGGATCTCGTCCAGCTTCGAGCGGTGATGCACCGGCACGTTGGGCGGCAGGGGCACGCCGTGATACTTCTCCGGCTCGTCGGTCACCACGCACATCGTCTGCACGCCTTCGGCACGCATCTGGTTGGCGATCGCGAGTGGCGAGAGCGGTCCGTCGTGCGGTTGGCCTCCGGTCATCGCGACCGCGTCGTTGTAGAGGATCTTGTAGGTGATGTTGACCTTCGCGGCGATCGAGGCCCGCACGGCGAGAATGCCCGAGTGGTAGTACGTGCCATCGCCGAGGTTGGCGAAGATGTGCTTCGTCTCGGTGAACGGGGCCTGACCGATCCACGGCACGCCTTCGCCGCCCATCTGGGTAAAGGTTTCGGCGCGATCCATCCACACCGCCATGTAATGGCAGCCGATGCCCGCGACGGCACGCGAGCCCTCGGGCACCTTGGTCGAGGTGTTGTGCGGGCAACCCGAGCAGAAGTAGGGTTGCCGCTGGATCGGGATCTTGTGCGTCTGGAGTTCACGTTCCTTGTTGTTGATCCACGCGACGCGCTGCTTGACCCGGTCGCTCACGTAGAACTTGGCGATGCGATCGGCGATCACGCGGGCGATCATGGCCGGCGTCAGTTCGTAGGGCGCCGGCAGCAGCCAGTCGCCATGCGGGCGCACCCATTCGCCCTTCGCGTCGAATTTGCCGACGATGCGCGGACGCACGTCCTCGCGCCAGTTGTAGAGCTGCTCCTTCAACTGATACTCGAGGACCTGACGCTTTTCCTCGACCACGAGGATCTCCTCCAGCCCTTCGGCGAACTGCCGCACACCCTCGGGCTCGAGCGGCCAGACCATGCCCACCTTGTAGACCCGAAGCCCGATCGCGCGCGCGAGGTCGTCATCGATCCCAAGGTCTTCGAGCGCCTGCCGCGTGTCGAGATAGGCTTTGCCGGCGGCGATGATGCCCAGGCGCGGTCGCGGCGAATCGATCACGATCCGATTCAGCTGGTTGACCCGGGCGTAGTGGATCGCCATGTAGATCTTGTAGTCGTGCATGAGCCGCTCCTGCTCGAGCGGCGTGTGTGGCCAGCGGATGTTGACGCCCCCCTCGGGCAGCGGGAAGTCCGTGGGCACGATGGGCTGGATGCGCTCCGGATCGACGATGACCGCGGCGGTCGACTCCACCGTGTCGGTGACCGCCTTCATGCCGACGTAGCAGCCGCTGTAGCGGCTCATGGCGTAGCCGTGGAT
>CAZSTF010000092.1:0-2868 GCA_964609555.1 uncultured Alcaligenaceae bacterium | reverse complement strand
GATAGGTCAATTGTGTTGACCTATTGAACAGCCGCGATTCTGTCTGTTTTTCCGGCGTTTGTCTCGTAGGGACGCTCCGGAGTGAGCCTGCACCGCAGGCCAAGGCCATTGCGGGCGGGAGAATCGCGCTCGACCGCAGCGATCGGCTTGCGGACCTGCACCCAACCTCCCGTGGGCTTCAATATGACAAGGATGAACCCAAGCGAATCAGCAGCGGACCTCAGCGCGTCCCCGGCATTCGCCCACCGGCTCCGCGTGCGCTGGGCCGAGGTCGACCTGCAGCAGGTGGTGTTCTTCGGCAACTACGCCGAGTACTGCGACATCGCCTTCACCGAATTCATCCGCGAGATCGGCCTGCCGGACCCGATCGCGCAGCAGCGCACCGGGCGGGAGCTGTTCATGCGCAAGATGCAGGTCGAGTACCACGCCTCGGCGCGCTTCGATGACTGGCTGGATATCGCGGTGCACTGCGAGCGCATCGGCCGGTCGAGCCTGACCATCCGCTTCGGCATCGATCGCGCAGGCGAGCGGCTGGCCGATGCCGAGTTCGTCTATGTCTACGCCGAGCCGGCCAGCGGTCGGAGCGTGGAGATTCCGCCCGACTGGCGGCACCGCCTGCTCGGGGCATCCGCACCGACGCAGCCGGGTGGCGCGGCTTCCTAGAATCCCCGGTGCTCACCCGCCCTCTCGATTCCCCCATGCTTGATGCCATCACGCTCGAACCGCCGCGCCCCGCCACGGCGGCCGTCCTCTGGATGCACGGCCTCGGTGCTGACGCCAATGATTTTGTGCCGATCGTGCCCGAGCTGGGGTTGTCCGGGGACCATGCCATCCGGTTCGTCTTTCCGAACGCGCCGATGCAGCCCGTCACGATCAACGGCGGCTACGTCATGCGGGCCTGGTACGACATCGTCTCCCCCGACCTCGAGCGGCGCGCCGACGAGGCGGGTGTGCGGGCGAGCCAGCGCGAAATCGAGGCGCTCATCGAGGACCAGGTTGCCCGCGGCATCGCGAGCGAGCGCGTCCTGCTGGCGGGCTTTTCCCAGGGCGGAGTGATCGCGCTGCAGACCGGGCTGCGGCATCGGGCGCGGCTCGCCGGCGTGATGGCGTTGTCGACCTACCTCGCCTGCGCCGACTCGTTGGGCGTCGAGGCCGCGTCTGCCAATCGCGAGATTCCGATCTTCATGGCCCACGGGACGATCGACCCGGTGGTGCCGCTCGCCCTCGGGCGGCTGGCCAAGGCACGCCTCGAGACCCACGGCTATCGTGTGGAGTGGCACGAGTACGGCATGCCCCATGCGGTCTGCGCCGAGGAAGTCGCCGACATCGGTCCGTTCATCCGACGGGTCCTGCCCTGAGCCTGCTCGACGACCTGCTCGCGCGCCTCACCCACAGGGACGTGCGGGCGCTCGCCTGGACGATCGGCTCGCCGACCCTCTTCGAACCCGCGCATCCCGCATGGGATGGCGCGCTTCGCGATGATGCGTGGGCCGCGGCTCAACTCGAGCTGCATGCCGAACAGCTTCTTGCGCTCGACCGTGCGCCGGATCGCCTCGCCGAGACGCTCGGGGACCCGCGCGAGGCCGTGCCGCTCGGGCACACGTTCGAGAAGCTGGTGCTGTTCTGGCAAGGCCTGCGCCCCGAGGTGCGGGCGGCCACGCGGGGGCTCCATGTCCGCCGCGGCGGGCGCACCTTGGGCGAGTTCGATGTCGTCGTCCTCCGGCGCGATGGCGTCATTGAGACGCTCGAGGTCACCGTCAAGTTCTACCTGAACCTGAACCCCGTCCTCGGCATGGCCGGTGTACTTGGGCCGCGCGCCTTCGACCGCATGGACGAGAAGTGGGCGAAGATGACCACCCGACAGCGGCTGCTCGGCACGACCGACGCCGGGCGGGAGGCGATTGCGGCGTGGCTCGCGGCCGCCTGTGACGACACGCGCCCGGCCGACAGCCTGGTCATCGAGAACCACGCGATCTCGCGCGGCTACGTGTTTCACCCGAATGCGTCATGCGCGCATCCTGCAGAGTTGTCGCACACCCATCTGCGCGGGTGCTGGCAGACCGACCGGCTGCGTCTGCCCGCAGGCGATTGGCGTGCACTCGCCGGGCGGGAGTGGCTCGGCCCGTATCGTGGTCCACGCGCCGAGAGCGATTGGCCGCTCGATCCGCGCATGCCGAAGATGCTGGCCCGCGGAACGTTCGCTGACGACCGGAGCTGGACCGAGGCCGAGCGCATCTTCCTCTTGCGCGCCGATTCGGGGTTGCTGGCGGCTGGCGGGCTGTCCGGTTGACGTTCGGGCGCAAGCCGGAAGCGTCACAGCCAGCGGATGCGGCGGAACCACCCCCACAGCCCCACCGAAAGGGCCAGCATCGCGCCGAGCGCGAGCGGGTAGCCGTACGTCCACTTGAGCTCGGGCATCCGTTCGAAGTTCATGCCGTAGATCGTGCCCACGATCATGGGCACCGTGAGCACGGCGCCCCAGGCCGCGAGCTTCTTGGTCGTCTCGCCCTCGGAGAGCGTGACCAGCGCGAGATTCGTCTGTGTGGCCGCGTTCTGCAGATCCCGCAGAGTGTCGATCGCGAGATTGATCCGCTCGGCGTGGTCGAGCACATCGCGGAAGTACGGTCGCAGGCTGTCGAGCATGATCTCGTGCCGGAGGCCGACCAGCGCCTCGCAGAGCTCGCCCAAGGGTGAGGCGACACGCCGCATCTGCATCGTCTCGCGCTTCAATTGGTAGAGCTCCTCGATCGTGGCCCGATTGTCGACGCGCTTGTCGAAGATGCGCTCCTCGATCGCTTCCAGTCGTTCCTCGAGCGCTTCGAGCTCGGGGAACATGCGATCGACGATCCGGTCGAGCAGCCCATGCAG
>CAZSTF010000091.1:0-9419 GCA_964609555.1 uncultured Alcaligenaceae bacterium | reverse complement strand
TACCGTCTCACAGCAACACAGGTCCAGGCGACGCTGACCATGCTCGCCCTCGCCGCGGGGGAGTTGAGCGAGGAGGCGCTCGCAGACTGGATTCGCGCGAATTCACGGCCCGAGTAAAGAGGCAACGCCCCCGGGCGCCGCGCCTCAGTGAAGCGTCTCCCCCCGAAACGCCCACCCCGTCATCCGCTTTTCGATCCACGCGGTGAGCGCGTAGAGCACGATGCCGAGCACGGCGAGGACGACGAGCGCAGCAAAGACGAGCTCGACCTTGAAGGCGGCCTGGGCGTCGAGCATGAGCTTGCCCAGGCCCGCGTTCGAGCCGACGGTCTCGGAGACGACCGAGCCGACGAAGGCGAGCGTGATCGCGACCTTGAGCGAGCCGAAGAAATAGGGCATCGAGCGCGGGATGCCGACCTTTCGCATGATGTCGAGCTTCGAGGCGCCGAGCGCGCGCAGCACGTCGCGCAGTTCCGGCTCGGTGGTGGCGATGCCGGTGGCGACGTTGACCACGATCGGGAAGAACGAGATCAGGAAGGCGGTGAGGATCGCGGGCACGGTGCCGATGCCGAACCAGAGGATCAGGATCGGCACCACGGCGACCTTGGGGATCGCGTTGAAGCCGATCATGACCGGGTAGAGCGCGCCGTAGATCGTCTTCGACCAGCCGATGAAGACGCCGAGCGCGAGCCCGCAGACGATGGCGAGGCCGAAGCCGACCAAGGTGGTGAAGAGCGTCTGCCAGCTGTTGGCGACGATCGGATCCCAGAACTGCACGAGCGCCCCCCAGATCATCGAGGGCGGCGGCAGGATCGTCGGCGCGATCGAAAAGGCGCGGCAGACGACCTCCCAGAGCACGATCAGGCCGACCACGAAGGCAGTCGGGGCGAGGACGGTTTCCTTGAACTTCTGTGCGTTCATTGCAGCAGCCCTCAATGCTTCCCGATGTAGGAACGCAGTTCGTGGACGAGGTCCTGGAACTCGGGCGTGTAGGTGACCTCGAGGTCGCGCGGGCGCGGCAGCGTCACGTTCTGCACCTTGACAATGCGGCCCGGCCGATCGCTCATCACGTAGACGGTGTCGCAGAGGAACACCGCTTCGCGCAGGTCGTGCGTGACGAGAAGCGCCGTGATGCCCTTCGCTGCGTGCAGGTCGCGCATCATGCACCAGAGCTCTTCGCGGGTGAAGGCGTCGAGCGCGCCGAAGGGCTCATCGAGCATGAGGATCTCCGGCTCATGGATCAGCGCCCGGCAGATGCTCGTGCGCTGCTGCATGCCGCCCGAGAGCTGCCAGGGGTATTTTTCGGTGAAGCCCTTGAGGCCGACCGATTCGAGCAGGCTGCGCGCCTTCGCCCGGTATTCCTCGCGCTTCGCGCCGATCTGGCGCCGGTGCGGCTCGACGATCTCGAGCGGCAGGAGCACGTTGTCCACCGCCGTGCGCCAGGGCAACAGGTTGGCCGCCTGGAAGGCCATGCCGACCTTGTTGATCGGGCCGGTCACCGGCTTGCCCTCGAGCGTGAGCCTGCCGCCGGCCACCGGCGCGAGGCCGCTGATCAGCTTCATCATCGAGCTCTTGCCGCAGCCCGAGGGGCCGACCACCGCGATGAACTCGCCCTTGTGGATCGTGAGCGTCAGGTCGTCGACGGCCTTCACGGCGTTCGCGCCTTGGCCGTAGACCATGCTCACGTGCTCCAACGTGACCAGGGGCTCGCCTCGATGCTCCGTTCCCGTCATGCCCATCCCCCATTTCCGCCCGTGGGGCGCCTCCGTCCGAAGCAGTGATCGCACCCTTCCGGTGCGCCGTCCGCCGCTGCCGGAGCCGCGCCCCCGGCGATCCGGCCGATTCTAGGGAGGGGTCGGCGCGAGCCGGTGCCGTGCCGAAGTTATGACCCCTATTCCCGTCGCCCCGATGCCGCTGGGTATCAGCGACAGGCCACACGCGACGCGGTCGCGGCTACAGTTGCAACGTCCGTGCCGGGTATGCCTCTTGCTCGCTCCGGCGCAGTTCAACCCCACCCCCGAGGAGACACGATCCATGTTCCGAGCATCGTTCGCTGCCGCGGCATCCCGCCTGTCGGCCGCGCTCACCGCCCTCTTCGCCGCCGCGCTCATCGCAGCGACCCCGGCCGCCGCCCAGACGCCGGTCAAGTTCACCCTCGACTGGCGCTTCGAGGGGCCCTCGGCCCCCTTCCTCTGGGCGCTCGAGAAGGGCTACTACAAGGCCGAGGGGCTCGACGTCACGATCGACGCCGGCAACGGCTCGAACGAGGCCATCAACCGCGTGGCCTCGGGCACCTATGACATGGGCTTCGGGGACATCAATTCGCTGATCCGCTACCGCGACAAGCGCGAGAACGCACCGATGAAGGCGGTGGCGATCATCTACGACGCGCCGCCGTTCGCAATCGTCTCGCTGGCGAAGAACGGCATCGTCAAGCCCAAGGACCTCGAGGGCAAGATCCTCGGCGCGCCCGCGGCCGATGGCGCCTTTGCCCAATGGAAGGCGTTCGCCGCGATCAACAAGATCGACGAGTCGAAGGTCAAGATCGAGAACGTCGGCTTTCCGGTTCGCGAGCCGATGCTGGCCGAGGGCAAGGTGCATGCGATCACGGGCTTCTCGTTCTCGAGCTACATCAACCTGCGCAGCCGCGGCGTGCCCCAGGACGGCATCAACGTGATGCTCATGCGCGAGCATGGCCTCGATCTCTACGGCAACGCGATCGTTGCCAATCCGGCCTTTGCGCAGAAGAACCCGAAGGCGGTGGCCGGCTTCGTGCGGGCCACGCTGCGCGCGGTGCGCGAGGTGGCCGCCAACCAGCGCGAGGGCGTGAAGCTCGTCCTCAAGCGCAACCCGATCGCCGACGAGCAGTGGGAAAGCGTGCGCCTCAAGCTGGCCTACGACCAGAACATCCTCACCCGCGACGTGCTCGCCAACGGCCTGGGCGGCGTGGACATGAAGCGGCTCGCCCGCTCGATCGACCAGATCGGCCTGGCCTTCGCCTTCACCAACAAGCCCAAGCCCGAGGACGTGTTCGACCCGCAATTCCTTCCGCCCAAGACAGAGCGGATGGTCACCCTGAAGTAGGCGCTCACCTCGGCCCGCTCTCCGGCCGGCCGGACGCTGCCTGGGAAGCCCGCTTCTGCGGGCTTCGTTTCGGGCCCCGGGCAAGCATCTTTTGCTTCTCAGGCCCTATTCCACAAGGCCTGCAAGCCATAAATGCACAAAGTCGACTTCCTGCATTTTTCGACGTCATGCCCCATTCAATGGGGCTTCCCGATAAAAGATGCTGCCCGGGAATGGCCGTTGACGCTCGCCTAAAATCGTCCGCATGAACAAAAAGCTGGACGTCCCCGCCTACTTCGAACAGATCGGCACCGCCGCCCGCGCGGCGGCACGCGATATCGCCCGCGCCTCCACGGCGGCCAAGAATGCTGCGCTGCAAGAAATCGCCGAGGTGCTCGTCGCGCGCGAGGCGCACATCCTCGAGCAGAACGCAAGCGACGTGAAGGCGGCGAAGAAGGCCGACCTCGCCCCGGCGCTGATCGACCGGCTCACCCTCACCGCCAAGACCATCGCCTCGATGGCTGACGGCCTCCGGCAAATCGCTGCCCTGCCCGACCCGGTGGGTGAGCTGACCGACCTGCGCACCCGGCCCTCGGGCATCCGCGTGGGCCGCATGCGGGTGCCGCTCGGCGTGATCGGCATCATCTACGAATCCCGCCCGAACGTCACCATCGACGCTGCGGGCCTGACCCTGAAGAGCGGCAATGCCGCCATCCTCCGCGGCGGCAGCGAGGCCGCCAAATCGAACGCCGCGCTCGCCGGCTGCATCGCCGCCGGGCTCAAGGCGGCCAAGCTCCCCGAGACCGTGGTGCAGGTCATCGACACGACCGACCGTGCCGTGGTCACCGAGATGATCACCCACCCGGAGTGGGTCGACGTGGTGATCCCGCGCGGCGGCAAGGGCCTGATCCAGGCGATCGCCGGCGAGGCGCGCGTGCCGGTCATCAAGCACCTGGATGGCAACTGCCACGTCTACGTCGACGAGTTCGCCGACCCCGAGCGCGCGATCCGCGTGGCCGACAACGCGAAGACGCGCCGCTACGGCGTCTGCGGCGCGATGGAGACGCTCCTCGTGCACAGCGCACGCATCGACGACGTGCTCCGCCCGCTCGCCGCGATCTACCGCGACAAGGGCGTGGCACTCCGCGGCTGCGAACGGACCCGTGCCGCGCTCGGTGACATCGAGGGTTTGGAGCTGTCCGAGGCGACCGAAGAGGACTGGCGCACCGAATACCTGGCCCCGATCCTCGCGGTGCGCGTGGTCGACTCGCTCGACCAGGCGATCGAGCACATCGAGACCTACGGCTCGCATCACACGGATTCGATCTTGACCGAACACTGGAGCCACGCCCAGCGCTTCCTGCGCGAGGTGGACAGCGCGAGCGTCATGGTCAACGCAAGCACCCAGTTCGCCGACGGCTACGAGTACGGACTCGGTGCCGAGATCGGCATCTCCACCGACAAGCTCCACGCGCGCGGCCCCGTGGGCCTCGAAGGGCTCACCACGCAGAAGTACGTCGTGCTCGGCGACGGCAGCGTGCGCGGCTGAGGTCCCCGGCCAAGGCACGCCGCGTCCGAATGGCTTCGCCGATCACCCCGCCGGCCTCGCGCAACGACCCCTGCCCCTGCGGCAGTGGCCGACGCTACAAGCACTGCCACGGGGCCGTGGGCGCGCCGGCCGTCGCCGCCGTGTCACCGCGCGTCGATGTCGATGCCCTGGCCGCCCAGGCGCTGGCGCTCCACCAGGCAGATGAGCTCGAGCAGGCCGAGACGCTCTACCGCCGTGTGCTCGACACTGCACCCGACCACGCGGATGTCCTGCACATGCTGGGCGTGGTTCGCGCCATGCTTGGTGACGCACGCGAGGCCCAGGCGCTGATCGCGCGCGCGGGCGAGCTCACCGGCTGGCAGTTCGCCGAATTCCGGCACAACTTCGCCTTCGCACTGTCGCTGCGCGTGAATGGCCGGGTGCCGCTCGCACGGGAACGGGCCCTGCTCGCGCTCCGGGCCGAGCGGCAGCGGCGTCTGGACGCCGCAACCGAGGTGTCTGACGCCTTCGTGACGGTCGCCGGTCTGGTGGATCTTCAGGCAGCACTCGACGGCATCGACGATGGCGCCCTCGTGGGTTTCGCCACGCTCCCCGACCTCGGGGGGCTCGCAGCGCATCGCTGTCACCTGGCCGCCACCGCAGCCGGCAGCGGCGCCCGATGGGTGATCGGCAGCCTTCGCCGGGCGCAGAGCGCACCGCCGGGGTCGGACCGCTACGAAGGCTCGCTCACGATGCTCCATCACGCGAGCCTGTCCGACCACGTGGCCGCCCTCCTGCTCACCGCGCCGTGGCTGCCGCTCGTGCCGGACAACATGATCGTCCGCGCCGATCTGTTGCGGCAGGCGCTCACCGAGCTGCCGAGCGATGCTCCGCCCGATCTGCCGGCCCTCGTCCTCGCGCTGATCGCCTTCGAAGAGCCCTGGATTGCGGGTCGCCCGCTCGAACCCGACACCGCCCTTCAGACGGCGATCGATCGCGAGCTCGCGACGCTCGACGACGTCAAGCTGATGCAGGATGTCGATCGCCACGTCGGGCGCATGCTCTTGCCACCTGCGCAATGGTCGCCGCTCGCGCCCCAGTGCCCCGACCTGCAACTCGACGTGCTCAAGCAGCCGCTCAGGAGCGGTCTGGGCTACCGCCTCTCGGCCCCGCGGCTCGCGGAGATCGCGGCCCGGCTCGAGCGCGTTGCGGCCCTGCCGGCACCTGCGCTGGCGAATGAGGGGCTCGACCTCGTCGGCTTCGTGCGTGCCGAATCCGGCCTCGGTGAGACAGCGCGCAGCCTCGCCCGCGCCTGCGAGGCCGTCGGTGTCCCGGTTGCTGTCTCGGATGTGGCACTCGATTACGGCATCCGCAAGGGCGACGCGAGCATCGATCATCTGCGCGCGGACCAGCCGCGGCACCGCGTCCAGCTGCTTTGCGTCAACCCGGACGCCGGCGATGGGCTCGCCTCGTGGGACGGTGAGCACATCGCGGCCCACCGTTATCGCATCGGATACTGGGCGTGGGAGCTCGAGCGCATCCCGCGCCAGTGGGAGCGCAATCTGCCGCGCTTCCGAGAGATCTGGACGCTGTCGGACTTCGTCACCGCCGCGGTCAAGCGATCGGCTACCTGTCCGGTCTTCACCGTGCCGCCCCCGATCCACCCCGTGCTGCCGGATCGCGCCTACGCGCGCTCCGAGTTCGGGCTCGCCGACAATGCGTTTGTCTTTCTCTACGCCTTCGCCTACGGCTCCTTTGCCGAACGCAAGAACCCCCGCGCGGTGATCACTGCCTTCCGCAGGGCCTTCCCGCGCGGCGACGAGCCGGTGCAGCTGATCATCAAGTCCTCTCAGTCGGCGTTCTTCCCGGCCGAGGTGGAGGCCCTCCATGCCGCCTGCGGCGGCGACCGGCGGATCATCTGGCTCGACCGCTTTCTCACGCGCGGCGCGCTGGCCGGGCTCCAGGCGTGTTGCGACGCCTTCGTCTCGCTGCATCGTTCCGAGGGCTTCGGCCTCTCGCTGGCGGAGATGATGCTGCTGGGCAAGCCGGTCATCGCGACGGCCTACTCGGCCAACCTCGACTTCATGGACGACCGGACGGGCTACCTCGTCGACTGGAAGCCGCTGCCTCTGGGGCCGCGGGATTACATCGAGGTTCCGCCGGGTGCCTTCTGGGCCGACCCGGATCTCGATCACGCCGCGCGACTCATGCGCCATGTCGTCGCCCAGCCCGACGAGGCGCGCCGCAAGGGCGAGGCCGCGCGGCAACGCATCGCGAACGATTACAGTGACGCCGCCGTCGGGCGCATCATCGCCGCCCGTCTCGAACGCATCCGGAGCCTGCCTGCATGATGCCGGACAACGACCTGCCCATCTTCGCCCCCGACCTGCCCGTGATGACGAGCTTCGCGCAGAACCGCGAAGACGTGCTCCTGCGCCGCGTGCTGGCCGAAGTCGAGCGCGGCTTCTACGTCGACGTGGGCGCCCAGTCGCCGGACGAGGATTCGGTGACACGCCACTTCTACGACCGGGGCTGGCGCGGCATCAATGTCGAGCCGCATCCGCACTACTTCGCGCAACTGGCTGCGGCACGCCCGCGGGACATCAATATCTCCCGTGCCGCGAGCAACCGCGGCGGCCGGGCCACCTTCCGCTTCATCGACGGCTCCGGACTGTCCTCGCTGCATGCCGAAGCGAGCGCCATCGCGGCGCGGCACGGCTTTGCGACGCGGGAGGACGAGGTGGAGCTGTTCCGCCTGGAGGATGTGCTGCGCACCGAAGCCCCAGCCGACATCCATTTCCTCAAGGTAGACGTGGAGGGCGAGGAGCGCGCAGTTCTCGAAGGCGCGAACCTGCGCCTCTACCGTCCGTGGATCGTGCTCGTGGAGGCCACGCTGCCCACGGTGCCCACGCCGTGCTGGGATCGATTCGAGGACGTGCTGCTGGCCGCCCGCTATGAGCCGGTCTATTTCGACGGCCTCAACCGCTGGTACCTGAGGCAGGAGAGCCTGCACCTGAAGTCCCGTTTCTCGGTGCCTGTCTGCGTCTTCGACCACTTCCTGACCTGGCGGGAGGTTGCGTCGGCGCCCCCGCGTCCCATGGCCGCGCCAACGCGGCAGCCCGTGCAGGCCGCGAGTTTCTCGGCCGCCTTCGGTCGCCGCTGAACCGTCGTCATGCAATTCCACCGCTACCACGCCCTCGGCAACGACTATCTGGTCATCGAGCCGGACGCGCACCCCGAACCCTTCACCGTGCACGAGATCGTGCGCATCTGCCAACGGCATCTTGGCGTCGGCTCGGATGGCATCCTCTGGGGGCCGCTGCCGCCCGCCGACGTTGCGGGCGAGGCGGCCGACTTCGGGCTGCGCATCTTCAACCCCGACGGCTCGGAGGCCGAAAAGAGCGGCAACGGGCTCCGGATCTTCTGCCGTTATCTGTTCGACACCGGCCGCGTGGGCGAAGCACCGTTCCGGGTCGCGACCCGCGGCGGCGTGGTCGCGGCCACGGTGCATGCGGGCGGGCGCGAAGTGACGGTCGAGATGGGGCAGGTGAGCTTTTCGAGCCGCGACATCCCGGTCGCGGGCCCCGAGCGCGAGGTGCTCGCCGAGCCCATCGAGGTCGGCGGCCGCACGCTCACGATGAGTGCGGCGACGATCGGCAACCCGCACTGCGTGATCGACTGGCCCGAGGCGGGCGAGACCGAGGCGCGGGCCTTCGGGCCGCTCATCGAGCATGACCCGCGCTTTCCGAGGCGCACCAACGTCCAGTTCCTGCGCGTGCTCGACCGCGATCGCATCGCGATCCACATCTGGGAGCGGGGCGCGGGCTACACGCTTGCCTCGGGCTCGAGCTCCTGCGCCGCGGCCGCCGTGGCGCACCGGCTCGGCCGCGTCGGCCCGAAGGTCACGGTCGAGATGCCGGGGGGCACGATCGAGATCGCGATCGGCGAGAATCACTCGGTCACGATGCGTGGCAGCGTCACTGCCATCGCGCGGGGCATGATCCAACCCGAGATGTTCTCCTTCCGCCTGCCCTCGCCATGAACTCCGCCGACGTCGCTTTCTGGCTCGCCGAACATCCCGACTTCTTCCTCGAGCATCCCGATCTGATCGAGTCGCTCCGGGTGCCGCATCCGCAGGGCGAGCATGCGATCTCGATCGTCGAGCGGCAGCTGATCGCCCTGCGCGAGAGGAACGCGAAGCTCGAGCACCAGCTCGCCGAGCTGATCGGCTACGGTCACCACAACGACCAGCTGATCGACAAGATGCATCGGCTCTCGCTTGCGCTCCTGCGCGCGGGTGACGCGCCGGTGACGCTCGCGGTCGTGCACGAGAGCCTGCGCAGCGACTACGCGATTCCCTATTCGGCGATCCGCTGGTGGGGCGACGCGCTCCCTGGCGTGGATGCGAGCGTGGCCGAGGCGAGTGCGGCGATGCAGGACTACATCGCAGGGCTCGACCAGCCCTACGTCGGGCCGAACGCGGCCCACGACTCGCGCGACTGGCTCGTGGATGTGAAGGAGCCGCCTGCGTCCTTCGCCTACGTGCCCTTGGGCGACACGGCCAGTGGCGCCCCCTGCGGCGCGCTCATGCTCGCAAGCCCCGACCCGGCGCGCTTCACGCCCGACATGGCGGTCGATGTGCTCGCCCGGCTCGGGCATCTGCTCACCGCCGCGCTCGGCCGCTACGCGGTCCGTGACGAGCGGGAGACGGTCGGAGGCTGACGATCGCACGCCGGGCCGCGCCGGTCACGCCGCCGCCGCAGGCGGTAACGTCCGCGGTGCGGCCGGAAAACCGCGCCCTGCTCGAACGCTTCCTCGCCGCGCAGGCCGA
>CAZSTF010000090.1:3354-9527 GCA_964609555.1 uncultured Alcaligenaceae bacterium | reverse complement strand
GCGCCGAGATCGGCGGCGCGTTCGGCGGCGAGAAGGACACCGGCGGCGGCCGCGAATCCGGCTCGGATGCGTGGAAGAACTACATGCGCCGCGCAACCAACACGATCAATCGCGGGCAGGCCCTGCCGCTTGCACAGGGTGTGCGGTTCGACATCTAGCGCGCAAATGGAGCGTCTTGGGGAAACGCTCAACAATCGTCGCGAGCAAGCCCGAGTGCGCGAAGCCGCGCGAGCGAAGAGCGAGACATATCAACGCGATAGGCGAGCGATGAGCGAGCAGGCGACAAAGCAATCGGGCTGCGCAGCAGATTGTTTAGCGCTTTCTTAGCGCTTGGGCATCGGCACCACACCCGCCGCCCCCTTGGTCGCAGCCATGAGGCCAAGCTGGATCAGGAAGTCGATCAGGGCGAAGCGCCGGTCGCTCGGCCGCTCGACGTGCACGATTTCGCAGACGTCGCCGCCGGCGAAATAGATCATGTTCTCCATGCCCTCGGCGCGCGTCGTGATGAGGGCGTCCTCCTTGCGTGCGTAGGCGTGGCAGTAGCGCGTGTGCACGAGGATGTCGGTCTTCTCGACCTTGTAGCGGTCGCGCTCGACGCGGGTGACCGGCACCGTCGCATACTCGCCGCTCGGCAGCTGTTGCGCAAACACAACAGTCACTGAAAAAAGGTGGAGGACTGCGATGCCGCCTGCGACCCACCGATGCACGGTGCGAGTGGAAGGGCTCTTCATGGACCTACGGTATCACGCCGCTTCGCTCCGAGACAAGCCGTCTTCTCAGACCCGGCGCACCGGATCGTCGACCGGATCGCTATCCGTCGGCCCCTCGAGAATCGCCTCGATCGGTGCCAGCCCCGCGACATAGCGTTGCATCGTATCCCGGGCCCGCACGAGCGGCGAGCCGTCGGCAGATGCATTGAGCCAAGCCATGAAGGCCTCGTGCCCCATGAAGTCGTGCTTGGTATCCACGGCGTCCACGAACAGGGCGGCGAGCTTGGGGTCGAATCGACGCCCCGATGCACCCAGAATGCGCGTGATCGCCTCCTGATGCGACATCGCTCGCCGGAAGGGCCGCGGGCTCACCATCACGTCGTAGGCGTCGGCGATGGCCACGATCCGGGCAGGCAACGGGATGTCCTCTCCCTTGAGCCCCCTGGGATAGCCCGAGCCATCCCAGTTTTCGTGCCGCGCACCCACGACGGTCTGCGCCAGTTGGAACTCCGTACTCGGGCACTGCGCCAGGATCTGCACCCCCGCGGTGACATGCCGCATGAGCGCACCGTACTCCGCGTCGCTCAGCGCCGCCTGCTTCATGAGGATGCCGTCGGGCACAGCGAGCTTGCCGATGTCGTGGACGCGCGCGGCCTGCTCGATCTCCCAGGCGTATCGCCCCCCGAACCCCGCCGACGTGGCCAGCATGCCCGCGAGTCGCCCGACCCGGTAGGCGTGTCGCCCGGTCGGGTCCTCGCGCAGTTCGGCACTCACGGCCAGACGCTCGAACATCTCCCAGAGTTTCTCGATGGGAATGTCGACATTGGACTTCGCACCCGGTCCCTCGCGCTGAAGCGCAAGCACCACCGATCGGATGTCGTCCTTGCCCGGTGTCTCGGTGCGCACCGCCTGGTGCAGCGCCTCGAGCTGCGCGCGAACCTTGTCGATCTGGTGCTTGACCAGAAACTCCATGAATTCGCCGAGGTAGAGCAGCGCGCCCGCCTGGTCATCGGCCTTCTGATAGGTCTGGATCAAAAGCGCGAGGCACTCGCGGTGCAGGGACGGGAACTCCGGCGTCACCTTCTTCGCCTCGAGCAGCTTGGCCACAGCGAGCATGGGGTTGCCCATGTAGGTATCGAACGCCGCCTCGGCCAGCAGGCGGTTGAGATCGAGCCGCGGCGAGCGGAACGCCGTCGTCAGGCTTTGAATGACTGCAATGCGCGCGCGCGCAACGTCGGCCTTGTCCATGCCGATCGCCGACTTGAGCCACACCCCCTCGACGAAGATCCGGTTGAGAATGCCGTTCGCATCGCGCGGCAGCCCCATCTGCTCGACGATCCCCTCGCAGGTGCGGGCAGACAAGGGGAACTGCTGCAGCGCAATCGCACTCGCGGCGAAGTTGGCACGTAGGGCGAAAAGCGGGGCAGCGCAGCGCGGGTCGTCCCCGAACCGCTTGAGAGCGTCGGTGGCGAGGAACACGACTTCCCTATGCAGCCCGAGCATTCCAAGGGCAGACGACAGGCTGGTGATTCCTGCGGCAATCGCATGTGGGTCCTTCAGAGACTCGGCGAGACGGATCGCTTCGGCCGCATGATCGACGGCAACGCTGGGTGCGCCGATGTCGACGAGTAAATTGGCAATGACGCTGTGCGCCCGACGCAGGATCGCCACATCTTTGCAGTTCCGGGCGAGGTCGATGGCGGTCTCGGCCAGGGAAAGACCGTCACGCGCACGCCCTTGGGGAATGTGCGCGAATGCGACATCGAGTAGCAGCGAAGCACAGCGTTCCGACTGATCCGGATTCGGCTGCATCGCGAGAAGGCGCGCGATGTTCACCGCAACCTCGAAGTCGCCGCGCTTGGAACTCCGCAGCAGCGTCGGCAGCACACGCTCAACCTCGGGAATGAGGTCGCCCAGACCCTCGCCGCCAAACTGGATCACGCTGGCATCCACCAGATTCAGGAGTGTCTCGGCTTCCATTTCGTGCTTCCCAAGTGTTGCGCCCCTTAAATCATGACGATAGCATGAAGTAAGCATTCTCCCGCCGACGTCAGAAAGACACTTAAGTATCCAAGCGTCCGGGCTTAATGCTGATGCAAGCGAAAAACTCCCAACCATTCCCTCAATGGAGCATGAAATGAACTCAAAAGTCACCCCCGACACGATCGAAACCGCCACCGAGCAGAACGACGCCCTCCTGCGCAGCCTGCTCGACAGCGAAGTCCTCCTGATCGGCGGCGGCGAAAGCGTCGCCTACTACGGCGGCTGATCCAGCGCCCGTGCTCGCCATCCACACAAAGTTCAATCCCAGGAGCCCGACATGAACACCACCTTCACTCAAGACATCATCGAAACCACCACCGAGCAGAACGACGCCCTCCTGCGCAGCCTTCTCGACAGCGAAGTCCTCCTGATCGGCGGCGGCGAAAGCGTCGCCTACTACGGCGGCTGATCCAGCGCCCGTGCTCGCCATCCACACAAAGTTCAATCCCAGGAGCCCGACATGAACACCACCTTCACTCAAGACATCATCGAAACCACCACCGAGCAGAACGACGCCCTCCTGCGCAGCCTTCTCGACAGCGAAGTCCTCCTGATCGGCGGCGGCGAAAGCGTCGCCTACTACGGCGGCTGATCCCCCAGCTGCACCACCCGATCCGCCCGTGCGATGGTCTGTTCGCGGTGGGCAATGATGACGGTGGTGACCCCGAGCGCGAGCACGGCCTCCGCAGTCGATCGCTCGCGCTCGGTATCGAGCGCGCTCGTCGCCTCATCGAGCAGGATGAATTTCGGCCGACGATAGAACGCCCGCGCGAGCAAGAGCCGCTGGCGTTGCCCCCCTGAGAGCACGCTCCCCGCATTGGCGACGAGCGCGTCGAGCCGCATCGGCATCGCCTCGACCTCCTCGGCAAGCGCTGCGGCCCGGAGCGCGCTCCAGAGCCGCGTCTCCTCGGCATCCGCCTCGAAAAAACTCACGTTGTCGCGGATCGTCGCTGCAAAGACGTAGTCCTCCTGCATGACCGCGGCCACCTGCGCGCGCAGGCTGGCCGGGTCGATGTCGCGCACGTCGATGCCGTCGATGCGCACGTGCCCCTCGGTCGGTGTCAGCAGCCCGAGCAGCACCTTGGCAAAGGTCGTCTTGCCCACGCCTGAGGGGCCGGTGATGGCGAGCACCTCGCCCGGTTCGACCGTCAGGCTCAGGTTCCTGAAGACATAGGGATCGTGCGGGCCGTAGCGGAAGCCCACGTTCTCGAGCTGCCAGCGGGCGCGCGCGAGATCGGGCGCGGGCACCTTGCCCACCGGTTCGGCCGACTCGGTGGCGATGTCGGCCACGCGTTCCGCATGCAGGCCAAGCAGGCGGAACTCGGTGAACTTGTCGATGAGGTTCGCGACCCGGGTTGCGAACAGCGCCTGCCAGGCGAGGAAGGCGAGCAGCATGCCCACCGAAAAACCACCGGCCAGCACCGCGCGCGCACCGAGCCAGACCACGAGCACCGAGAGCAGCGCGAACAGCCCCCACGAAGCGGTGCGCGCGATCACGCCGACCGATTGCCCGCGGATCGCGGCGTTGAGCGTATCGACGAGCAGGTTCTGCCAGCGCGTCAGACGCTCGGCCTCGCCGCTGTGCATCTTCACGGTGGGCATCGCGCGCAGGGTCTCGATGAAATGGGTCTGCTGCTGGGCGGCGAAGACGAGCTGCTCGTTCAGCGCATCGCGCTGCATGCGGTAGAGAGCGAGCCGGAGCAGCGCGTAGAGTGCCACCGTGCCGAGCACGACCGCCGTGAGCACCGGGCTGTAGAGGGCCATGACGACGACGAGGGCTGCCGCGAGCACGCCATCGATCAGCACCTCCACCGAACCCGCGGTCAGCGTGCGCTGGATGGCATCCATCGAGGCGAAGCGCGAGAGCAGGTCGCCGATGTGCCGCTTCTCGAAGAAGGAGAGCGGCAGGCGCAGCAGGTGGGCAAAGAGTCGCGTGAGCACCGCCAGCGAAAGCTGCGTGCTCAGGTGCAGCACGAGCCACCCACGCAGGGCGAAGATCGCCGTCGCTGCGATCACGATGAGACCGAAACCCAGCGCGAGCACGGTGGCGAGATCGCGGTCGGCCGCGACGAGCACCTCGTCGACCATGAGCTGCGTGAGCCAGGGCAGACTGAGCGCAAGCAGCTCGAAGGCGAGCGAGAGCGCCGCGATGCGGAGGAGATTGGGCGAGAGCGCGCGCACGCTGCCGATCAGCGCGAGCACGCCGACCGGCTGGCGGTGGTCCCCCGTGCGAAAGCCCGGGGTGGGCGTGAGCTCGAGGGCCACGCCGGTGAAGTGACGCGAGAACTCGGCGTGCGAGAGCCGCCGAATGCCCCGCGCGGGGTCGTGGACCTCGACACCCGCGCGCCCGACCCGCGTGATGACCACGAAATGGTTGAAGTCGAAATGCGCGATCGCCGGCAGCCGCAGTTGCCCGAGCGCGGCCGGCTCCACGCGGAGCGGCCGCGCGGCGAGGTCGAGCGCCCGCGCCACGTCGATGAGCGCCTTGAGCTGTGCGCCGCGCAGCGACATGCCGTGCTCACGCCGAAGCGTGGCGATGTCATGTCGCTGGCCGTGGTGGGCTGCCACCATCGCGAGGCAGGCGAGTCCGCATTCCGCGGCCTCGGTCTGCATGATCATCGGCGTGCGCCGCGGCAGGAAGGACAGGCGGGCCATCAGAGGCTCCCCCGAAGCCGGAGTACCGGATCGACGAGCAGCGCCGCGAGCGGCCGACGGTCGAGCAGCAGATCCGCCCGTCCGACGAGCCCGGCCTGCAGCGGAAACTCGCGCCCGTAGGCGGCGACCGTCGCCCGATCGAGCCGCGCCCGCAGCCGAAAGCTCGGTTCGGCCAGCACGATCGGCAGGCGCATCGCCTCGGCCTCCCGCGGCGTGATCACCGCCGTGCCCACGTCGAGCACCGTGGCCTCTACGTGGCCATAACGCTCGAAGGGGAAGGCATCGATCGCGAGCCGCACGGGCTGCCCGACCTGCACGAAGCCCGCGTTTCGGGTGGAGACATAGATGTCGGCGAAGAGCCCCTCCGCGGGCCGCTCGATCGTGAGCACGGGCTCACCCGCGGCCACCGTGTGGCCCACCGAGGCGATGACCCGGCCGACCTGCCCCGCGGCCGTCGCGCGCAGTTCGTAGCTGCCGCGCGCTGCCACCCGACGCCGCTCGCCGCTCGCGCTGGCGAGCTCGCGGTCGATCGCAGCCAAGCGCGCCCGGCGGCTGGCTTCGATTGCAGGCAGATCCGCCTCGAGCGCGGCACGCTCGCGCGCGAGGCCCGAGAGCGCGCGCCGCAGTGACTCGAGCTTCACTGCCTGCTCGGACGCTTCGTCCGCCTTCTGCTGCAGTTGCAGCTCCGAGACGAAGCGGTTGCGCGCGAGCTCCCGAAAGCGCTCGACCTGCGCTTCGAGCGCTGCAAGCCGCGCCGCTTGGGCC
>CAZSTF010000090.1:0-3326 GCA_964609555.1 uncultured Alcaligenaceae bacterium | reverse complement strand
GCGGCAGAGCGCACCGGCCTTGCCCGCCGCGCATTCGCCTGCCGCGCCTGCGCGTCGGCCAAGGCCGTTACGCTCTGCCGCTCGGCTGCGAGTGCCCGCTGGCGCTCGGCCTCATCGGCCAAGGCCCCCGTGCTGAGCGCCTCGCCCGCGACGGTGCGCTCGGTCGAGATGCGCGCGAGCAGGTCGCCAGGGACCACGCGCTGGCCGGGCGTCACAGCCAGTTCGGCCACGACACCGGGCTCGATCGCGGCCACGACCGCCGGCGCCACGGCGTGGGCGAGCACTGCCGGTGCCCGCGTCTTGCGCGTGAACTCCGCGCTGGCGACGAAAGCGATCGCCGCCACGACCCATGCAAGCAGCAGCCAGACCGCGAGTCGTACCCAGACCGGCGGGCGGACGAAGAGTTCGCCCCAGGCCCGTTCACGCTGGTGGCGGATGGCCTCTTCGCGAAAGAGCGGCAGCGGGCCGTTGCGCGGTCGTTCGGCCGTGCCGGGGTTCGATTGATCGGGGTTCACGAATCGCGGGACGAGGTGCGCGCAAGAACAGGCGATCGTGCATTATCACGATCGAACCCTGATGCCTTGCACCACGACCTCATGCGCCTCATCCGCTTCGGACCCGTCGGCCGCGAACGCCCCGGACTCATCGCCCACGATGGCAGCTTCCGCTCGCTCGCCGAACACATCGCCGACTGGAACGGCGAGACCCTCGCCCCGGCGGTGCTGAACCGCATCCGCCGCCTCGATCCGCTCGCCCTGCCGCGGGTGTCGGCCCGAAGCCGACTTGGCCCGCCGATCGCGCGCCCGGCGAAATTCATCGCGATCGGGCTCAACTACGCGGATCACGCCGAGGAGGCCGGCCTGCCGATCCCGACCGAGCCGGTCGTCTTCGGCAAATGGACGAGCTGCCTCTCGGGGCCGAACGATCCGATCGTGCTGCCACCCGGCTCGGTCAAGACCGACTGGGAAGTCGAGCTCGGCGTGGTCATCGGCCGGCGCGCACGACACGTCACGTCCGCCGCCGCCCTCGCCCACGTCGCCGGCTACTGTCTCGTCAACGATGTCTCCGAGCGCGAATGGCAGATGGAGCGCGGCCCGACCTGGGACAAGGGCAAGGGCTTCGACACCTTCGGCCCGGTCGGCCCGTGGCTCGCCACACGCGACGAGGTGTCTGATCCGCAGGCCATCGACCTCTGGCTCGATCTCAACGACGAGCCGATGCAGCGCGGCAGCACCCGCACGATGATCTTCCCGGTGGCCGAACTCATCGCCTACTGCTCGCGGCTCATGACGCTCGAACCGGGGGACCTCATCACCACCGGCACGCCGCCCGGGGTCGGCATGGCGAAAAGGCCCGCGCGTTTTCTGCGGCCCGGGGACCGGCTCCGGCTCGGTGCAAGCGGACTCGGCGACCAAGCGGCCGAGGTACGCGCACAAGCCGAGTAGCCGCCCGCGGCGGTGTGGTGTGCGGCGAGCTCACATCGGCGGATTGCTGGCGGCTGCCCAGCAACGTCGTGACGTGGCGTAACGGGCGGCGCAATCACGTCTGCCGTCATGCGTCAACCAAACTCGTCATAATGGGTGTGACAAACCGTCCGGACGCGCCGCGTCCGGCTTGATCGGTCCCCTGACCATGGCCAACGACGGCAACGAGCATCAACTCTTGAACCAGCTTCCCGTGGGAGCGATGGTCGGAGATTTCCGCATCACCGGCGTGCTCGGTGAAGGCGGATTCGGGGTCGTCTACGCCGCGCAGGACGAAACGCTCGACCGCGCGGTCGCCATCAAGGAATACCTGCCGTCGAACATCGCCGGTCGAACGGGCAGCCAATCGGTGATCGTCCGCTCGCCGGCCAACGCCGCCGCCTTCGAGGCCGGGCTCAAGAACTTCATGCGCGAGGCGCGCATGCTCGCCCGCTTCTCGCACCCGGCGATGGTCGAGGTCTACCGGGTCTGGGAGCAGAACGGCACCGCCTACATGGCGATGCGCTACATCGCCGGCAAGACGCTGCGCGAAATCGCCCAGGCGGGCGCCGCCTTCGACGAGGCCGCCATCCGCCAGGTGCTGCTGCCGGTGTTCGATGCGCTCTCGCTGCTGCACCAGCAGAACGTCATCCATCGCGACGTCTCGCCCGACAACATCATGCTGCGCGAGGACGGCAGCCCGGTGCTGCTCGATCTCGGCTCGGCGCGGCTGGTCGTCGGCGGCATGACGCAGGCGCTCACCACCGTGCTCAAGCCGGGCTACGCCCCGATCGAGCAGTACGTGGACGACGGCACCATGACCCAAGGCCCGTGGACCGACGTCTACGGCCTCGGCGCCACGCTCTACTACCTCCTGGTCGGCAGCGCACCGCCACAATCGATCGCGCGCATGATCACCGATCCGCTCAAGTCGATTGAGGAGAAGAGCCGCGTCTTCGTTCCGCCGCAGGTCTATGCGGCCACGCTCAAGGCGCTCTCGGTGCGGGCCGAGAATCGCTTCCAGACCGTGGACGAATTCCGCGAGGCGCTCGGGTGGGAGCAACCGCACTCGCAGACGGTCAGCACCATCCACATCGCGGCACCGGCGCCGGGCCGCCCGGCCAACATCCCCATCACGGGTCAGGCGCTGCCGCCCCGGACCTCACCCGCCGCGCCGCCCCGGACCTCACCCGCTACCCCCCCGCGGACGTCACCCGCTGCCCCCGTGGCCGCGCCGATCGCCCCGGTCGCCTCACCCGTCGCGCCATTGCCGGTCGACGAGGACGACAACAAGACCGTCGTCGTGCCGTCGATCCGCGCCACACCGCCCCGGGTGACCACCGCGCCCGCAACCCGCATCGCACCCAGCGTCCCGGTCGGCGCAGCCACCGACGAAGACCTGCTCGCCACCGACATCCTGCCGCCGGATCCGCCCGCGCCACCGGTGCCGACGACCGCCGCCGCACCGACGCCACCGACGCCACCAAAGCGCCTCGGTGATGTCGCCGGGCACATCCCGGCCACACCCCCGCCCACCAACAGCAAGGCCCCGATCCTCGTCGGCGCGCTGGCGCTTGTGCTCCTGGGCGGCGGTGCCTGGTGGTGGCTGTCCCGTCCTTCGGCTCCCGCCTCTGCACCGGCTTCCGCCCCAGCCGCCACGACCGCAGCGACCGCAGCCCCGGCCGAAACCGGCCCGGCCCCGTCACCCTCGACCGCATCCGCGCCGTCACCGACCGGTGCCGCGGTGAGCCCGCCTCCCCCGGCTCCCCCCCCTGCTGCCCCGGCCGCGCCGCGGAGAACGTCGCGCGCACCTGGTTCGCCTGTTCGCCGCCGCCGGTGGCGATCCGGAGCGCGGTGCCGAAC
>CAZSTF010000089.1:0-9561 GCA_964609555.1 uncultured Alcaligenaceae bacterium | reverse complement strand
GGCGGCCGCCCGCCGCATGTGCACTTCCGTGTCAAGGCAGCGGGCCGTCGGCCGCTCACCACCCAGATGTACTTCGCGGGCGAGAACACCGAGCGCAGCGGCTGGGGCGGCTTCTCACGCGAGCGCGAGCGGCTCACCGTCACGCTCACCCCGACCCAGGATGCCGGGCGCGCCGCCGTCGCCGCGACGTTCGATCTCGTGCTTGGCTGACTCAGCCGCAAAGGTCACCGGCGCAGCATCGCGAATGCAAACCGTCGCCCATGGCCCTGCTTGATGGCCAGGTGGATCCACGTCATGGCAAACGGCTCCAGATAGCGCGCCGCCATCAGCGGTCCCATGTCCACCGTCTCGAACCCGATCAGCGTCGCCAGCGCCATGGCGCGCTGCCGGGCTTGCGCGTCGTCGCCACAGACCGGCATCATGGGCGCGCCCTGCGGGTAGCGGCTGTCGGCCATGTTCTCGGCACCGGTGGTGTTGAAGGCCTTGACCACGCGCGCCCCGCGGGCGAGCCTGGCCAGTTCTTCCGCACCCGAGGTGGTGGTACCCACCGACAGCCCGACCAGGCCGGGGGCCAACGGGTTGGTGGCGTCGATCAGCACCTTGCCCTGCCAGTCGGGCACGCTCTGCGCGATGGCCGGCTAGGCTGCATACGGCACCGCCAGGATGACGGTGTCGCTGGCGGCGATGGCCTCTGCGGTGGTGGTGACGCGGGCTTTGCCGCCCAGCGCAGCGACTGCGCCCTCGTACTTGCCGGGCTCGGGCACGCCGAAGACGACGGTCTCGCCGCGCTGGCTGAACGCCTGCCCCAGGGCCATGCCGACGTTGCCGGCACCGATGATGGAAAGGCTCATGTCTTTCTCCGGTTGGTGAAGTTCAACTCGAGGTCTGGGCGGGGTAGATCCAGCGCGCCAGCCGTCGCGTCAGCACGGGCATCAGCCAGTAGGTCATCAGCACCACCTCGATGCTGATGGTCACCAGCAGGCGCAGCGGGTACGGCGTCTCGACCGGCAGCGCCGAGAAGGCGGCGTTGACGGCGCTGCCGATTACCAGAACCAGGGTGAAGACGACGGCGATCATGACCAGCGCCATGCGGGGCCGTGACGGCTGTGGCACCACGACACCGGGCGGCGCGCTGAACCAGAACTCCAGCCCGGTCAGACGCTCCCACACGGCGTCGCCCTGCACCAGCGGCGCGACCTCGGCCAGATGGCGCGCGCGCATCTCGCTCGCCTCGAAGGCCTGCAGGCTTTGCAGCGAGTCAAAGCGCACGGCACTGACGTACTCGCGTGGCCCGTTGCCGGCGGGACGTTGCGTGGTCACACCCAGATAGCCCGGCAGCACGCGGGCCTCGGCTTGCAAGCGCTGCAGCCAGGCTTCGTATTCGGCCTCGCGGCCGGGCCGGACGCGCCGCCGGATGATCACGGTCACCGGCTCGGTGACCACGCCTCGGTCCGCTGTTGCCATGTCAGCGCCCGAGCGCCTCGACCACGAGCCGAGCCGTCTCCTCGCCGGAGAAGTTCTGCTGGCCGGTGATCAGGTTGCCGTCGCGCACCGCAAAGCCGCGCCACAAGCCGGCCTGCACGTAGTTGGCTCCGATTTCCTTCATGCGGTCCTCGATCCGCCAGGGCATCACGTGCTTGTCACGCGGCAGCAGGCCGTAGCTCCATACCGCGTTGTCAGCGAAGTCCTCCTCGCAATTGGCAAAGCCGGTGACGGTCTTGCCCGTGGCCAGGTACTCGCCCTGTGCGTTCTTGACATACGCGAGGATCGCCACGCCGTGGCACAGCGCGGCCGCCACCTTGCCGGCGGCATGGAATGCGGCGAACTTGGCGTGCAGGTCGGTGGCCTGCTCGAAGGTGAACATCGGCGCCTGGCCGCCCGCCACCACGATGGCGTCGAAGCGGGCCACGTCGATGTCGGCCACCTTCTTCGTGTTGTCCACCAGAGCCTTCAGTTCAGACGTGTGGATGAAGCCCTGGCTGATGAGGTCGGTCTTGCTGTAGCCGCTGGCGTCGTTCGGGTCGCTCATCGCGTCGGCCTCGCACGGGCCGCCGGCCGGGCTGAACACCTCGACCTCATAGCCGACCTCGGTGAAGACGTGATAGGGGTGCGTCAGCTCACTCCACCAGAAACCCACCGGCCAGCCGGTGGTGCTGGACACCGCCGGGTTGGCGATGACGATGGCGATGCGCTTCCGGGCGTTGGGTTTGACGGGGTTCGGATCCTTGAGGCTCATGATCGGTTGGAAGGGGTGTTGGAGGAGACAGCATTCTTTTTGTCTCTTCAATAAAGATAAATACAAACGTCTTACACTCACTGTTGCGCCATAAAGCAACAATGGATCTCACGCATATCCGGGCCTTTGTCAAGGTCGTGCAGACGAGCAGCTTCACGCGAGCGGCTGAGGCGCTCGGCACGCAGAAGGCCCAGTTGTCTCGGCTCGTGAGTCAACTCGAACGCTTGCTGGGCGCCCGGCTCCTGGAGCGCACCACGCGCGCGCTTGCCCTCACCGAGGTCGGGCGCGACTTCTTCGAGCGCGCGGTCGGCATCCTCGCCTCGGTGGACGATGCAGAGCGCGCGGTGCAACGCGCCAAGGGGGTTCCGCAGGGCGTTCTGCGACTGACCTGCGGCGTGGAATTCGGCATGATCGCCGTCAGCGCATGGATCGGCCGCTGTCTCGAGCGCTACCCGGACCTGCGCATCGATGCGGACTTCACGGCTCGCCTCGTGGACATCGTGCATGAGGGCTTTGATCTGGCAATTCGCGTCGGCCCGCTCGCCGACTCATCCCTCGTCGCCCGGCGACTCGGATCGCTGGACTACGGTCTGTATGCGGCGCCGGCCTATCTGGCCCGGCGAACGGCACCCGCCACGCCCGAGGAGCTGGCCAGGCACGACCTGCTCGCATTCTCCGGCGGCAGCCATCATTCGGTCTGGACACTGCGACCCGCGGCAGGCGCGCCGGAGGAGCGAGTCGCGTTCGAGCCCCGTCTTCGGGCGAACAACGTGTTCGCCGTACGCGACGCCGCCGTGGCCGGTCACGGCATTGCGCAGCTGCCGTTGATCGTGGCCGCCCCTGCGGCGCGCGACGGGTTGCTTGTGCCCGTACTTCCCGCTTGGCACCCCCCCTCGGTTCCGGTGCATGCAGTCTTCGCGAGCGCGCGCTACCTCACGCCCAAGGTGCGTGCCTTCATCGAACTGGCGGTGGAGGCGATGACGAGCAACGCGACCGGCAACAACTCGATCGAACCGCCTTCCCGCCTCCGCTGACTACCCACGGCGCGGATCGGAGCCGGAGGACAGCGTCGCTTCGGCGAGCCAGCCCGATGGCATGTTTTCCTCGCGCAATCCGTTCATCCCAGTAGCACCTCATCCCCGAATCATCAGCGGGGCGCTGCCGGGAGCCTCATGAAATCGTTCGCCTTCTGCGGCCTTGCCGGCTGCAAACCCGTCGCCGTGAGTGGCAACGCCAACGCCAGCAAGGGACTGGGCCTGACCGCCGCGGTCGGGCCGGCAGGCCGGTGTCGCAACGTGCAGAGTGACGTCCGCAAAGTACAGGCCGCGTTGAACCGATTCCCTGCAGCGGAAGGCGGCCCCGATCCCAAGCTCGAGGTCGACGGCATCGTCGGCCCCAAGACATCGGCAGCGATCCTCGCCTTCCAGCGCAAACAGTTCGGCATCGGCAAGGCAGACGGCGTCGTCGACGTCGGCATGCGCACCGATCAGCGGCTCGCCGGCGTGTCGGGCACCTACAGCAGCCTGACCGCCGAGATGATGCAGCACATTCCACGAACGCTGTCGATCATCAATGTCTCCCGCGCCACCATCAGCGCCGCGCGGACGTTTCGCCTTCAGGGCGGCAGGGGCTTTTCCGGCTTCGGGGAGGCGAGCTGGAAGAAACTCGTGCACCATTTCCAAGTCGACAAGTTCCCAGACTGGAGCGCCCAGCTCGACTGGTTGAATCGCATCTACGTCGGCATGGAAACGGCCATCGGACACATCCCGATGGGCATGATCGTGATCACGGACGAGCCCGCACACAGCAACGAGGGCGCTTTCGCCTTCACCTTCGCAGGGGGTTACGAGCTCTCGGAACGCACGAAGTCCTACCAAGGGGTTCCGATGGGTTCGATCTATCTGTGCCCCAAGATGCAGACGTTGACGCAGGATGCATTCGCCTACGTGCTGATCCACGAGCTGGCTCACTTCGTCGGCCCGACCGGTGCTTCGGGACTGCAGGTTGACGACTATGGCTATCGTCACCGTGCGGGTTACGACAAGCTGCTGCCGTGGCAGCGCGTGCACAACGCGGACAACTTCGCGCAGTTCTCGTTTGACGCCGTGGGCAAGCCTTTCAACCTCACAGAGCACATCCGGAGTTGATGCGATTCCGGGCGTCGTTCAAACCGCCCACCAATGCTCGACGACGAGATCGACGCGCTCGGTGCCCTGCCACTCGGAGAGGTTGAGCCGGTAGGCCGCCCGCATCGGGTTCGGCGGCGGCTCGGTCGTGCCGAAGCGGATCGCATCGAAGATGCGCCCCTCGCGCCTCAAGCGCAGCTTCATGTGCCTCATCGCGACCACGCGCGCATCGAGCACCGTGAATTCGTCGTCGAAGAGCGGCGGCGGAAACGCTTGACCCCAGACGTGACGATGCAGTGATCGCGCCGTCTCGAAATCGAGCGCGTCCAGCGGCAGGCTGCCGTCGGATTCGATCCGCCGCGCGAGCATCTCCGCGGTGACGAGCTCGCGGGCGACCTCCTCGAAGGCGCGCGCGAAGGCGGCGAAGCGGGCATTCACGATCGTGAGCCCTGCGGCCATCGCATGGCCGCCGAAGCGCGTGATGAGCCCCGGGTGGCGCTTGGCCACGAGGTCGAGCGCATCGCGCAGATGCAGGCCCGGAATCGAGCGCCCCGAGCCCTTGAGCTCGGTGCCCTCGCCCGGTGCGAACACGATCGCCGGCCGGTGCCAGCGCTCGCGCAGCCGCCCGGCGACGATGCCCACGACGCCCTGATGCCAGCTCGAATCCATGAGCACGATCGAGCGCTGCTCGGGCCGGATCTCGGCCTCGATCATGCGGTCGGCCTCATCGCGCATGTCGGCCTCGATCGCCCGCCGTTCGCGGTTCAACTGATCGAGCCGCTGGGCGATCTCGGCCGCCCGCGTGGCGTCATCGGTCGCGAGGCATTCGATGCCGACCGTCATGTCCTCGAGCCGCCCGGCCGCGTTGATGCGTGGGCCGAGGATGAAACCGAAGTCGTAGGTGGTCGCGTTCTCGCACCGCCGCTCGGCGACTTCGAAAAGCGCACGCACACCGACCTGCGCCCGCCCTTCACGGATCCGGCGCAGGCCCGCCTCGACGAGCCGACGGTTGACCCAGTCGAGCGGCACCACGTCGGCGACCGTGCCGAGCGCGACCAGATCGAGCAGCGCATTGAGATCCGGCTCGGAGCTGCCCGCCCAAGCCCCTTCCTCCCGCAGCCGGGCCCGGAGCGCAAGCAGAACGTAGAACATGACCCCGACCCCCGCGATCGCCTTGCTCGGAAAGCCACAGCCCGGCTGGTTCGGGTTCACGATGTAGGGCGTCTCAGGCAGGGCCGGGCCCGGCAGGTGATGATCGGTGACGATGACATCGATGCCGAGCGCGCGCGCCGCAGCCACACCGTCCACACTCGCGATGCCGTTGTCCACCGTGATGAGGACCGAGGGCGACTCGCGCGCGGCGAGCGCCACGATCTCCGGCGTGAGCCCGTAGCCGTGGACGAAGCGGTTGGGCACGAGAAAGCCGACCTGCGCGCCCATCAGGCGCAGACCGCGCAGGCCCACGGCACAGGCCGTCGCGCCATCGGCGTCGTAATCGGCCACGATCAGGAGCCGCTCCTGCCGCCGGATCGCGCAGGCGAGACGCTCGACCACCGCAGGCATGCCCTTCATCGCCTCGGGCGGCGGCAGGTGCGACAGCCGGAAACTCGCCTCGAGCGCCGAGCCCACACCGCGCGCGGCATAGAGCCGGGCAAAGAACGGATCGACCCCGGCGGCCCGAAGCACGCGTTCAGCATCGGCATCGACCGCGCGGTGAGCGAGTTGCGGTGCCTCGACGAGCGGTGCGTTCACGGGCCAGTCGGCAGCGTCTGAGTGGCGATGCGCTCGAGGGCGGCCGCGACATCGGCCCGCTGCCAGCGTACACCCAAGCGGGCGAGCCACCCAAGGCGTCCGCGCGTGAGCCGCGCGCGCGGTCGGGCATCCCCCAGGATCACCGCATCCGCCGCGGCGAGGCGGTCGCCGATGGACGCCCACGCGCGCTGCCAGGCAAGCGCATCCCCCGCGGCCAACGCCCGGGCGAAGTCGGTCACCACCGCGGCATCGGGTGCGGGCGGCAGGCCATCGAAGCCCCAGAGCCACACCCCATTCACCGGCAGCGCGCGCCGCGCCGCGCGATCGCGATTGACCGGGTGGTCATGAAGCAGCATCTGCAGTTCGTTCATCCAGCGCTCCACGCGCCGCGCATCCCGCCCGCGCGGCAGGAGCGGCCGGATCGACTCGCCCGCAAGCCAGAGCGGTCGCTCGCACGCCGCCTCGATCGGCTCGACAGGCTCGGGCAGCGACACGCGCCATGCGAAGGGCGAGTCGTAGGCGAGCACCACACCCTCGGCGGCGAGATGGGCCGCGCAGGCGGCACAGAGGGCACGCGATTCGTCCTCGGCGAGCGCAATCGCCTCCGGCGCAGTGCCGGTGAGATCGGTAAGCGCGAGCACGAAATGCATCGGCGTCGCCAGCCCCGTGCGTCCGTCCGACGGCACCGTGCCACGCGGGGCGGGAAGGGTGCGCTCGCAGTCGCTCCAGGTCAGGCCCTCGAGTGGCGTGACCGTCGCCTGCGCGAACCAGCGGGCGACACCGTCCGTTGCGTCATGATCGAGCTGCGCGAGCAAGCCCTGGCGGGTCGCGGCATCCCAAGGAAGCGTGCCCGGCAGGAGCATGACGTTTCCCATGTCGCGGGCCTGGAAGTCAATGCGCCTTGCCCGGGGCTCAGCGCTGCGGCGTGGGGGTCGAGGGCGATTCGGGCGTGCCCGTTCGTGCTTCGTTCGGGCACGTGCCACCGGAGGCCCGCGCTTGGGCACACTCGGTACGACCCGCCTGCCAGCCACGCACGAAATCCATGGCCTGCCCGGCCACCCAAAAAGCGAGGAGCACACCGCCGACCGTCACGCCCGGTGCGATCCGACGCGCCTTGAAGCGCTGCCACATCGCAACAAGCGGCGCCTCATCCTCGGGTTTGCGCTCGTCCGCCATGTCAAGCTGAGCCTACTGCCTCGATCGCCCGCACAAGCCGCTCCCGCTCGCCGAGCGTGAATTTCGCGCCCGTGGCGGTCGCCGCACCGAGAAGGGTACGGAGCGCCTGGATCTTCGCCTCCGGGGCCGTGGGCAACTGTCGCCGCTCGGAGAGCCACTTCAACTGCTGCATGCGGCGGGCGCTCGCGATTTCGGGCGGCGAATCGAGCCCGGCGATCAGCTCGGCATCAATGACGAGCGCCGCGGCGGTCTTCTCGCTCGTCTCGGTGGCCGGTACCTGCGCCAGCGTGGCCTTCATCGCCTCGATCACACTGCCGCGCGAGAGGAGCGTGGCCCGTCGGCGCGCGGCGAGCACCGCCTCATCGAACTTGCGATCGAGGTCGCGGATCTTCTCGCGCTCAACCATCGGCGCATCGCGCCAGCGGGCGCGCGCTTGAGCCACCGCCTGCTCGATCGCCTTGGCATCCTCGCCGGTGGCCAGCGCCTTGACCTCATCGATCAGTGCGAAGCGGGCCTTGGTGCCTTCGGAGAACTGCGCACGCATCGCATCGCGCTGGCCGTCGCGGGCCTTGAATACGGCATCGGTGGCGCGCTTGAACTCATCCCAGAGTTTCTGCTCGTCCTTGCGCCGCAGATGGGGCGCGTTGGCGATGCGCTCGGCCGTCCAGCGCCGCTGGATGGCGATGGTGGCCTCGGTCACCGCCTTCGACGGCGGCAGCTTCGACTGTTCCTCGGCCTGGGCAATCAGGCGCTTGCGGCGCGCAATCTCCGGCTCGCGAGCGGTATCGAACACCTTTTCGAGCCGCTCGAGCGCCTCGTCCAACTGCCGGTCGAGCGCCTTCCACTCGGCGTTGGCCACGCTGCCGGCCTTCTTCCACTCGTCGAAGAGGGCGAGCTTCCGCTTCTCGAGCGCGGGCCAGTCGGCATTGCCCTGAGCGAGCGCGGCCGCGGCTTCATCGGCCAGCTCCGCCATCTTCCGGATGACTTCGCCACGCGCGCCGGCGTTCTCGGCGCGCTGCTTCTTCAACTGGTCGAAGTGGGCCTTGGCCGGTGCATAGGCTTCGCGGCAGAGGGCGTTGAAGCGGTCCCACTTGGGCTTGGGCGCCCCGCCGTTCTTCTTGTCGAGCGCCTTCCACTCGTCCTGGACCGCGCGGATCTCCTTGACGATCGCGTCGATCGACGGCGGCGCGGCCTTGAGCGCCTCGACCCGGGCGAAGAGCGCGTCCCGCGCCTGCGCGTCGCTCCACTTGAGCCAGCTCTCGAGCCGCTTGACCTCGCGATCGAGCTCATGCAGCCGGTCGTACTCGAGCTTCGGGTAGCGCTTGGCCGTGAAGGTCTTGAACAGGGCCGAAGCACAGCTGCGTGCACCGCGCACGTCGCCCGCCGCGATCAACTCGGCGAGTTTCGTCAGTTCGGCGTTGGCCGCGAGCAACTCATCCGCGCTCGCGTGCTGGGTGGCCGCCCGCTCAGGCTTGGCCCGCGCGGCTGACGCCGGGGCCGTGACCGCGGCGAGGCGCTGCTCGAAGCGCGCCCGGGTGGCGGCATCCACCGTGACGATCCAGGCATCCCAGCGCGCCTGCCATTCGGCCAGCGCATCGTTTGCGGTCGGTGCTGCGATGTCGGCCGCAGGTGCAGGCGACGCCGCAGGTGTCTCAGGTGTCGCAGCTGCCTCAGCTGCCTCAGCAGGCTCGGATGCCGGAACCGCCGCGGCGGCCTCTGCCAGCACGGACGGTTCAGCCGAGGGGGCGGTTGCCTCGGCCGCATCACCGCTCGCCGCGGCAGCCATCTCGATCGGTGCCGAGGCGGGTGGCGACGCCTCCGGCGCGGGCGTGGGCTGCGGTGCCGGCTGCGGAGCCGACTGCGGAACCGGGCGCGAGGCCAACAGTTGTTCGCCGACCGCGTGCTTCTCGCGCAACTCGAGCTCGGTGGCAATCGCCGCATGCACGGCCTGAAGCTGTTGCGCGAGGCCTGCGTCGAGCACCGGCGAGCTCTGCGCCCGTGTCGCCTCGCTCGCGAGTTGGGCCAGCTCGTCCGCAGAGAGATCGGCCGCGCGCTTGCTCTTCAACGCGAAACCGGCGATCTGCATGGCCAACTGCTCATGAAGCCGCCGCGCGAGCGCCTCGTTCTGCATCTTGAGCTGCAGCGCGCGAGTCAGTGCCTCGAAGCGGGCCTTGCGCTCGGGGTCCGGGGCGAGCTTGGCCCACGTGCGCTGGGCCTCGACCAACTTGGACAGCGGCACGTCATCCGCTTCGGTCCAGTTCTGCAACTGGG
>CAZSTF010000088.1:5670-9600 GCA_964609555.1 uncultured Alcaligenaceae bacterium | reverse complement strand
GTGAAGGTCCACGTCTTGCCGTCCGGCGACGTCGTCCACTTGTCGACCATCTGCGGCTTGATCGCGCCCTTGTCGTCGGTGCCAAAGAGCGTGTCGTAGACCATGTAGCCGTGATTGCGCGTGATGTACGCGGTCACGTTGATCGGGTCGAGGTTGGAGGGGAAGGCGTGCGGGGCGACCTTGAGTGTCTTGCCCTGGGCCAGGACAGACGGACCGGCCAGCGCGAAAGCTGCGGCGGCGACGAGCGAAGCGGCGAGGCGGGGGACTTTCATCGTGGCAACTCCGTTGAAGATGACCTATGGTAAATCGGCGCGGGCACATTTCGATGCCCGGTGTCACATGCGCACAGCACGCACCGGTTTGGCGGCCCGAGCGCTTCCCACGACGGACGGCGGCGCCCGCGGTGTCGTCTTCCGACCGCGCGCAGCCAGCTGCTGCGCGTGGGTTGCCAAGCCCTGAAAGATGCGCTCGTCCAGCTTCGGGTGGGCGATGAGAGCGATGGGCAGCGCGACACGTGACTCCGCCGTGAGCGCGCGCAGCGCCACGCCTGCGTACGGTTGATCGGCCAGGATCTCCGGCACCAGTGTCGTGCCCTGGCCTGCCGCTACGCGGGAGAGGGTAGCCATCGCGTCGTTCGACTCGGCGAACTGCTCCGGTTGGAAGCCGAGATCGACGTACCGGGCGCGCAGGTGGTCGTGCATCAGGGGGTTGCCTTTCCGGGCGAACATGAAAAACGTCGGGAACGCGGCAAGCGCGGTGAGCGGGATGCTGCGCCTGCGGGCCAGCGGGGACGTGGCCGGGATCGCCGCCAGCATCGAGAGTTCGCCAATCGTCTGCATTCGCAGATCGTCGCAGCGAAGCGGCAGCACCACGACGGCTGCATCCATGCGTCCCTTCCGGATCTCGGCGACGCAGGTTGGTCCGTTGCTCACCTGCGTACTGTGACGCGCGATGAGACGCTCTTGCGCGAGCGATGCGCAGACCGAGGCCAGCGCGGAGAGATTCGCCCACCACGGCAGGCCGATCCGCAGTTCGGCAATCGCCGCGCCACTGCCTTCCGCTTCCTTGTCCGCGCATGCGGCAACCGCTCGAAACGCGCGTGCGCACTGCTCGTGGGCCCGGCCGAACTCGCGCGCGGCCAGTTGCCCTGCTTCGGTGAGCGCGACGTGATGGGTATTGCGTCTGAACAGGGCGACCCCGAGGGCCTCTTCCAGCAGCTTGATCTGTCGGGTCAAAGGCGGCTGGGTGATGTTCAGCCGCTCCGCCGCGCGTCGGAAATTGAGCTCTTCGGCCAACACCAGGAAGGAGCGAATCTGGCGCAGATCGATGTGTTGAAGCCCGTACGGCGTCATTCAAAAAGGGTATCACAGCGATTGGAATTCCAATCGTTGCGGTCGCCGAAAACAATGCGCGCCTTCCGTTGTCTCCGATCTTCCCGGTCCGCATATGCATTCCCGTCTCGACTCCTCCCTGATGCCTCGACTTTTCGGGGAAAAACGCCTGCGTCTCCGGTTGCTGGCTCCCCTTCTCTCGCTCTCCCTGGTCGCCTGTGGTGGCGGAGGCGACGGGTCAGCGCCACCCACCGGCAGTCCGCCCCAGGCACCGCAAATCACGTCGCTCACGAGCGATCGCACCCAGTACTTTCTTGGTGATGCGCCGCAGGTCACGGCCGTCTTTTCCGGTGGCACCGGGCGGATCGTGTTCGTCGACCGTCCCGGCGAGCCGCTCAGCGTGGCGTCCGGGCAACCGGTCAGCTTGCCTGCACTTACCCAGTCTCGGGAGCTGAAGCTGATCGTTCAGTCGACCACGGCACAGACCGCCGAGCGATCGCTGACGTTACCCGTGCAACTGCGTGGCCGTTACACGCCGCTGCCGGACCGGCTGGCAGCCACCGGACATGCGACGGTCAACTTGCCGAATGGGGACGTGCTCGTGGCCGGAGGGTCGCGTGGCGAGGGGGTTCTCTCCGCTGCGATCAATGTGTTCAGTCGCCAGAGCCAGCGGTTCTCACGCGTGGGCAGCATGCTGACCGGGCGTGAAGGCAACGTGCTTTCACTCCTGCCCGACGGGAACGTGCTGTCCACTGGCGGGCAGTATGCGCTGATGGGCGCTCCGCAGAACGAGATCATCAATCCGGCGACGGGTGCAACGACGCCAGCTGCACCGATGAGCACGCGGCGGGTCGAGCATGCTGCACTCGTTCTCGACAGCGGGCGGGTGCTCGTGACCGGTGGCGTCTCGACCGAGGGTGTCCGTGACGGCATCAGCCAGAGCGCAGAGATCTACGATCCCGCAACCCGCACCTTCCGGCGCCTCGCAGCGCACATGACGACGCCCCGGGCCAATCACGAAATGCATCTGCTCGCGAACGGCAAGGTGCTCATCGTGGGCGGTTTCTCTTATGAAGGCATCGGTACGGCCTACGGATTCGCGGAGGTATTCGATCCAGCGACCGAGACGTTCACGGCCATCCCCTCGCCGGTCACGCTGCCTCGCGCGTTGTTTGCCGCGGAGCGCCTGCGCGATGGCTCGGTGCTGATCGCAGGCGGGGAGTCGGCCGACGGCGTGCCATCCAGCGAGATCCTGCGCTACGACCCGACGACGAACCGGATCGAGCGCCTCCCGGTCGCGCTGCCCGTACCAACGACGCTCTCGCGCAGCGCGCTTCTGCCCGATCGACGCCTGGGCGTCTTTGGCGGGCTGACCATGGCGGCGCCCTTCGGATCCACCGCGACCTACGCTGTCGGTGGCAGCCCGGTGTCGGCGAACCGGCTGCCGGATCTTCCGGACAACCGTGTCTTCCACCGTGTGCTCAAGTTCTCCGACGGGCGACTCATGATCGTCGGGGGCGCGAATGGGCTCGCGTTTCGGGATACTGTCTACATCCTCGATTGACCGACGTTCAAGGACGACCCCATGGAGCCAGGATGCTCTGGCACCCCGGGGCCGTCGTGCCGCTGTGTCGACTTGTTCATGCGCTGCGGCTCGCCGTCGGGGCCGCAGGACATCACTTCATCCGGACGGAGGATCTGTATGCGGCTTTCAGGAAAAGTGGCTCTCGTGACGGGCTCGGCCCGCGGCATTGGCGAGGCCATCGCCCGCGCCTTTGCTGCCGAAGGGGCGTTCGTCCATGTTTCGGACATCAACCACGACGATGGACGCCGTGTTGCCCAATCGCTGGGAGGACGCAGCGCCTACGTACCGCTGGACGTTCGCGACGAAGCGGCCTGGCAGCGGGTGACCGAGGCCATCGTCCGCGAGCGTGGCCGGCTGGATATCGTCGTCAACAATGCTGGGATCACGGGCTTCGAGGGTGACGCTGTCGCGCACGACCCGGAAAACGCGCCGCTCGCGGCATGGCGCGCCGTGCATGAGACGAATCTCGACGGCGTGTTCCTCGGTTGCAAGTACGCCATCCGCGCGATGCGGCGAACCGGGTCGGGCTCGATCATCAACATCTCCTCCCGCTCTGGCATCGTCGGCATCCCCGCCGCGGCCGCCTATGCGTCCAGCAAGGCTGCCGTCCGCAACCACACCAAGAGCGTTGCGCTCTACTGTGCCGAGCAAGGGTTGAAGGTGCGCTGCAATTCCATTCACCCGGCGGCCATCCTCACGCCGATGTGGGAGCCGATGCTGGGGAATGGACCGGATCGCGAGGCGAACATGGCCCTGTTCGTCGCCGATACGCCGCTCCGGCGGTTCGGTACGCCGGAGGAAGTCGCCGCCGTAGCGGTCCTGCTCGCAAGCGACGAGTCGGGCTACATGACGGGCGCAGAGATCAACATCGACGGAGGCATCCTCGCCGGGTCGGCCGCGGTGCCCTCGCAGTAGGCTTTCGCCACAGCGCGAGCAACGGACATGAAAAACCCCGCCGGAGCGGGGTTCTTCTCTTGAGGGAAGCCGCGATTACTTCTTGGCCTCTTCCTTCTT
>CAZSTF010000088.1:0-5570 GCA_964609555.1 uncultured Alcaligenaceae bacterium | reverse complement strand
CTTCTTGGCCTCTTCCTTCTTCGGCGCGTCCTTGGCGGCGGCTGCGGCGACGGGCTGCGCGGCCTTGCCAGCATCAGCCTTGGGTGCGTCCTTCTTGCCGGCATCCGCCTTGGGGGCCTCGGCTTTCTTGGCGGTGTCCCAGTCGATCTTGGTCGGGCCGGACAGGCTGATCTTGCCCTGCAGGTCCTTCATGGTCTCCGGACCGATCCCGCTCACCTTCTCGAGGTCGGCGAGTGACTTGAACGGGCCGTTCTTGGTGCGGTAGTCGATGATGGCCTGGGCCTTCACCGGGCCGACGCCGGGCAGTTTGTCCAGCTCATCCTTGGTGGCGGTGTTGATGTTCACGGCAGCGAAGCTCGCTGCCGCGAACGCGAGCGACGCGATCAGCGCGATCAGACGTTTCATGGTGTTTCCTCTCTATGGCCCCGGTTTGCCCGCCGGGGGACGTTTCAGGGTGGTGGAATTCTTGTTGCGAAAAACGGGCATCTCCAGCCAGGATGCGCCGCCTCGTTCGCGACTTGGGACGGTCACGAGAACGCCTGGGATTCTAGGCCGGTTGACACGGCGTGAATATGCGCTGATCGAATTCGCAGGCGGGGACGCGCCGGGGATCAGCGTCGGTCGTGATCTTGCCCAGCCGACGCGGTCGGCGCCCTGGGCTTCGGCAGCAGGGTGACGACGAGGGTGATGATCGTCAGTGGCACCACGAACGAGAGCATCACGTTGGAGAAAACCTCTGCGGCCGCATGCGACTGCGCGGCGAGGATGAGGTAGGCGACATAGGCCACGTAGTAGCCCAAGAACACCGCGCCTTCCCAGCGGGCGATTTCGCGCCCGGAGATGAACACCGGCAGGCAGGCGACGGCCACCGCGAGCATGACCCAGAGATCGAAATGGAGCGCGGCCTCGGGCACGACCAGCCCGCTGCCCGAGGCGAGCGACGAGAGCCCGAGACAGCCGAAGATGTTGAAGGTATTGCTGCCGATCACGTTCCCCGCGGCGATGTCCCGCTCGCCGCGGAGCGCCGCCATCACGGAAGTGGCGATCTCGGGCAGCGAGGTGCCCGCCGCGACGATCGTGAGGCCGATGATCAGGTCGCTCACGCCCAGCGCCTTGGCAAAGGTGACCGCGGCTGTCACCAGCCATTGCGCGCCCAGCACGAGCAGGGCGAGCCCCACCGCGATCAGCACGATCTGCACGGGCAGGCGGTCATCCCAGCGCTTCGCCTCATCGGCGGCCGGCGCGTGCAGCGAATCGGCGTACGGGTCGGCCGCGGTTTCACGCCGCGATTGGACGATCAGGAACACCGTGTAGCCCACCATCGCGGCGAGCAGGATCGCGCCGTCGGTCAGGCTGATGCGGCCGTCGAACGCCATGACCACGAACAGGACGGATGCGCCCAGCATGACCGGCACCTCCTGGCGGATCAGCTGCACGTTCACGACGAGCGGGGCGATCACGGCCGACAGGCCGAGGATCAGGAGTACGTTCAAGATATTGCTGCCGATCACGTTGCCGACCGCGACATCGGCTTGCCCCTTGAGTGCTGCGCCCACCGAGACGGCGACTTCCGGCGCGCTGGTGCCGAAGGCCACCACGGTGAGACCCACCACAAGTGGCGAGATGCCTGCGGACAGGGCGAGCTTCGAGGCCCCGCGGACGAGTGTCTCGGCACCGAGGACCAAGGCGACGAGCCCGGCAAGGAAGAGAAGCGTGATCACGATGCGCGAGGTGACAATCGATGCGGCATTCTCCATCAGGATGGCCGTCGGGGTGGCGTCGGATCAACGACAGGCTGGCCCTGTAGCATTCGGCCGCTTCCAGGCCATCGCTGATCATCGTGAGCGCTCCTCTCACCGTCCAAGACTCACCGTGCTGACCCCCGCTGGACCGACCACGCGATCGAGCACAGGGCGTCTGCTCGGGGATCTGGGTGCGACCTTTGCCCGTCTCGCCTGGCAGGACGAGGCGGGCGCCGCGCTGCGAGCCTTCGCCACCTACGCGACACGTGAATTCCCGACGCCGCTGGCGTTGATCCGGCGGTACTTGGGAGAGCACGATCTGCCCCTGCCCGATGCCGTGTGCCTGGGCGTGGCGAGCGCACTCGAAGGCGACGAAATCCGCTTCATCAACTCGGATTGGGTGTTTTCGCTGCGTGCGTTGGGGGTGGCGCTGGGCACCCCGCGCGTCTGGGCGATCAATGATTTCGCCGCCGTGGCCAACGCCATTCCATCGCTGACGGAACGCGGACGCCTGCAGACCGGCGGCGGCCCGCCCGACCTGAGTCGCCCCATCGGGGTCGTCGGCGCAGGGACCGGGCTCGGAATGGCCGCGCTCGTGCCGGCGGGGGCGCAACGCTGGGTTGTCGTGCCGAGTGAAGGCGGGCATGCAACGTTTGCGGCGAACGGCGAGCGCGAGTGGCATCTCGTCGCGCCGCTGCGTGCGCTCCACGGGCACGTCTCGGTCGAGCGGGTGCTCTCCGGGGCCGGGCTCGCGGCCTTGGCGCAGGCGATTGCGCTCAAGCAGGGTCGAACGCTGTCCGCCCGGGGGGCGGCCGAAGTCGTCGAGGCGGCGCTCGACGGCTCGGACGCCTGCTGCGTGGAAGCGGTGCGCGTGTTTGCGACGATCCTCGGTTCGGTCTGCGGGAACCTTGCCCTCACGCTGGGTGCCCGAGGCGGCATCTACGTCGGCGGCGGGATGGTGACGCGCCTGCGCAACCAGTTCGACTGGACGCTTTTCCGGCAAGGCTTCGAGGGCAAGGGGCGGCTCGCCGAGTTTCTGCGGACCGTTCCCAGCTATCTCATCACGGCCGAGGAACCGGGGCTGATCGGGGCAGCGGCGGTGCTGGACGAGCGGTTGCGCGGCGCCGCCACCTGAGGGCCGTTCGGCGGGCGGGCCGCGCGGGACGCAGAGCGTTCGCCCGCTGGGGTCAACGCACCAGACGGGGCACGCGCGGGGCGACGGCGGTGAGCAGTTCGTAGCCGATCGTGCCCGCAGCTGCGGCGACTTCGTCGACCGGCAGATTCGCCCCCCAGAGCTCGACCGCAGTGCCAACCTGCGCAAGCGGGAGATCGGTGACATCGACCGTGATCTTGTCCATCGACACGCGGCCGACCAGGCGCGTGCGATGTCCGCCAACGAGGATCGGCGTGCCCGTGGGGGCGTGACGGGGGTAGCCATCGGCGTAGCCCGCGGCAATGACGGCAACGCGCTCGGGCTTGCCGGCAATGTAGGTGCCACCGTAGCCGACGGCGTCGCCCGGTCGCAGATGCTGGGTGCCGATGATTTCGGTGGTCAGGGTCATCACGGGTGCGAGCCCCAGCGCGGCCGCAGGCCGGGTTGCATGCGAGAACGGCGTCGCCCCATAGAGCATGATCCCGGGCCGGACCCACTCTCCGCCCACACGCTCGAAGTCGAAGCAGGCCGCCGAATTGGCCGCGCTCGTCGCGTAGGGCAGGCCGTTGCCGAGGTCACGGAAGCGCTTCAACTGCTCGAGATGCTGGTCGGGCTCGTCCGCACGCGCGAAGTGAGTCATCAAGGTCACTTCACCCACGGCCGCGTTGGTGCTGAGCCGCGTCAGCACGTCGCGACTTCGGGCCGGTGCGAAGCCCAGGCGATTCATGCCGGTGTTGAACTTGAGGTAAACGTTGACTCGCCGCGACAGCGGAGTGGCGGCGAGGGTGGCGATCTGCTCGTCCGTGTGCACGACCACGTCGAAGCGGTGCTCGGACGCCGCCTGCCAATCGAGCGCGGAAAAGCATCCTTCGAGCAGCAGGATCGGGCCGCGCCAGCCGAGCTGCCGGAGTTCAACGGCACGTTCGATCTCGATCAGCGCAAAACCGTCGGCTTCGGCAAAGCCCTGTCGTGCCGCGGCGATGCCGTGACCATAGGCATCCGCCTTGACCACGGCGTGCACGCGCGCGGACGGGCAGAGATGGCGCACGCGGGCCAGGTTGTGCGCCATGGCCCGCGTATCGATGGTGGCGAGGATCGGGCGGGGCATGCGAGCTCGCGGGTCGAATCTGAAGTCGGCTTGACGTGGCGCAGGGCGCGTCACGAAGCACACGTTCGGGGCACCTATACTACCCGCAAGCAATCAATCGAAGGCGAGCTCGCCCATGCTTCGTCCCTGCCGGAGCAGCAAGGAAAATGCTGCCCGGCCGAAAGGCAGTGGGGCCGAAAGGGTGCCGGGCTTGCATGGCGGGTGACCGATGGGGCGCCGGCCAGCAGCGAGGAGGTCACGATCCAACCCGTCGATTCACGGAGCGCCGGCACCGGCGCACAACGCTGGTTGCAGCGTGCCCGCGCGTGGTTCTGGCCCGTGCTTGGGCTGATCGCCGTCTTCTGGTCGCTCGACCTCCTCTACACCAAGCTTCAGCACGAAGTCGCGACGGATCCGGCGATCCGCAAGCTCCTCGACGAGGGCGGCTTCTGGAGCGATCTGAAGGTCATCGCGGTCTCCATCGCGGATCGTTTGGGCGAAATCCCCTTGTCGGGCTACGTGCTCGCCATCGCATCCACCTTGGTCGCTTACGCGGCGCTTGCGTGGTACGACCGGATCGCGCTCATCCACCTGCGCAAGGAAAAGGGCATCTCCTGGGGCTACATCGCGGTCAGCTCGTTCGTGACCTATGCGCTTGGCCACAACATCGGCGCCTCCGTCCTCTCCGGAGGGATGGTTCGGTTGCGTGCCTACACGGCCAAGGGGCTGTCCGCAGGGGAAGTGGCGGTGCTGATCCTGTTGTGTACGTACACCTTCGTCTACGGCACGCTGATCCTGCTCGGCCTGGTCTTCGTCTTCGAGCCGCAGGTGGTGGCGCCCTTGGGCGAACTCATCCCCGTGCTCGCGCTGCCGGAGGCCGTCGTTCGAGGTCTTGGTCTCGTGCTTCTGGCTGCCTGTGCGCTCTACGTCGTTGGCTCGTGGCTGCACTTTCCGCCGCGCCGCATCGGAAAGTTCGAGCTCATGTATCCGCGGCTGCCCGTGGTCGGAAGGCAGGTGATCGCCGCGCCGCTCGAACTCATTGGCGCGGCGGGCATCATCTACTTTGCGCTCCCCGAGCAGGGCAACCCGGGCTACTTCATCGTGCTCGGCGCCTTCCTGCTTTCCTTTTCCGCGGGGCTCCTGTCGCAGGTTCCCGGTGGTGTTGGCGTGATGGAAGCGGTATTCCTCGCTGTCATGCCCACAATGGCACCGACGGCCGTGGTGGCCGCGCTGCTCGTCTGGCGCCTGCTCTATCTGCTCGTGCCGCTCGGACTTTCAGTGCCCGTGATCCTCTATTTCGAGCGCAAGCAGTTCGGGCGCGCGGCGGGTGAGGGGCGGGATTCCTCGAGAGGGGGCTGAGTCAGCGTGGGCTCGGTGTTCAGGCGCTGCCGCCAACTTGAGGGCGTGCTTCCGATGCCTGCGTGGCTACGTGGCGGCTACATCGCGCGAAGCGTGAAACATTCGCTCGTCTGCATCTCACGCAGCCCTTGGATTTGACGGGTAGGCCGTGTTGGACTTGAACCAACGACCAAAGGATTATGAGTCCTCTGCTCTGACCAACTGAGCTAACGGCCCCCTGTGCGGGTTG
>CAZSTF010000087.1:7863-9799 GCA_964609555.1 uncultured Alcaligenaceae bacterium | reverse complement strand
TGATGGCCGCGCTGGCCTCGGCTGTCACCGCAAGCGCGCAACCACTCACCGACCGTGAACTGGTCTGGGACACGCGCGTGCTCGACCCGGATCGCGCCCGCACCTGGCTGCTGGCCAACCCGGCCCTCGCTCCCTGGGCCGACCGCCTGATCGACCGCGCGGGACTGCACAGCGTCAACCCCGCGCTCATCGCCTTGCTCGCAGAGACCTCGGGGCTGATCGACGGCATCGAAGCGTTGCCCGCCGAAGCTGCCGGCGAGCGGCTCGACGCCTTCGTGGCCGCCATTGCACGCATGTTCGAACTCGGCCGCAGCCGGGCCGAGGCGGACCGTCCACGCACCCCGGAGCGCGCCCGGCGCCTCGCCCTGTCGCGGCACGGCGTCGATGCCGTGCGTGCAACCTTCGCGCCCACCTTCGATGCCCCGACCTTCGATGCGCGCTGGCGCGCTCGCTTCGGCTCGCCCCCGGCGGCGCCGGACACCGCGTTGGATACGACCAAGGCAGCACCAACCAGCTTCCTCCGTCTGCCGTGGCTCGTCGGGCAGTCGGGCTGGAGCTTCAATGGCGTGCACACCACCAGCGGCGGCTGCGCGAGCGCGCCCTGTGCCGCTCCACAATCCTCGATCGACTTCTCGCGTGGGTGGCCCGCATGGGGTGCCGACACCACCACCGCCCCGGTACTTGCGGCGCACGGCGGCACGGTCACCGTGTTCTCCTCCTGCAACGTCCGTGTGACCAACGCGAACGGCTGGGCCACCAACTACTACCACCTGAGCAACCTCGCGGTCGCCAACGGCCAGTCCGTCGTCGTCGGTCAGCGCATCGGCGACTACGCGAACAGCCTCGCGCAAGCCACCTGCCAGGGCGGCGGCTCCACCGGCCCGCACGTGCACTTCTCGCTCCTCTCGGGCGGTGCCCACATCGCAATCCATGAAAGCGAGCTCTCCGGCTGGCGCGTCAACGCCGCGAGCGTCACTCGCGACTACGACTACGACTGCTCGCGCATGAACCTCACCCGCGACGGCGTCACCGCCTGCGCCTACAACGGCGGCTCACCCGCGGCTTGGGCCATGCACACGCTCCCCGCGGGCCACGCCTCATCCAAGCTCTGCGATCTCGACATCGATGGCAGCGGCGCGGTCGAACCCGCGCGCGACGGTGTGCTGCTGCTGCGCCACCTGCTCGGCGTGAGCGGCCCGGCGCTCGTCGCGGGCATCGACCAGACCGGAGCCAGCCGCACCACGCCCGCCGCCATCGCCGCGTTCATCGCAGGCCGGAACTTCGACCTCGACCTCTCCGGCCAGACCCGCGCCGCACAGGACGGCGTGATCGCCACCCGCGCCATGCGCGGCGTCGCGGGCAGCGCGCTCGCAAGCGGCTTGGGCCCCCTGGGCAGCCTGCTCAACGGCGCCAGCGGGGTTGCAGCCTATGTGCAGGGGTGTCGGTGAGGAAGCACAGCCTGCCCCGAGACGCGCTCTACGCAGCACAATCCGAAGAGTCGTGCCGAACAGAAAAGTCGAGCCCACCACATCGGCATGGCAACCAAGCCGAGACGGTCGTCCGTGCTGCAGAGTTAACATACCCAGCAAGCGCCTCGTTTCTCGCTCGCTCCATGTACCTTGCTCATAGCCACAATCTGGTTGGTCGCCCCCACACGCTGAGGGATCATCTCCGCGCGGTTGGCGAGTTGGCGCGCGGCTTCGCTTGCGAAACGCCCTGGGCTGATGAAGCCGAACTTGCCGGGTTACTTCACGATCTTGGAAAGTATGCCGATCGGTTCCAGCGTCGCCTCCTCGGCCAAGACTCTGCCCTCGATCATTGGTCACAAGGTGCCTCGCTTGCTCTTTGCAGGCATAGAGCAGTTGCAGCTGCACTGGCAATCCAAGGACATCACATCGGCCTGCAGCGAGGAGACGCCCGCTCGCTCAAGCGACTG
>CAZSTF010000087.1:0-7763 GCA_964609555.1 uncultured Alcaligenaceae bacterium | reverse complement strand
GCCTGCAGCGAGGAGACGCCCGCTCGCTCAAGCGACTGTATCCCGCAGCGCTGGCAAGCGCAGTGTTGCCTGGGCTGCAACTCTCCGACGCCGATCTTGGTGCGCTCACGGAACGAGCAACGGCAGACGGCCTGCAATTTGCCACGCCCCCCATACCCTGCGTGCAGGGCTGGCATCACGCCGTCGCAGCCATGCTCGACGTGCGCCTGCTGTTTTCCTGCCTCACCGACGCCGACTTTGTCGACACCGAAGCGCATTTCAACGGCGACGCAAACGGCAAACAGCCGCGTCCCGCCGGGCCGGTGCTCGACCCTGTCGCCTCGCTGGCGGCACTGGACCGTTTCATGGAGGGCTCGATCCGCACAGGCGGCCTTGCGACGGATGAAGTGCGCACCGCGCGCGAAACGCTCTGGCGCGCTTGCGGCGACGCGGCCTCTGCAGCGCCGGGCGTATTCACTCTCACCGCGCCGACCGGATCCGGCAAGACGCTCGCCATGCTGCGCTTCGCGCTGGAACACGCGCGCGAACACGGTCTCAAGCGCATCGTGCTCGCCGTGCCTTTTCTGACGGTCATCGAGCAGACTGCTGCGATCTACCGCCGCGTGTTTGCAGGCTTCCCGGCGAACTTCGTGCTCGAACACCACAGCCTCGCCGGGCTCGGCGAAGAATCCGAGCGTGAGGACGCAGAAGGCGGCACGTCCCGACAACGCCGACTGCTCGCCGAAAACTGGGACGCGCCCATCATTCTCACGACCAACGTGCAATTGCTCGAATCGCTGTTTTCCAACCGCCCGTCGGCGTGTCGCAAACTGCATCGTCTCATGCGCGCGGTCGTGATCTTCGACGAGGCACAAAGTCTGCCCGCGACACTCGCCGTGCCGTCACTCGCCGCGCTCTCGCACCTCGCCAGCCATTACAAAAGCAGCATCGTTTTTGCCACTGCGACCCAACCCGCGTTCGACACGCTTTCTGCTGCGGTCATCAAACACGCGGCGGCAGGCTGGAAGCCGGTCGAGATCGTGACCGGCCACACCGGACTTTTCAAAGCACTCAAACGCGTCGAAGTCGAGTGGCGTAACGAGAGAATAGGCTGGCACGTGCTGGCCAATGAATTAAAGGCGTATCCGCAATCGCTGGTCGTCTGCAATCTCAAGCGTCACGCGCTGGCCCTGTTCGAAACCCTGCAAGACCACGGCGCGGATGGCCTGTTTCACCTCTCAACCAACCTCTGCGCCGATCATCGCCGCGCCGTACTCGACCGGGTGCGCGAGCGGCTCGCCTCCGGCCAGCCTTGCTGTCTGATTTCCACTCAATGCGTCGAAGCCGGTGTCGATGTCGATTTTCCCGTCGTGTATCGCGCCTTTGCGCCGCTCGACGCCATCGCCCAGGCAGCCGGGCGCTGCAACCGCGAAGGCCGCCTCAATGCGCTCGGCGAGTATGGCCGCGTCATCGTCTTTGAACCGGACGACGAAGGCGAAGCGCGCCGGCTATACCCGACTTTTTCCTACTACCAGGCGGCTGAAGTCACACGCGCATTGCTGGCAGCGCACGGCGAACTCGACATCAACGACCCAGCGGTCTTTCGCAGGTATTACGAGAAGCTCTACGACGTGACCGACCCCGCCACGTTGAACAGCGCGATGAAAGACGCGATCGAAGCTCGCGATTTCCTGGAAGTCGCTCGCAGCTACCGACTCATCGAGCAAAACACCTTCCAGCTACTGGTACCCTGGGCTGAGCGCTGGAGCGAGTTCAAAGCCCTGCGCGATGAAGCCGAAAACACCGGCATCACCGCCCCTTGGATGCGTCGTGCGCAGGCGCTCGCTGTCAGCGTATACAAACCGCGCGAAGCGATGCCCGCGTGGGCAATTCCCGCCAAGTTGAAGCCCTTTGGCCGAACCGGTGGCGGCGTCTCCAACGAGTGGTTCATCCTCGAAGGCAACTTTTACGACAATCGGCTTGGTCTCGTTCCGCCCGAAGGCCCGCAACTGTTCATTGCTTAAGGAAACGACATGACGACACACACGCTTGAAGTCTGGGGCGATTTTGCCTGTTTCACCCGGCCGGAAATGAAAGTCGAACGCTTTTCCTACCCGGTCATCACCCCGTCTGCCGCGCGCGGCATCTTCGACGCGATCTACTGGGACGGCAAACGCGAAGGCAGCCGCATCCGCCCGTATTTCCACTGGCAGATCACTCGTGTCGAAGTGCTGGAAATGCCGCGCTACATCGCGCTGCGCCGGAACGAGGTCAAGGACATTGTTCCGGGTGCAGCAACGCTGAACAAATGGATTTCCGGTGAGCAAACGCCCGAACCGCTCTGGGCAGACGGCAGCAAGGACGAACTCGGCACCGATCAGAAAGGCCGCACGCAACGGCAGACCATGGCGCTCAAGAACGTCCGTTATCGCTTGCATGCACGCATCGTTCCCAAATCCGGTAGCGACCCCGCCAAGCTCAACGCCTGCTTCGTCCGCCGGGCCAAGCACGGCAAGTGCTTCCAGCAACCCTATTTCGGCTGCCGCGAGTTTCCGGCGTTTTTTGAATACATCGAAGACCCACAAGCCCAGCCCGCGATGCCCGTCCCGCTCGATCGGAAGCTCGGTTTGATGCTCTACGACGTATTCGATCTGCGCCGCGAAATCATCGACGACAAAGACAAACCATCGATCAGTCTGTTTGACGCGAAGCTGGTCGGCGGCGTCATGGACGTTCCGGTCTACACCGACGCCACCGTGAAGAAGCTCGGGGAGGCTTGAGCATGCTGCGAGCGCTTATGGAATACGGCGCGCGGCTCGATTCGGAGCCGGGTTTCAAGACCCGCGAGGTTCGCTGGCGCATTGACCTAACGACAAGCGGCGAATTGATCGCCGTTCTGCCGCTTGGCCACGGCAAGCGCGGGCAAATGCTCGCGCGCTGCCCGGACATGCACAACATGAACGCCGGTGGGCGGGCGCACTTCCTGATCGAATCGGCGCAGACGGCCGTGCTCCTATTAAAACCAAACGAAGGTGCGAAGAAAATCGCCTCGGCAAAGCTCCGGCATGACTACTTCGTCACGCTGCTCGACACGTCAAGCGCAGAACTGACGAAGATGGCAGGACTCGTCGCTGCCTTGCGCGACGAAGCCACTCGTAACACCATTCGGGGCGCGCTGGCCGAAAACAAAGCCAAACCCACGGACTGGGTCGCCTGGCGCGTCGGCGACTTCGATCCTCGTACGGATGACGCAACGCAAACCTGGTGGCGGCGTTGGCGTGCAAACGACATTAGCGCGGCGGCCAAGCCGGGAAAGCCTGTCAAGCCTACCCGTTCGGACGCCCTTTGTTTCCTGACCGGCGAAGCCGTACAACCGCTGGCGACGCACCCCAAGATTTCCGGCTTGTCCGGCGTCGGTGGGCTTGGCATGGGCGATGTGATGGTGGGTTTCGACAAAGCCGCTTTCAGCTCGTTCGGGTTCGATCAGTCTGCCAACGCAGCCATGAGCGCGCCAGCGGCACAGCTGTATGCCGACGGCCTCAACGACCTTATCCGCAATCACTCGCGCAAACTCGCGGGCGCGCTCGTCATCCACTGGTTCAAAGAACAGATTGCCGAGGACGACGACCCGCTGACGTGGCTCGACGGGATGGAATCGGATGAGCAAACCGAAGCCGCCGCACAGTCGAGAGCGCGTATGTTGCTCGATGCGATCAAGAGCGGCAAGCGTGCCGACCTGGGCGACAACCGTTATTACGCGATGACACTCTCCGGGGCATCCGGGCGTGTCATGGTGCGCGACTGGATGGAGGGCCGCTTCGAGGAACTGGTGCGCAACGTCGAAGCATGGTTTGCCGACCTGCAAATCGTCGCCCGTGACGGGGACGGACTCGCCCGCGATCCCAAGTTCATGGCGGTTGCGGGCGCGCTGGTGCGCGAACTCAAAGACCTGCCCGCCCCGACCGCCGCGACGCTATGGAAATCTGCCGTCGCACGCCAGCCCATCCCCCGCCCATTGATGACGCAAGCACTCGCCCGCTTTCGTACCGACCTCGTAGACAAGGACCAACCCGCGTTCAACCACGCCCGTATGGGCCTCATCAAAGCCTATTTCGTTCGACTCACCCCAGGAGGAGATTCCGCCGTGACCGCATATCTGAACCCCGACCATCCCGATCCGGCCTATCACTGCGGACGCTTGCTCGCCGTGCTCTCCAACCTGCAACGCGCCGCGCTCGGCGACGTGGGCGCGGGCGTGGTGCAGCGCTACTACGCTGCCGCCAGCCAGACCCCCGGACTCATTTTGGGGCGGCTCGCCGCCAATGCCCGTAACCATCTCGGCAAACTCGACGGCGGCCTCGCCCACTGGTTCGAGAACCAGATCGCGGACGTGATGAGCCATCTCGGTGACCGCGCGCCGCGCATCCTTGATCTTGAAGGGCAAGGGCTATTCGCCCTGGGCTACTACCAGCAACTCGCCGCGTTGCGTGCCAAACCTAGTCAATCCACTGACGCAACTGCCACCGGAGAACAGCAATGACTGCCATCAAAAACCGTTACGAGTTTCTCTACCTGTTCGACTGCGAGAACGGCAACCCGAACGGCGACCCCGACGCGGGCAACAGTCCTCGCATCGACCCGGAAGACATGCATGGGCTGGTGTCTGATGTCGCATTGAAACGGCGCATCCGCAACTACGTTCAGACAGCGCACGGCAACAAAGCACCCAACGCGATCTTCATCGAGCACGCCAGTAACCTGAACAAGGCCATCACCGCCGCGCACGTCCAGACCAACGGCGCCCCGCGCGGCGGCGGCAACCGTAATCAGGTCAATCGCGCGCGGGACTGGATGCGCGAGCAATTTTTCGATGTCCGGACTTTTGGTGCGGTCATGTCCACGGGCGCGAACGCCGGCCAAGTGCGCGGGCCGGTGCAGATCGCTTTCTCTCGCTCGGTCGATCCCATCCTGCCGATGGATGCAGCGATCACCCGCATGGCCGTGGCAGAAAAAGTGCCCGGAGCGAGCACGGTGGCCGAATACGAAAACTGGGAAAGCTGCCAAGAAGAGGACAAACTACGCACCATGGGGCGCAAAGCGTTGATTCCGTACGGACTGTACGCCGCAAAGGGCTTTATCTCCGCACACCTCGCGGAGGGATCGGGCGATTCAGAGACGGGCGCTTTCACTGAAGTGGACCTTGCGAACCTCTGGCAAGCCTTGCTCAACATGTGGGATCACGATCGCTCGGCCTCCAAAGGCGTGATGGCCTGCCGTGGTCTCTACGTCTTCAAACACGTCGGCACCGACAGCGACGAAGGTCAGCGCGTGCGGCAAGCCATGCTGGGCTGTGCGCCGGCGCACCGGCTGCTGGATTTCTCGACACCCACGCGGAAAGTTGACAAGGCGATCGTCGAGATTTCCCATCGGGACGGTCTCTGCGGTTCACCGCGGAGCTTCGCCGACTACGTTGTCACCGTGCGTGCGGATCGCGTTCCACCTGGCATAGAACTGATGCAGCTTCACGGCTAGCATCGAATCGCATGTCCGACGAAGAGCCACTGCCGATTTCCGCCCTCAATCACTGGGCGTACTGCGCCCGTCGCTGCGCCCTGATCCACATGGACGGCGAGTTCACCGAGAACCGCCACACGGCGGCCGGTCGTGCCGAGCACGAACGTGTCGATCGCGTGGCGTGGTCGACATCAAAGACGGGTGCCCGTCTGGAGCACGCGCTGCCGATCTGGTCGGAGCGCCTCGGGCTGATCGGCCGCTGCGATGTCGTCGAGTTCTGGCCCGACGGCGCGATCTACCCCGTGGAGTTCAAGCACGGGCCGAAGCGGGCATGGTTCAACGATGATCTGCAGTTGGCTGCACAGGCCTTGTGCCTCGAGGAAATGTTTGCCCGCGCGGTGCCCGCCGGGGCAATCTTCCACGTCCGCAGTCATCGGCGGCGTGAGGTTGAACTGACCAGCACGCTGCGCGCACGGACCGAGGCGGCCGTGAGGGATGCCCGGGCTCTCCTCGGCAATGGCGTCTTGCCGCCCCCGCGCAATGACGAACGCTGCAACGAATGCTCCATGCGTTCGACATGTGTTCCGTCAAGCATCGAGTGGCGGTCGCGCTTGGTTTCAGAAGCAGACGCTTTGTTCCAGCCGGATTCCTGATGTTCACGTTGCAGAACACGCTGTACGTCATGACGCCGCACGCTTACGTGCATCTCGACAACGCCACGCTGCGCGTCGACGTGGAGCGGGAAAAGCGCCTCCAGGTGCCTCTGCACCACATCGGGTCGGTCGTCTGCTTTGGCAACGTGATGGTCAGCCCGGCGCTCATGCACCGGCTGGCCGACGAAGGGAAGAGCCTGGTGCTGCTGGAGGAGTCCGGTCGATTCAAGGCCCGTCTCGAAGGCCCCGTGTCGGGGAACGTGTTGCTTCGGCGCGCACAGCACGACTGCTACGGCAACCCCGCGTTTGCTCTGGGCATTTCGCGTTCCTTCGTTGCCGGAAAGATCCGGAACGCACGCACAAGCATCCTGCGCAGCGCGCGCGACAATCCGGACTTAGTCGAACGCGAGCAGCTGCAACGGGGCTCGACCGCGCTCGAGGCTGCGCTCCGCGGGGTTGCGGCGGCACAATCGCTTGACGAGCTTCGGGGTGTTGAGGGAGAAGCAGCTCGCACGTATTTCGAGGCCATGAACCTCATGATCAAGCCCGCGCAGCGTGACTCCTTCCGCATGGACGGGCGGACACGAAGGCCGCCTCGTGACCGGTTGAACGCGCTGCTCTCTTTTCTCTACGCCCTGCTCATGAACGACTGCCGATCGGCGCTGGAGGCGGTGGGTCTTGACCCCCAAGTCGGATTCCTGCACGCGCTTCGCCCGGGTCGCGCCGCCCTCGCGCTGGACCTCCAGGAGGAGCTGCGGGCACCAATCGCGGACCGTCTCGTGCTGACGCTCGTCAATCGCGGTCAATTGGGCGAGCGGGATTTTGAAGCGCGAGAGGGAGGCGCGGTGATGCTCTCAGAGCAGGGTCGTCGCACAGTGGTCGCCGAGTGGCAGACAAGAAAGAAGGACGAGATCACGCACCCCCTCCTCGACCAAATCACGCCCCTTGGCGCTTTGCCCTTTGTGCAGGCCAGGTTGCTCGCCCGCGTGCTGCGGGGGGAGGATCCAAGCTACGTTCCGTTTCTTTCCCGATGACGGAGGGCTTGAATGCTCATCATCGTGACTTATGACGTGTCAACCGAGACGCCCGAGGGACGAAAGCGACTCCGCCGGGTCGCGCGCGTTTGCGAGCGCGTCGGTCAGCGCGTGCAGAAATCCGTCTTCGAATGTCAGGTCGATCAGATGCAATACGAGGCGCTTGAGCGGGAACTGCTCGAGGAAATCGACATCGGCGAAGACAGTTTGCGCTTCTACAAGCTAGGCGAACGAACGAATCTGCGTGTCAAGGAATATGGGCGCTTTCGTGCCACTGATTTCGACGCTCCCCTTGTCGTGTGACGCGCGAACCTGAATCGCCGCCGATGGCCGCATGAGTTCGCGCATGCTGCCCCCGCGCATGAGCTGGATCGTTTACGCTCTTGCGCACTTCTCCGCCGTTAGCGTGGGCGATTCAGCTGATCGGTTCGCGTACTCCGTGAAATTCATCCCGCTGAATCAATGCGTTGCAGCGGTGGAGCATCGCCCGGCCAATTGGCCGGGCGCGGATTGAAACACGGCCGGGCTCAAAATCCAGGTACCTCCGCGCCTCGCATCGCCCGGCCAATTGGCCGGGCGCGGA
>CAZSTF010000086.1:3375-9981 GCA_964609555.1 uncultured Alcaligenaceae bacterium | reverse complement strand
GCGACCTTGGCAGCGCGTCCCTCGAGGAACGCGTGCAGCCGGGCCTTGGCCTCGGGGGCGCTCTGCGCGATCGCGGACATGAGCGCCTCGGTGAGAAGTCCGTGATCCGCCGGCTGCTCGGCGATACGGGGCAGGGCGTGCATGAGGGCATAGTTGGTGAGTGGAGCGTTGTCGGCCACGCGCTCGGCGAGTTCGAGTGCACGGGCGAGCGCCTCGCCTGCACCGACGCGATAGTGGACAAGGCCGAACCGCTCGGCCGCCGCGGCGTCGTGTGTCCGCCCGGTCATCATCATGTCGAGCATGCGTGAGGCGCCGATCAGTCGGGCGATGCGGACGGCGCCGCCACCGCCCACGAAGATACCCCGCGAGCCCTCGGGCAAGGCAAAGAAGGCGGTTTCGTCGGCCACGCGCAGGTGACAGGCGCTGGCGAGTTCCAGCCCGCCACCCACCACGGCGCCATGCAGTGCCGCGATCACCGGCACGCGGCCGAACTCGACCGCGTTCATGACGTCGTGCCACATGCGCGAGTGGGCCAGTCCCTCCGCCGCGTCCCGCTCGCGCAGTTCGGACAGATCGAGACCGGCGCAGAAATGCGCTCCGGCCCCATGGATCACGACGGCGCCCACGTCGGGGCCGACCGTGCGCAGCGCATCGCCCAAGGCGAGGATGAGCGCATCCGACAACGCATTGCGCTTGTCGGGACGATCCAGCCGGAGAACGAGGATCCGGCCGCGGGTTTCGGTGTGCAGCATGCGTGTGCTGGGCGATGGGGCGATCGTTTGGGATGCTATGCCGGCGGGCATCGGTCGCGTTGCCTTCCGGCGGGGTCTGTCATGCCGAGACGTTCTATCTGCTGTAACGGCTCGGCGATCCAGGTGGGGTCCGGTGGGCGGCTGACCGTCTCGTTTCGGTCGTACGCTTCGCGCCAACGCCGCCGGACGCAGTGCGGCAAAACTCATGTACCGAGGAGGACTCCATGCTCACCCGTCGCGATCTCATGCTTGGCGCTGCCGGCGGCAGCCTGCTCGCCGCGAGTGGCGCCGCCCGCGCGCAGGCGCCCGTCACGCTCCGCCTGCAGCACTTCCTGCCCGCGCAGGCTGCCATTCCCGCCAAGGCCATCACGCCGTGGGCGCAGAAGGTCGAGCGCGACTCGGGCGGACGGATCAAGGTTCAGATCTTCCCGTCGATGCAGCTGGGCGGCACGCCGGTCTCGTTGTTCGATCAGGTCAAGGACGGTGTCATCGACATCACCTGGACGGTGCTGGGCTACACGCCGGGCCGCTTCAACCGGGCCGAGACCTTCGAGTTGCCCTTCACCACGGGTCGCGCCGAGCCGGGTTCGCGCGCCTTCCATGAGTTCTGCGCGAGGTTTGCAGCCGAGGAGTTCCGTGACGTCAAGGTGATCTGCAATCACATCCACGGCCCGGGGTTGTTCCACACGAAAGACCCGGTGGCGAATCTCGAGGCCTTGAAGGGCATGAAGATCCGCGGCGGCTCGCGCGTGGTGAACAACATGCTCACGAAGCTCGGGGCCACGCCGGTCGGCATGCCCGTGCCCGCGGTCACCGAGGCGCTCTCGAAGGGCGTCATCGATGGCACCACCATTCCGTGGGAAGTCGTCCCTGCGGTCAAGGTCCAGCAGATGGTCAAGAACCACACCGGCTTCACAGGGCCGCAGGGCCTCTACACCCAGACGTTCGTCTTTGCGATGAACCGGGGCGCCTACGACCGACTCCCGGCCGACCTCAAGAAAGTCATCGACGACAACTCGGGCCTCGAGGTGGCTGCGCTCTTCGGCCGCGGCATGGACGAAGGCGACCGCGAGGGGCGCGAACTCGCGGTCAAGGCGGGCAACCGTATCGTCGATCTCGACGCGAACGAAACCGCCCGCTGGAAGCGCACCGCCTCGGCCGTGGCCGACGACTGGGTGGCCGAGATGAAGGGCAAGAACATCGACGGCACCGCCCTGATCCGCGAGGCCCGCGCGTTGGTGGACAAGTACGCGAAGGGCTGATCCCGCGCAATGCAAGGTTCACCGCCGGGCCAGCTCCCGGCGGATGACCTCGGCGAGCAGGGTCTTCGTCTCGCGCTGCGTGCGCGTGAGGGGGCGGAGCGCGCTCGTCGCGAGCACGATGCGGTGCGAGAGCGCCGGCGCGAACCGGCGCAGCCCGAACCGTCGTGGCTGCGCGAGCCCGGCGACCGCGTAGCGCGGCAGCACCGCGTGACCGAAGCCATCGGCCACGAGGTCGAGGATCGCGCCGACCCCATCGATCTCGAGCGCGATTGTCGGTTTGAGCCCGTGTGCCGAGAGCGCGCGTTCCACCCGAAGGCGGACGGCGTTCGGTCGGGAGGGAATCACGAGGGGCAGGCCCGCCAGGGCCTCGAGCGCGAGCGGTGTGCGGCGGCTGCCTCGGCCATCGTGTGCGCGCGGCTCGACGAGCCAGAGCTCCTCGTCGAGCAGGGCCTCGATCTCGAGGTCGGGGGCGGCCACGGCGTCGTAGAGCACGACAAGCTCATGCCGCCCCTGGCGCAGGCCCTCGACGAGCGCGCTCGACAGGCCCTCGCCGATCGAGAGCGTGGCCTCGGGCAGCCGCTCCCGGAACGCCCTCGTGAAGGGCACCGCGACCATGCGGGCCACGCTCGGCGGCAGGCCAATCGACACATGCCCGGCCAGCCGACCCCGGGCACCGGCGAGTTCCTCGCGCGCCCGCGCGAGCTGATGCAGGATCGCCCGGCCATGCTCGAGCAGCAGCTCGCCCGCCTCGGTCGGCTTGGCGCCCCGGCCATCACGCACGAGCAGCGTCTGCCGAAGCTCGACCTCGAGCTGCCGGATCTGCCGCGAGAGCGCCGGCTGGGCCACGCCCACGAGGCGCGCGGCGCCCGAGAAGCTGCCCACCTCGGCCACGCGGACGAAGTATTCGATCTGCTTGAGGTCCATCTCCTTGCTCCGGGGTGTCAGGACGACATTGCTTCTTGTGCCATTACGGAATGGTATAGCTGCTAAGCCGCTCGCAGTCTGCTCAACAGCGGGTCCTCCCGTGACAATCGCAGACAGGATGAATGACGCAGTCACCTCCTCTCGATCGGCGACGCCACCAACGTCGGCGGTCACGCTGCGGGCGATAGGCTCGATGGCCACGCGCGGCGTGCATGCTCGCTTGGCCGACGCGTTCGCCGCGCGGACGGGGCAGCGGATCGCGCTCGAGGCCGTGGGCGGTGTGGATGCTGCGCGCCGCGTCGAGGCGGGCGAGCGCTTCGATCTCGTGCTGCTTGCGGAGGACGCGCTTGCCGGCCTGCTCGCGGGCGGCCATCTGCGCGCGGGCTCGATCGTGCCGCTCATGGTCTCGCGCACCGCGGTCGCGGTGGCCGAGGGCGCACCGCTGCCCGATGTCTCGACGCTCTCAGCGTTTCAGTCGGCGCTGCGCTTGGCGCGCACCATCGGGCATTCCACCGGCCCGAGCGGCCGCGCCTTCCGCGCGCATCTGGCCGAATGGGGGCTGCTTGATGATCTTGCGCCGCGGCTCGTCGAAGCACCGCCGGGCGTGCCCGTCGCGCGGCTCATTGCGGAAGGGCGGGTGACCTTGGGCGTCCAGCAGGTGAGCGAAATCGTCGGCGTGCCCGGCGTGCGCATGGTGGGCCTGCTGCCCGAGGGCGCGGCGATCGACACCGTGTTCGCCGGTGGCGTCGGCACGCATGCGCAAGCACCCGAGATCGCCCGGGCCTATCTCGACTTTGCCGCGTCCAACGCCGCCTTGCCGATCCTCGAAGCAGGGGGCATGGCCCCCGTCACCCTGAATCGCGATGGAGTTTGCGCATGAGTCTCGTGATCGACTGTCACGGTCACTACACGACCGCACCGAAGGCGCTCGCCGACTGGCGCGAGCGGCAGGTGGCCGCGGTCAACGACCCGGCCCAGCGGCCCCGGCCTTCGGAACTTTCGATCTCCGACGACGAGATCCGCGAGTCGATCGAGGCGAATCAATTGAAGCAGATGCGCGAGCGGGGGCATGACCTCACGCTCTTCTCGCCGCGGGCCTCGTTCATGGCCCATCACATCGGGGATTTCGAGGTGTCCTCGACCTGGGCGGCGATTTGCAACGAGCTTGTCTTTCGGGTGAGTGAGCTTTACCCCGAACACTTCGTCCCGGTGGCGATGCTGCCGCAGTCGCCCGGGGTCGATCCGCGCACCTGCATCCCGGAGCTCGAGCGCTGCGTGCGCGATTACGGCGCGGTGGGCATCAACCTGAACCCCGACCCTTCCGGCGGGCACTGGCGCGAGCCGCCGCTCACCGACCGTTGGTGGTATCCGATCTACGAGAAGATGGTCGAGCATGACCTGCCGGCGATGGTCCATGTGTCCACCTCCTGCAATGCCTGCTTCCACACGACCGGCGCGCATTACCTGAACGCGGACACGACGGCCTTCATGCAACTCCTGCAGGGTGATCTCTTTCGCGACTTCCCGACACTGCGCTTCGTCATTCCGCACGGCGGCGGGGCCGTGCCCTACCACTGGGGGCGCTTCCGCGGGCTCGCGCAGGAGCTCAAGAAGCCGCCGCTGCCCGAGCACCTGCTCGGCAATGTGTTTTTCGACACCTGCGTCTATCACCAGCCGGGCATCGATCTCCTGAACCGCGTGATCCCGGTGGCGAACGTCCTCTTTGCGAGCGAGATGATCGGCGCGGTGCGCGGCATCGACCCGGAGACCGGGCGCCACTACGACGACACGAAGCGCTTCATCGAGGCCTGTGCCCACCTGTCGGATGCAGACCGGCAGGCCATCTTCGAGGGTAATGTCCGGCGCGTCTATCCGCGGCTCGATCGCAGGCTCAAGGCACAGGGGAAGTAGCGATGCAGGAACTCGGGGTGGTCTACCGCAACATCGAACGCGCGCCGGTCGCGGTGGCCGATCGACTCGCGCCCTTTGGCGTGGCGACCGTGCACGAGGCGATGGGGCGGCTCGGGCTCATGGCACCGGAGATCCGGCCGATCTACGCCGGCGCCCAGGTCGCGGGCACGGCGGTGACCGTGCTCATGCATCCGGGCGACAACTGGATGCTCCATGTCGCGGCCGAGCAGATCCAGCCGGGCGACATCGTGGTCGCTGCCGTGACGAGCGCCTGCACCGACGGCTACTTCGGCGACCTGCTCGCCACGAGCTTCAAGGCCCGCGGTGCCCGTGCGCTTGTCATCGATGCCGGCGTGCGCGACGTGCGCACGCTCACCGAAATGTGCTTCCCGGTCTGGAGCCGCGCGGTGAGCGCGAAGGGAACGATCAAGGCGACGCTGGGCTCGGTCAACGTGCCTGTCGTCTGCGCCGGGGCCCTCGTGCACCCGGGCGATGTGATCGTCGCCGACGACGACGGCGTGGTCGTCGTCCCACGGGCGCGCGCCGAGGCCACGCTTGCTGCAGCCGAGAAGCGCGAAGCCAACGAGGCGGACAAGCGCGCGAAGCTCGCTTCTGGCGTGCTCGGGCTCGACATGTACGGCATGCGCGAACCGCTCGCCAAGGCCGGACTGCGCTACATCGACTGACCATGACCCCGATCGCGCTCATCGGGTATGGCGAAGTGGGCCGCATCCTCGCCGAGGATCTGCGCCGCGCGGGTCATCCGGTGACGGCCTTCGACCTGAAGCTCGGTACCGAAGCCACGCGGGGCCCGCTCCTCGAGCACGCCGGGCGGATCGGTGTGCGGCTTGCGCAAGATCACGCCGATGCAGTGCGCGGGGCGGCGCTCGTCGTGAGTGCCGTCACTGCGTCGCAGGCTGTCGCCGCAGCCCGCGCTGCGGGAGTGGCTGTCGGCGAGGGTGCGTTCTTTCTGGATCTGAACTCGGCTTCGCCCGGCGCGAAGATCGAGGCCGCCGCCGCGATCGATGCCGCAGGCGGGCGCTACGTCGAGGGGGCGGTCATGACCTCGGTGCCGCCCTACCGACTTGCGGTGCCGATGCTGCTTGGCGGGCCGCATGCGGCGGAGGTGCTGCCGCTGCTCGAAGGGCTCGGTTTCTCGGCGCGGGTTGCGAGCGCGCAGCTGGGTGTCGCGAGCGCCACCAAGATGTGCCGCAGCGTCATCATCAAGGGCATGGAGGCGATGATGATTGAAAGCCTCACTGCCGCCCGGCACTTCGGTGTCGAAGACGCCGTGCTCGCCTCGCTCGCCGAGACGTTCCCGGGCATCGACTGGGAGCGGCAGGCGGCCTACTTCTTCCAGCGCGTGATCGAACACGGCCGCCGACGCGCCGAGGAAATGCGCGAGGTGGCTCTCACCGTGCGCGAGGCCGGGCTTGAACCCTGGAGCGCCTCCGGGACGGCCGAACGGCAGGCGTGGATGGCCGCTGCAGCCGATCGTGGCGTGTTCGGTGAGCGCGGCGCGCCGGGGTTTGCGCGCAGTGCCGACTGGCGGGCAGAGGCGGACCGGTTGCTTGCCGATGTGCGCGGGGCGAGGGCATGAAGACCCAGGTCGCAATCATCGGCAGCGGGCCGGCGGGCATGATGCTCGCGCAACTGCTCGCGCGGCACGGGATCGACTCGGTCGTGCTCGAGCGTCAGACACGCGAGCACGTGCTCTCACGCATCCGCGCCGGCGTGCTCGAGACGACCACGGTCGA
>CAZSTF010000086.1:0-3275 GCA_964609555.1 uncultured Alcaligenaceae bacterium | reverse complement strand
CGTCACCTTCGTGCGCGATGGGGTGAGCGAGCGGATCGACTGCGACTTCATCGCAGGCTGCGATGGCTTTCATGGCGTGTCGCGACGCGCGATGCCCGCAGGCATGGCTCGTGAGTACGAGAAGGTCTACCCCTTTGGTTGGCTGGGTGTCATGGCGCGCGTGCCGCACCTGCCGGATGTCACCTACGTGAACCATCCGCGCGGCTTCGCGCTCGCGAGCTACCGCGCGGATCGATTGAGCCGCTACTACATCCAGGTGCCGCTCGAGGACCGGGTCGAGGACTGGCCGGATGAGCGCTTCTGGCCGGAACTGCGCGCGCGCTTTCCCGAGGAACTCGCGGCCCGGATCGTCGAAGGCCCGTCGATCGAGAAATCGATCGCACCGCTTCGGAGCTATGTGCACGAGCCGATGCAGGTCGGGCGGCTTTTCCTCTGCGGCGATGCAGCGCACATCGTCCCACCCACGGGCGCCAAGGGGCTCAACCTCGCGGCCAGCGACGTGGCCTATCTCGGGCGGGCGCTCATGCGGCACTATCGCGACGGCGACGACCGCGCGCTCGCAGCCTATGGCGAGACGGCGCTCCGCCGTGTCTGGTCGAGCGTGCGCACGTCGTGGTATCTCACCAACCTGCTGCATCGCTTTCCGCACTTCACAGCCTTCGACCAGAAGGCACAGGAGGTGGAACTCGATTTCCTCATGCGCTCGCCGCATGCGCTCGCCGCGCTCGCCGAGCAGTATGCCGGGATGCCGCTGGAGCCGCTGCCATGAACGGACGTCCGCCCTCACCCGGCCCTTCGGGCCACCCTCTCCCACGGGGAGAGGGAAGCCTACTTCTTCCTCCCTCCGGGAAAGCCAAACGAGCCCCTCTCCCTCCGGGAAAGCCAAACGAGCCCCTCTCCCTCCGGGAGAGCCAAGCGAAGACCCCCTCTCCCTCCGGGAGAGGGCTGGGGTGAGGGAAGGCTGCTGAGACTGCCAACCCGCTGAAACGATGAACGACACTGCCATCCCCTTCGAAAAGACCCCCGGTTGGCTTGACTGGCACCCCAATCCGAGCAAGCCGCGCTTCGCACTGCCTGCGGGGGCGGTGGATGCGCACTGCCATGTGTTCGGCCCGGGGGCCGTCTTTCCCTACGCGCCCGAGCGCAAGTACACGCCGTGCGATGCCGGGAAGGCCCAACTCTTTGCGCTGCGCGATCACCTCGGTTTCGCGCGCAACGTCATCGTGCAGGCCACCTGCCACGGCGCCGACAACCGGGCGCTCGTCGATGCTTGCCTTGCCTCTGGCGGGCGGGCACGTGGCGTGGCCACCGTGCGCCGCAGCGTGACCGAGGCCGAACTCGATGCGCTCCACGCGGCCGGTGTGCGCGGGGTGCGCTTCAACTTCGTCAAGCGCTTGGTCGATTTCACGCCCAAGGATGAACTGCTCGAGATTGCCGCGCGCATTGCGCCGCGCGGCTGGCATGTCGTCGTCTACTTCGAGGCGGCCGATCTGCCGGAGCTCTGGGATTTCTTCACCGCGCTGCCGACCATCGTCGTCGTCGATCACATGGGCCGACCGGATGTGAGCCAGCCGCTCGATGGGCCGGAGTTCGCGCGCTTCCTGCGCCTGCTCGATGCGCACGAGAACATCTGGAGCAAGGTGAGCTGCCCCGAGCGGCTCTCGCGCAGTGGACCGCCGGCGCTGCCGGGGCGTTGCGACCCGGCGCACCCGCCCTATGCCGACGTGATCCCCTTCGCACGCACCGTGGTCGAGCGCTTTCCCGATCGCGTGCTCTGGGGCACCGACTGGCCGCATCCGAATCTCAAGGATCACATGCCCGACGATGGTCTGCTCGTGGACTTCATCCCGTACATCGCGCCGACGGCGGATCTCCAGCGGCGGCTGCTCGTGGACAATCCCATGCGGCTTTACTGGCCCGAGGAGGTGCGAGGGTGAGAAAAGTTCTGCTGCGCTTGCCAATACGTCGTTGCTCCCTCGTTTCGTCACGCAAGGGCCTCGCCTGCCAGCGAGGTCTGTCTCGCCTCTCGCTCGCTCGCGCCTCGTCGTGGCCGCGCTCGCGACGAGTTTTCCTCCCCCTCTGAGCTGACATGCCACTCGACAAGCCCTATCTCGACATTCCCGGCACCATCATCTTCGATGCCGAGCAGAGCCGCAAGGGCTACTGGCTCAACCAGTTCTGCACGAGTCTCATGAAGCCCGAGAACCGCGCACGCTTCAAGGCGGACGAGCGCGCGTATCTCGACGAGTGGCCGCTGACCGAGGCGCAGAAGCAGGCCGTGCTGGCGCGTGACTTGAACGAGTGCATGCGCCTCGGAGGCAACATCTACTTTCTGGCCCGCATCGGTGCAACCGACGGCAAGAGCTTCCAGCAGATGGCCGGTTCGATGACCGGCATGACCGAGGAGGAGTACCGCGCCATGATGTTGGCTGGCGGTCGATCAATCGAGGGCAACCGTCGTCTCGGTGAGGACGGTGATGCCCAACCCCACCGTCAGCCGCAGGGTGCGGCTGGGCGTGGAAAGGAGCGCTGAGTCATGGCCCGGATCACGGCATCGGTCTACACCTCCCACGTGCCGGCCATCGGTGTCGCCATGGATCTCGGCAAGACCGGGGAGGACTACTGGCGTCCGCTCTTCGCGGGCTATGCGTTTTCGCGTCAGTGGCTCGCCGAGCACACGCCGGACGTCGTCTTTCTCGTCTACAACGATCACGCCACCGCGTTCAGTCTGGACCTGATTCCGACCTTCGCGCTCGGCACGGCGCCCGAGTTCCGCGTGGCCGATGAGGGCTGGGGCCCGCGGCCGGTCCCGCCGGCCATCGGGCATCCGGAGCTTGCGGCGCACATCGCGCACAGCGTGATCCAGCAGGACTTCGACCTCACGCTCGTCAACCGCATGGAGGTCGATCACGGCCTCACGGTGCCGTTGTCGCTGCTCTGCGGAGAGCGCGATCCGGCGCGCGATCGCTGGCCATTCCGGGTGATTCCCTTCGCGGTCAACGTCGTGCAGTACCCGGTGCCGTCCGGTCGGCGGTGCTTCGAGCTCGGGCGCGCAATCCGGCGCGCGGTCGAATCCTTCGACGAGCCCCTCAATGTGCAGATCTGGGGCACGGGCGGCATGAGCCACCAGCTGCAGGGGCCGCGCGCCGGGCTCATCAATCGCGCCTGGGACAACGCCTGGCTCGACCAGCTGATCGAGGACCCGCGTGCCTGCGCCCAGGTGCCGCACATCGAATACGTCCGGGAGGCGGGCAGCGAGGGGATCGAGCTCGTCA
>CAZSTF010000085.1:2298-10160 GCA_964609555.1 uncultured Alcaligenaceae bacterium | reverse complement strand
GACGGGACTCATCGGCCGACTCGATGCGAAAGGCGTCGAGCGCGATGTCCTGTGTGGCGGAGAAGAAGGCGACCATCACCGCGAAGAGGACGGTCGGCATCACCGCGAGCTTTGGATCGGTCGAGGCCATGCCGACGAGGCCCGCGATCACTCCAAACTGTGCGAGGAGAAGCCAGCTGCGCCGCCGCCCGAGTCGCGCCGTGAACCACGGAATCGGCACTCGATCGACGAGCGGCGCCCAGGCCCATTTGAAGGCGTAGGCGAGCGTCACCCAGCTCACGAAGCCGATCGTCGCGCGGTTCACGCCGGCTTCGCGCAGCCAGAACGAGAGCGTCCCGAACACGAGCAGAAGCGGCAGCCCCGCAGAAAAACCGAGCGCCAGCATGCGAAGCGTGGCCGGCTCGGTGTAGACGCGAAGCGCCTCCCGCCAGGTCGGCCGGGGTGCTGGCGCAGCAGCACTCGTCGCGAATTCCTTTGCGCTCATCGGGCTATTATCGCGGCCATGATTGCCACGCTCCGCTCATCCCTCGCCATGAAAGCGCTACGCGCGCTCTCCAGCGTGCTTTTCGGCTCGTTCGTGCTCGGCGTGCCGGTGCTCGCGTCGGCACAGCTCACGAATCCGTTTCTCTGGGAACTCACCAAACCCGGCTCGAACACGACGGTCACGCTGTTCGGCTCGCTGCATGTCGGCAAGACCGATTTCTATCCACTGCCCGAGACGGTGCAGAAGCGCTTCGACGCGGCGAAGGTGCTCGCGGTCGAGGCGGATGTGCTCCTGCCCGCAACACAGCAGATCTGCGACCGGCTCGCACGCACCGATGTGCCGCTCGAGCGTCAGCTGCCGCCCGAGGAGTTCGCTGCACTCCAGGCCTATGTGCGGGCGTCAAACGTGCCGCCCCGCGCGATCGACGGCAAGAAACTGTGGATGGTGAACCTCGTCCTCACGGCGGTGGAGCTGGCGCAGCTGGGGATCGACTTCAATCGCGGGGTGGACATCACCCTGCTCAACGCGGCGCGGGACACGGGCAAGCGCATCGTCGAAGTCGAGGGGGCGGCCAAGCAGTGCGGCTCGCTCGCGCAGGCGAGCGACGCCGAGGCGATCGCCGCGTTCAACCGCTTCATGGCGACCATCCGAGAGAACAAGATGGAAAAGCGCCTGACCGCCCTGCTCGATCTCTATCGCGTCGGCGATGGACCCAAATTGCTTGAAGTGATCGATGACGAGTTCGGCGCGAGCCCGATGGGTCGCCGCTCCCGGGCGCGCCTGTTCGACGAACGGCATCCCCACATGGCCGAGGCCATCGCCGAATACTTCACGAAGCCCGATGCGCACTTCGTCGTGATCGGCGTCGGTCACATGCTGGGCAGTTCGAGCCTGCTCGACGCGCTGGCCAAGAAGGGCATCAGCGCAAAACGCGTGACCGAGGCCAAGTAGCTCGGCACGTGGTCGAATTGGGCGATCGCACGTTCAGGCGTCTGTCCTTCCCCTCACCCGGCCCGTCGGGCCACCCTCTCCCGGTGGGAGAGGGTTGGGGTGAGGGCACAATGCACGCACCAGCCCCTGGCTGCAGTCCTCCCCACCCACCCAAGACGGCTCAGCGCCCGAGCAGTGCATTCGTGGCGCGGATCTCGTTGTCACCCAGCGCTGCCACCGCCGCACGCAAGCGCAGGTCAGCAAGGATCGCGTTGTAGCGTGCCGCGGCGAGGTCACGCTGGACGAGCGTGAGCTGCTGCTGAGCATTCAGCACGTCGAGGTTGGTTCGCACGCCCACCTCGAGGCCAAGCTTCGTGGAGGCGAGCAGCGTCTCGGCGCTCTTCAGGGCCTGCTGCTGGGCGGCGATGGCCGCGACACCGCTGACCGCGCCCAGATAAGCCTGCCGCGCGAGCAGGCTCGCCGAGCGGCGGGCGGTTTCGACATCGTTGCGGTTCTTCTCGACCGTGGCGAGGGCCTCACGGATGCGTGCATCGATGCCACCCGAAACGTCGAAGGGCATGCTGAATTGCACGCCGATCAAGCCGGAGGTGCCCCAGCTGCTGCGGCCGGTCGCCGTGCTGCCGTTGTTCTGGAAATGCGTGGCGCTCGCGACCGCATCGAGCGTCCAGTCCTTGCCGGTCTGTGCGCGGCGCACGTCGAACTCGGAGACCGCCAGCGACTGAAGCGCGAGCCGCACACCGAAGGCATCACGCTCCGCGCGGGTCACCCATTGCTCCATGGCCTCGGGTGTCGGGCGGCGAATTTCGGCGGTGGGCTTGAGCGGCACCAGTTCCGCCTCGTAGCGGCCGACGACGTTGCGCAGCGCCCAGCGTGCGCGATCCACCTCATTGGTGGCCGCGATCTCCTGCGCAACCACCTGATCGAAGCGCGCCTGCGCTTCGTTGGTGTCGACGATCGTGGCGGTACCGACCTCGAAGTTCCGTTTGGCGAAGGCCAACTGTTCGCTCACAGCCGCCTTCTGCGCACGGACGAGGCGGAGGTTGTCCTCGGTCAGCAACACATCGAAATAGGCCTGGGCCGTCCGGAGGGCCACGTCCTGCTCGGCGGCGGCGAGCGCGATCTCGGTCAGTTTGACGGCGGCCTCGGCCTGCTCGACACCCACCTGGATCGCCGGCCGGATCAGCGGCTTGGTGACCTGTGCAGTGACGCTTGCCGCGAGGTAGCCGCGGTCGACCTGTCCGCCGAGGGCGGACGGCACGCCACGCACATGGTTATCGAAATAGTTGGCGCTGGCGGCCGCGCTGACTGTTGCACCGAAGCCATTGGCGGCCTGCGCCTGGGCGACCCGCTCGCGGGCAGCGGTCAGCGAGGCGCGGGCGGCCGCGACGGCGGGATCCTGCTCAGCAGCCGCGCGGTAGAGCGTCAGCAGATCGGCAGCAGAAGCCAGGTTGGCCGCAAGGAGTGTGCCAGCGGAGACCAGCGCACCGGCAGACCAGGCTGCGCGGCGCAGGAAAGAAAGACGAGTCGGCATGTCAATCCTTGAGGGATGTCAGAACACGAAAGCCGGTGCGCGCGCTGCATTGACGAGCGGCGCGACCGCGGTCTCGAAGAGGCCGTGCGGAACGAGTGAGCCGTCGCTGCGACGGGTGAAGAGCGTGGCGGTCATCACCGGGGGTTTTCCGAGGATGGCAAACACGCGTCCCGTGGGCGTCAGTTGCTTCTCGATGCCTTCGGGCAGGACCTCCATCGACCCTGTGAAGACGATCAGGTCATACGGCGCACCGGCGGCATGGCCGCGCGAGGCATCACCCGTGACCTGGGTGACATTCGTGACCCCGGCCGCCTTGAGGTTCTGCGCTGCAAACGCCGCGAGCGCCGGGTCGATTTCGACGGTCACCACCCGTGCTGCGCGTGCAGCCAGAAGTGCCGTCAGGTAGCCACTGCCGGTTCCGACCTCCAGCACCTGCTCGTTACCCTGCAATTGAACGTCCTGCACCACGCGCGCCTCGAGCTTGGGCGACCACATGCGCTCGGTGGCGGACACCGGGGCCAGCGGCGTGTCCATGTCCACGAAGGCGAGCGCCTGCTGCGCTTCGGGCACGAACTGCTCGCGCTTCACGCGATGGAGCAGGTCGAGGATCTCGGTGTCGAGCACGTTCCAGGTCCGGATCTGCTGCTCCACCATGTTGAAGCGGCGTTGCTCGAGGTCGTTTGGCGTGCGGGTCATGTTGGGCGGGTCGTCAACTCGGTGAGCGTACGTAGGTGGCGTGACGTACCGATTCTAGGTAGGTGTCACGCCAGCTAAACCAATATAAATGACCGACGGTCATTTATCAAGATCCGGTATCCAAGTCAACGCGTCACTCGGCAGGCGCATGCCCGGCCGACGAGGCCGTGGACGCCGCCCGCGCTTCCCGGGCCGCCCGCCTCGCGCGACGTCGCTCGTGCGCCTCCTCGATCATGGCGTAGATGGCCGGCACGACGACCAGCGTCAACAGCGTCGAGGAGAGCACACCGCCGATGATGGCGCGACCCATCGTCCCGTCGGCCCCCTCCTCGAGCGCGAGCGCCATCGGCAACATGCCGAACACCATCGCGGCCGTGGTCATGAGGATCGGCCGAAGCCGGATGTGCCCGGCAGCCACGAGTGCCTCGGTGATCGAGAGCCCCTGTTCCCGGCGCGCCTGGTTGGCGAAATCCACGAGCAGGATGCCGTTCTTGGTGACCAGCCCCATGAGCATGATGAAGCCGATCATCGCGAACAGGTTGAACGTGGTCCGCGTCACTGCAAGCGCGATCAGTACCCCGATCAGCGAAAGCGGCAGGGTCATCATGATCGCCACCGGCTGGGTGAAGCTCCGGAACTGGCTGCCAAGCACGAAGTAGATGAACACCACCGCCATGCCAAGTGCGAGCATGGCGTAGCGGAACGACTCGGCCATCATCTGGTTGTCCCCGCCGACGTCGAAGCGATAACCCGGGGGCAAGTCAAACGACTTGATCAGCCGGTTCACCTCGCTGCCCACCTCGCCCTGCGTCCGGCCCGAGACCCCGGCGCTCACGGTGATCTGACGCTGCAGGAAGGCGCGCTCGATGATCTTCGGGTTGGCACTGTCGCTGACCCGAGCCACGCGACCGAGCGTCAGCGCGTCGCCGTTGGGCTCACGCGGATTGGCGAGCGGTATGTCGAGCAAGGCGGCCGCGCTTTCGCGCAATGCCGGCGGCAGATTGAGCGTCACGTCCACCGTGTTGCCCTGCGGTGTGAGCCAGGTCGTCACGGCATCGCGGGCAATCAGGGTGCGCGTGAGCGTGCCCACCGCCGTCGGCGTGATGCCGAACTCGGCCGCCTCGGCGCGCTTCAGTTCGATCGCGAGCGCCGGAACCGCGGCCTTCTCGCTCGTCTCGACCTCGACCGCGCCGGGGATTTTTGCCACCTCGGCTGCGAACTGTTGCGAGAGTTTCGACAACACCGTCACGTCCGGGCCCAGCAGTGACACCTGCACCGGCCGGTTCCAGCCGACGGTGGAGGTGAGACCGGCGATCGGCTTGACCAACTCGCGCGCGGCGTCCTCGATCTGCTTCTGCGACCGCTTGCGCTCGCTCTGAGGCTTCAGCGTGAGATTGACCCATCCCGTGTTGCGTCCGTTGCCGCCGCCGACCCAGGTGTAGATGCGGGTCACCTCCGGGATCTGCCGGAGCACGGCTTCCATCTGATCGGCCTTGGCAATCGTGTATTCGAGACTCGAACCCACGGGGGTTTCGATGCGCATGCCGAACTCGCTCTGGTCATCCCGCGGCACGAACTCCGAGCCGATCACGCCCGTGGCCATCAGGCCCACGCTCGCCACGAGCGAGGCGATCGCGATGCCGATCGTGCTCTTCCGATGCGCAAGCGTCCAGCGGATGACCCGCTCGTAGCGGTGCTGCATGTCGGCCATCCCGCGATCGAACCGCTCGAGCAGTCGGCCCAGCCACGGCGCCCGGCGAAAGCGGTTGCCCGGCGGATCGGCCCACACCGATGAGAGCATCGGGTCGAGCGTGAAGCTCACGAAGAGCGAGACGAGCACCGCGACCACCACCGTGATGCCGAACTGGAAAAAGTACAGACCGATGATGCCGCCCATGAAGGCGATCGGCGTGAACACGGCCACGATCGCGAGCGTCGTGGCCAGCACCGCGAGACCGATCTCGTCGGTGGCCTCTTGCGCTGCCTGCAGGTGCCCCTTGCCCATGTGCAAGTGCCTCACGATGTTCTCGCGCACCACGATCGCATCGTCGATCAAGAGCCCGATGCAGAGCGACAGCGCCATGAGCGTGAGCGCATTCAACGTGAAGCCGAAGGCGTAGAGCGCGATGAAGGTTGCAATGACCGAGATCGGCAACGTGAGCGCCGTGATCACCGTCGATCGCCAGGAGGCGAGGAACAGGAACACGATGAAGACCGTGAGCACCGCGCCCTCGATGATGGTGCGCTGAACGTTCTTGACCGACGCCTTGACGTATTTCGAGCGGTCGGTCAGGACCTCGACCGCCACGTCCTCGGGCAACTCCTTGCGCACGCGTTCGACGGCCGCAAGCACGCCATTGCCGACTTCCACGGTATTGCTGCCGCGGACCTTGCGCATGTCGAGGATCACCGCCCGCTTGCCGTTGATGCGGGCAAAGCTGTTCTGCTCGGCCACGGTGTCGCGCACCCGGGCCACGTCGGAGACCCGCACCTGCACACCATCGCGCCGGGCGATCACCAGGTTCTCGAAATCGCTGATCGAGCGGAAGCGGGCATCCACCCGGACCGAGCGGTCGGTCGCTCCGGAGGTGATGAGCCCCACCGGCACGTCGATGTTGTCGTTGCGCAAGGCGGTGATGAGCTGATCGATGCCGATTCGGCGTGCCCGCAGCTGGGCGGGGTCGATGTCGATCACCACCTGACGCGGCGCGGCACCGACAGTGGACACCGTGGCCACGCCGCTCACGTTCTCCATGCGCTTGCGCACCACCTCCTCGACCAGATAGGTCAGATCGACCGGCGAGCGTGTGGCGGAGGTCAGACCGATCGAGACGATCGGCTGGTCGTCGTCATTGTTCGCGCGGGAGACGTACGGGTCCTTCGCCTCGCGCGGGAAGGCCGGCCGGACCTGTGCGAGCTTGTCGCGCATGTCCTGGATCGCCCGATCCATGTTGACGTTCATGTCGAACTCGACGATGACCAGCGCCGAGCCTTCGCGCGAACGGGAACGGATCTTCTTCACCCCGGAAATCGGGTTGAGCGCGTTCTCGATCGGCTTGGTCAGATCGTTCTCGACCGCCTGGGGCGAGGCGCCGGGGTAGGCGACGTAGACCACCCCGACGGGCACCTGGACATCGGGCATCTGGTCGATCGGCAGCCGGAAATAGGACACGAGTCCCATGACCATGATCGCCAGCATGACCATGGTGCAGAACACGGGATTGCCGATCGCGACACGGGTCATCCACATGCGCGTTCTCCTTGCGCTTCGGGGAACACGCGCGTCCCGGCGCCTCGGGTGGAAGGATGGGCCTCGATCACGATTTGCGCCCCGGCTCGCCTGCAACGCTGCCCGAGGACGGCATCTGCACGGCCTGCCCCTCGCGCGGCTCGACACCGCGCAGAAGGAGCACCGGCGCCTGCGCCACGATGCCTTCGCCGATGCCCACGGTCGGTGCCGTCGGATCCGCATCGAGCACGCTGACGCGCGCCCGCTGCGCCTTGCCGTCCCGCACCGTCCAGACGTAGTGCCCGCCGCCATCCGTGCGGAGCGCCGCCCGCGGCACGGCCACGGCGACCGAACGCTCGGCCAGGGTCAGGCGCCCGGACAGAAAGGCCCCCGCCGGAATGGCCGTGCCCGAAGGCAACGCGAACCGGGCCTCGATGGTGCGCGCCCCGGGCGCCGCATTGGGGACGATGCGGGCGAGACGGGCGCTCACCTTCGCCTCGCTGCCCGATTCGGGCTGAAACCGCGCCGCCTGGCCGACCTTGAGCTCGGATGCGCGCTCCGCCGGGACCTGCACGGACACCTCGAGGGCGTTGGGATCGATCACCACGAACACGACACCCTCGTTGCCCACGCGCTCGCCCGGCTCGACGGCGCGGCGGGCGACGATGCCACTGATCGGTGAGACCAGCGCGGTTTCCGCCAGGGCTGCCCGAGCCATGCCGAGTTGCGACTGCGCCGTGTCGAGCGCACTCCTGGCCGCCACGTAGCTGTTCTCCACCGCATCCAAGGCGGCGCGCGAGATGAAGCCGCGATCGGCGAGCGACCGCTGCTGGTTGCGCGCCGACTCGGCCACCGCGAGGGCCGCCTGCGCCTGGCGGACGGCTGCCTCACGCTCGCCCGCACGGAGCCGGAGCTCCTCGCTGTCGATGCGCGCCAGCACCTCGCCTGCACGGACCGGGTCGCCGGCACGC
>CAZSTF010000085.1:0-2198 GCA_964609555.1 uncultured Alcaligenaceae bacterium | reverse complement strand
GCTGCAATGAGGAGAACGGCCCCGACGGCGCCCCCGATCCATTTCTTGTTCATTGATGTGATTCGATGGGACGCGCGCGGCGACGGATCACGAGGCGCCGCTTTGACGGACCCACACTGGGTTGGTGGTGCGGCGCATTATCGGGGGGCCCAGGCGCACGGCCTCGGTCGGTGCGACGAAACCGCGCAGGACGTCGTGAATCGCGGGTCGTCGGGATGAACGGGCTCCGGCTGTCGACGTCAGTCGATCCCACCCGCAGCGGGCTGTCGCCTTGGGAGCGACGAAAGTTATAATGCCCGGTTACGTTGAGTTTCGCCAAACTCCCCCCAGTTTCACCCTCTACCGCGTGAGCACGCCCCGCTCGCGCCACGATTTGCCACGATTTGCACGATTTGCTGTCGCGCGGGCGCGGTCGACCAGCCGCCATCCCGCGCCACGCGCCGCACTGCAGGAGACCGCTCGAATGGCCAAAGCCTCGCCGAAGAAACCCACCCCCGCCAGCCGCAGCACCACGCAAAAGCGCGACGCGGCCAAGTCGCGCGCCACCGCGGGGAAGGCAGCCGGTGCCGCCAAGGGAACAGCAACCGCCAAGGCCAAGGCCAAGCCCGCAGCCAAGGCGGCGGCCAAGAAGCCCGCGAAGGCACCGGTGAAGGTCGCAACCAAGGCCGCGGGAAAGTCCGCGGTCAAGTCCCAGGGCAAATCCGCAACGAAGGCGAAGGCCAAGCCGGCCAGCCCGGCCAAAGCCAAACCGACGGCCAAGCCGGCGTCCAAGGCCGCAGTGAGCAAGCCCGGGGCCAAGTCTGTGACCGCCGCCAAGGCCCGCCCCGCGGCGAAGCCCGCCGGTAAACCAGCACCCAAAGCGGCACCCAAGGCACCAGCCAAGGCCACCCGGCCTGCCGCCAAACCGGCGACCAAACCCGCGGCGAAGCCCGCAGCCAAAGCGCCGGTCAAGGCAACCCAGCCCGCCGCCAAGGCACCCGCGACCGTCAAGCCCTCGGCGAAAGCATCAGCAACCGAGCCGATGACCAAGCGGGGCACGGAGAAAGCAAGTACGCCCGCCGCGACAGCGGTGCCCGCACCTGCACCCGACGCGAAGAGCGCGAAAGCAACCAAGGCCACCAAGGCTGACAAGGGCAAGGCAGCGGCCCCGGAGATCGAGGCCGTCGCGCCCGCCGCCCCGGCCGAGCCGGCGCCGCCGGCCAAGGTGGAAATCAACCCGCTCACCGGCAAGCCCAAGACCCGCAAGCAGCTCCTGCTCGAGAAGAAGCAGCAGGCGCTGCTCGAAGCCTTGGCGCCGCTGCCCACCGTGGATGCGGAGACCCGCCGCCTGCGGCTCAAGCAGCTGATCACGCTCGGCAAGGATCGGGGCTACCTGACCTACGCTGAAATCAACGATCACCTGCCGGACGATCTGGTGGACGCCGAGGCGATCGAGAACGTCGTCGCCATGATCACCGACATGGGCATCAAGGTGTTCGACGAGGCGCCTGCGGCCGAGGAGATGATCATCACCGAGACGGCGATCCAGGTCGCCGACGACGTGGCCGAAGAGGCCGAACAGGCGATCTCGCAGCTCGACAACGAATTCGGCCGCACCACCGACCCGGTGCGCATGTACATGCGCGAGATGGGCACGGTGGAACTGCTCACGCGTGAAGGCGAGATCGAGATCGCCAAGCGGATCGAGGAAGGCTTGAAGCACATGGTGCAGGCCATCTCGGCCTGCCCGATGACGATTGCCGAGATCCTGGCGCTCGCCGACAAGATCGAGAAGGACGAGATCCCGGCCGATGACGTGGTCGACGGTCTCGCCGGATTGGAAGAGCCCGCACCGACCGTGGCCGTCTCGGCCGCCTCGGACGAGGAGTCCGACGAAGAATCCGAGGACGAGGGCGACGACGAGGCGGCCAGCGCTGCACTGTCTGCCGAACTGCTGGCCAAGCTCCGGGCGATGTCGCTCGAGAAATTCGCCACCATCCGCAAGCTGCACCAGAAGCTGCTCGCCCACGTCGAGAAGGGCGAATACAAGTCGGACGCCTACGTCAAGACGCAGAAAAAGCTCACCGAGGAGATGATGGACATCCGCTTCTCGGCCAAGATCGTCGAGCAGCTCTGCGACTCGGTGCGCAACGAGATCGAAGCGATCCGCGGGCGGGAACGCAAGCTCCAGGAACTGATGGTGCACAAGTGCGGCATGC
>CAZSTF010000084.1:4519-10230 GCA_964609555.1 uncultured Alcaligenaceae bacterium | reverse complement strand
CGCGGACTCTGCGTCTACCCGATGGGCGGCACGATCGACGGTCGGCTCGGCGACCACGTGCTGCTCGCCCCGCCCTTCATTGCGACCGAGGCGCAGATCGACGTGATCGTGGAGCGTCTCGCGGAGGCGGTCGACGCGAGCCTCGCCGGCCTCTGATCGGCGGACGCCGCACCACTTCGATGGGGCGATACCGAATCGGCATCGTCCGACGGTGGCAAACCCGATGCATCCGACGCGCCCTCGGCCTACATTTGCGAGTATTCATCCCGCAACCCTGAGGACGATCACGATGAAACTCTTCTCACTCACAGCGCTTGGCGCGGCGCTCGCACTCGGCGCCACTGCACTTGCGCCGACCGAGGCCGTCGCCCAGCAGCGCTTCATGACGATCGGCACCGGCGGCGTGACCGGCGTCTACTACGCTGCGGGCGGTGCGATCTGCCGCCTCGTCAACAAGGAGCGCTCGCGCCATGGCATCCGCTGCTCGGTCGAATCGACCGGGGGTTCGGTGGCCAACATCAACACGCTGCGCGCAGGCGATCTCGACTTCGGCGTCGCACAGTCCGACTGGCAGTTCCACGCGGCCAAGGGCACCAAGGTTTTCCAGCAGAACGGCCCCTACGCCGACCTGCGCGCAGTGTTCTCCCTGCACCCCGAGCCGTTCACCGTGCTCGCCCGCAAGGAGGCGAACATCACCCGCTTCGAGGACCTGAAGGGCAAGCGCGTCAACATCGGCAACCCGGGCTCGGGCACGCGTGCGTCGATGGATGAACTGCTCGCCGCCATGGGCTGGAAGACGAGCGACTTCTCGCTCGCGGCGGAGCTCAAGGCCGACGAGCATGGCCCGGCCCTGTGCGACAACAAGATCGATGCCTTCTTCTACGGCGTCGGGCACCCGAGCGCCAACATCCAGGACCCGATCACCACTTGCGGTGCGCGCCTCGTGCCGCTGCGCAATGCGGCGACCAACAAGCTCGTCGCCGACAACGCGTTCTACGCCAACGTGGACATCCCGGGCGGCGTCTATCCGGGCCATCCGAACCCCACGCCCACCTACGGCGTGCTTGCGACCTTCGTGACCTCGGCCAAGGTGCCCGAGCAGACCGTGTATGAGCTCGTGCGCGCGGTGTTCGAGAACTTCGACGAGTTCAAGAAGCTGCACCCGGCGCTTGCCAACCTCGACCCGCAGCGGATGGTCAAGGATGGCCTGTCGGCGCCGCTGCATCCGGGGGCGGCGAAGTACTACCGAGAGAAGGGCTGGCTGCGCTAGGCGAGCGGCTGCGCGGGCGGATCGCGGCGTTGCACGGTCCTCGCTTCCTCGCCTATCAGGCGATATGTCTCGGAAGCTGCGGGCCGTGCGCCTTGCGCTCCATCCCGCTCGCGCGTTCGCCATGACGCGACCGTCGAGGCAAGCCCCCAGCCACTGGGGGCTTTTTGTTTCAAGTTCGATCGAGAGAGGTAGCGGGGGATGTTCAAACGAAAGAAAGCCGAGGCGGACGCGATCGACGCCGCGCAGCTCGCAAGTGACACCGACACCGGCGGCCGCAACCCGGGCCCGGTAGCAGCCAAGATCATCGCGGGTATCGCGCTCGCATGGGCGCTGTTCCAGCTCTGGATCGCCTCGCCATTGCCCTTCGCGCTCGGCTTCGGCGTGCTCAACGACACCGAAAGCCGTGCAATCCACCTCGCGTTCGCGGTGTTCCTCGGCTTCACCGCGTATCCGGCGCTCAAGCGTTCACCACGGGATCGGGTGCCCATCACCGACTGGGTGCTCGCCACCGTCGCCGCCTTCTGCGCCGCCTATCTCTTCCTCTTCTATCGCGAGCTCGCCGGCCGTCCCGGCCAGCCCACGCAGACCGACATCACCGTCGCGATCGTCGGCGGGCTCCTCCTGCTCGAAGCCACACGCCGCGTCCTCGGGCTGCCGATGGTCATCGTGGCGGCGCTCTTTCTCGCCTACGCCTTCCTCGGCCCCTACATGCCAGGAATCCTCGCGCACCGCGGCGCCTCGCTCTCGCGCGCAGCATCGCACTACTGGCTCACGACCGAAGGCGTCTATGGCGTCGCGCTCGGTGTCTCGTCAGGCTTCATCTTCCTCTTCGTGCTCTTCGGCTCGCTGCTCGACAAGGCGGGCGCCGGCAACTACTTCATCAAGAGCGCCTTCGCGCTGCTCGGCCACCTGCGCGGCGGCCCGGCCAAGGCGGCCGTCGTCTCCTCGGCGGCGACCGGCGTGATCAGCGGCTCCTCGATCGCGAACGTGGTCACGACCGGCACCTTCACGATCCCGCTCATGAAGCGCGTGGGCTACCGCGGCGACCAGGCGGGCGCGGTCGAGGTCTCCTCCTCGGTCAACGGGCAGATCATGCCGCCGGTCATGGGCGCGGCGGCCTTCCTGATGGTCGAGTACGTCGGCATTCCCTACACGCAGGTCATCAAGCACGCCTTCCTGCCGGCGCTCATCTCCTACATCGCGCTCTTCTACATCGTGCATCTCGAGGCACTCAAGCAGAACCTGCAGGGGCTGCCGCGACGGACGAATGCCACAGCGACGCAGCGCCTGCTCTCGTTCCTCATGACGGTTGCCGGCCTGATCGTGCTCTCGGGGGCGGTCTACTGGGGCGTGGGCTGGACGAAGGAGGTCTTCGGCACCGCTGCCACTGTGATCGTGGGGGGGGCGCTTCTTGCGGCCTATGTCGGCCTGCTCTGGGTGAGCGCGAAGCAGCCCGAACTCGAACTCGATGATCCGAACGCGCCCGTGTTCGAACTGCCGGAGACCAAGCCCACGCTGCTCGCCGGCCTGCACTATCTGCTCTCGGTCGTCGTGCTCGTCTGGTGCCTCATGGTCGAGCAGCTCTCGCCCGGGCTCTCGGCCTTCTGGGCGACGGTGTTCATGATCTTCATCATGCTCACCCAGCGGCCGATCCTTGCCGCGATGCGCCGCCGAGGCGATCTTGCAGGGGCCTTCCGGCAGGGCGTTCGTGATCTGATCGACGGGCTCATCACCGGCTCGCGCAACATGATCGGCATTGGCGTGGCCACGGCGGCCGCCGGCTTCGTCGTGGGTACGGTCTCGCTCACCGGCATCGGGCTCGTGATGACCGAGCTCGTCGAGCTCATCTCGGGCGGCAACCTGATGCTCATGCTCGTACTCGTCGCGCTCGTGAGTCTCGTGCTCGGCATGGGGCTGCCGACGACCGCCAACTACATCGTGGTCTCCACGCTCATGGCCCCCGTGGTCGTCGAGCTCGGTGCGCAAAGCGGGCTCCTCGTGCCGCTGATCGCGGTGCATCTGTTCGTCTTCTACTTCGGGCTCATGGCGGATGTGACCCCACCCGTGGGGCTCGCCTCCTTCGCCGCGGCGGCGATCGCGCGTACCGATCCGATCAAGACGGGCATCACCGCGTTCTACTACTCGATGCGGACGGCGATCCTGCCCTTCCTGTTCATCTTCAACACGCAACTTCTCCTGATCGGCATCGATTCGTGGTGGATACTCGCGCTCACGGTCGCAAGCGCGATCGTGGCCATGCTGCTCTTCGCCGCCGCCACGCAGGGCTGGTTCCTGACCAAGCTCAAGCTCTGGGAGGCCGCGGTGCTCCTGCTCGTCACCTTCACGCTCTTCCGGCCAGGATTCTGGTGGGACATGATCCATCCGCCCTACCGTGAGGCACCGGCGAGCGAGTTCATGAAGATGGTCGAAGACGCTCCGCGCAACGCGAGCAAGCGCGTCTGGGTCGAGGGCGAGCGGCTCGATGGCCGCGAGGTCAAAAAGGGCGTCCTGCTGCCGCTTGGCGAGCCTGGCAATGCGCGCGAGCGGCTGCAGCGGATCGGCGTGCGCGTGGTGCCCTTCGGCGACGAGATCACGATCGCCAAGGTGGACTTCGGCTCGAAGGGGGCGAAGATCGGACTCGCCCAGGGCCAGAAGATCGTCGCCGTCGAAGTGCCGGCCGACCGCCCGCGCAAGGAATGGATGTTCGTGCCCGCGCTCCTGCTGCTCGGCCTCGTGGTCTGGTCGCAACGTCGGCGGATGCAGCACGCAGGCGGCAGCGCAGTGCCCGCTTGATCTCCCTGCGATGGCGCCACGCATTGGCCTGATCCACGCGATGCTCCCCTCGATCGCACCGATCGAGGCCGCCTTCCGCACGCATTGGCCTCAGGTCGAGCGCTTCGATCTGCTCGACGGGAGCCTCGCGCTCGACCGCGCACGCGGCGTGCCGGTCACGGCCTTCGTCCCGCGCTTCGACCGGCTGGCCGACCATGCCCTGGCCGCGGGAGCGAACGCGCTCCTCTTCACCTGCTCGGCCTTCGGCGAGGCGATCGAGCACGTCGCACGGCGTCTCGCCCCGTTGCCCGTGCTCAAGCCGAACGAGGCGATGATCGCCGAGGCCGCCGCAGCGCCTGGCCCGGTGGGGCTCGTGGCCACCTTCGCCGCAACGCTCGAGACGATGCCACGCGAGTTCCCGCCCGGCGTCACGCTGATTCCTGTGCTCGCCGAGGGCGCGCTCGCCGCGCTCGAGGCCGGCGATGGCGCGGATCACGACGTGCGGCTCGCCGAGGCCGCCCTCCGCGCCCGCACCCAGGGCGCACGCACGATCGCGATCGCCCAATTCAGCGCGGCGCGTGCCGCCGCACGCGTGGCCGAGGCGACCGGCCTGCCGGTGCTCACCACACCCGAGAGCGCGGTGCGCGCGCTGCGTGCGCGGCTCGGCGCATGAACCTCCGCTTCGTCGAGGCCTTCTACTGGGTGGCCACACTCCGCTCGATCTCGCGCGCGGCGGAGAAGCTCTACATCACGCAGTCTGCGATGTCCTCCCGCATCGCTGCGCTGGAGGAAGAGCTGGGCACGCTCCTGCTCGACCGGCGCGACAAGACCTTCCGGCTGACGATTGCCGGTGCCCGATTCCTCACGCATGCCGAGCGCCTGCTCGCCCTGCAGAAAGCGGCCAAGGAAGAGTTGGGCGGCACGCACTCGGATGCGCCGACGCTTCGTGTGGGCGCCATCGAGTCGGTGATGCACTCTTGGCTCACTGGCTTTCTGTCCCGCCTGCGCGCGAGTCGACCGGATCTTGCGGTCGAGCTCACGGTCGAAACCACGCCGCTTCTGCTCGACCATGTGCGACGCGGCGTCATCGACATCGTCTTCGCGGCGGCACCGTCGACCGGCGAGGGCGTCCGCATCGAAGCCATGCCCAGCATGGACATGGGCTTCATGACGCATGCCCGCGACGCAAAGGTGGCGAAGACGCGGCGACGCCTTCCCGCAAAGGCGCTCGATGCAGCCGACATCATGACCTTCCAGCGCGGATCGCAGCCGTTCATCGCCTTGGTGGATCTCCTGCGCAGCCTCGGCTTCGACCGCACGCGCATTCATGCGGTGTCCTCGATCTCCGCCATGGTCGAGCTCGTGGAGGCCGACTTCGGCCTGGCCATGCTGCCGGTGGCCGCGATCGAGCATCTCTCGCGCACCCGCCCCGTGGCGCAGCTTGCGATCGATGTCGCCCTGCCGCCGCTGCCGATCTTCGCGAGTTACCGGCACCTCCCGGACGGCCTTGACATGAACGCGGTGCTCGCGCTCGCAAGGGATTGCGCACGTCCGCCCCGCCACACGCAGCAGAGAAAAAATCGATGAGGCGATAGAGAAATTTCGCGTTTGCGCGTCACGAAGACGACACGAAGAATCCGGCCCATCGCCAATCCACGCATCGATTCCG
>CAZSTF010000084.1:1656-4419 GCA_964609555.1 uncultured Alcaligenaceae bacterium | reverse complement strand
GCCGATGACTTCCGGCGTTTCTGCGAAGCCAACCCGAAGCCCTGCCCGCTCCTGGCCGTGGGACAGCCGGGCGATCCCGCACTGCCCAAGCTGGGCGCGGACATCGACATCCGCACCGATCTGCCGCGCTACCGCATCTGGCGCGACGGCGTGCTCGCCGACGAGCCGACCGATATCCGGACCGTGTGGCGGGACGATCTGGTGACCTTCGTGCTCGGCTGCTCGTTTTCCTTCGAATGGGCCCTCGCCCGTGCCGGCATCCCGCTGCGTCATGTCCAGCTCGGGCGCAATGTGGCCATGTACCGCACCCATCTGCCGACGACCCCTGTCGGTGTGTTCCACGGGCCGACCGTCGTCTCCATGCGCCCGGTCCGCTCGATGGATGTCGCGCGGGTGTTCGAGATCACCGCGCGCTTTCCGCAGGTCCACGGTGCGCCGATCCACATCGGCGACCCGCGACTGATCGGCATCCACGACCTGTCGCGGCCGGACTACGGCGACGATGTGTCGATCGAAGCCGACGAGGTGCCTGTCTTCTGGGCCTGCGGCGTCACGCCTCAGGCCGCGATCACCCAGGCGCGCCCCGCGTTCTGCATCACCCACGCCCCCGGGGCGATGCTCATCACCGACCTCTTCAACCACCAGCTGGCTCTGCCCTACCCCCCTCAGGAGAACGCATCGTGAACACTCCCCTCCGTCCCCTGCTCGCGCTCTTCGCGGGCCTCACGCTCGCCGCGGTCACCCCGGACGCCCCGGCCCAGACCAAATGGGACCTGCCCAGCGGCTACGGCATCAACACATTCCAGGTGCAGAACCTGCAGCAGTTTGCACGCGACGTGGAGCAGGCCACGCAAGGGCGGCTCGTGTTCACGCTGCATGCCGGCGGCTCGCTGTTCAAGACGCCCGAGATCAAACGCGCGGTGCAGACCGGCCAGACGCAGATCGGCGAGTTCATCATCTCGGGGCACGCCAACGAGAACGCGCTCTTCGGCATCGATTCCGTGCCCTTCCTCGCCACGTCCTACGCCGATGCCAAGCGGCTCTACGACGCCGCCCGGCCCGCGCAGGAACGCCTGCTCGCAAGCCAGGGCATGAAGCTGCTCTATTCGGTGCCCTGGCCGGGCCAGTCGCTCTACTCGCGCAAGGCGATCGCATCACCGGCCGATCTGGCGGGCACCAAGATGCGTACCTACAACCCGGCAACCAATCGCATCGCCCAGCTGCTCAAGGCGCAGCCAGTGACGATCCAGCTGGCCGAGCTGCCGCAGGCGTTGGCCACCGGCACGGTGGAGAACTTCCTGACCTCGAGCGCGAGCGGCGTCGAGAGCAAGCTCTTCGAGCAGGTGAAGTTTCTCTACACCGTCTCCGCCTGGCTGCCGCGCAATGTGGTGGTGGTCAATCAGAAGGCTTTCGATGCACTCGACAAGCCCACGCAGGAGGCCGTGCTGCGCGCCGCCGCAGCCGCCGAGGCGCGGGGCTGGGCCACGAGCGAACGGCTCGACGGCGAGTACCTGCGCGAGCTGGCCGCTAAAGGCATGACGGTTGCACCGCCGAGCGACGCCCTGCGCCGTGAGCTGACGGCAATCGGCGAGACCATGACCCAGGAGTGGCTCCGCAGCACGGGTGTCGAGGGTCAGGCCATCATCGACGCCTACCGCCGCCGCTGACCCCTACCGCGGCCCGGCCGGCGTGGCCGGGTCGCCCATTTCTCCGCGGATGCCAACCGACGGCCGGGACCGTCACCTCCTCCTCGACCTTTCGGCGCCCGCGCTTTCTCACGTCCCTTGAATCGCCGGAGTGTGCGATGCCCCGTCTCGTCCAGAAAATGTCCGATTGGCTGCTCGTGCTCGCAGCACTCGCGATGGTTGCGACCTTCGTGCTCATCGTGCTGGGCATCCTGGCACGCGAGCTGCGCTGGGACTTGCCCGGCCTCGATGCCTACGCGGGCTATGCGATCGCAGCAGCGCTGTTCCTCGCGCTGCCGGCCACCCTGCTCAAGGGCGAGCACATCCGCGTGTCGCTCGTGCTCGATCGGCTGTCGCCAGGCAAGCGGAACGTTCTTGAATGGTGGTGCCTCGCGGCTGCGACCGCGATCGCCCTCTACCTGTCCGTGTTCGCAGTGCGTCTGGTCTGGGTGTCCTGGAGCACGCATGACATCTCGACTGCGGCAGATGCGACACCGCTCTGGATTCCGCAAGTCACCGTCGCGGCCGGTTGCATCGGTCTGCTCCTCGCCTTCGTTTCGCTCGTCCTCCGTCGCCTGCGCGGAGAGCGGCTCGAAGCGCAGACGACCGATGCCGGACGCATCGAATAGCCCTCGACCGGAAACGCGGAGCCGTCATCCATGGGAACCTTCATCGCCGCCCTGCTCATCGTGCTCATGTTCGTGCTGCTCGGCAGCGGGCTCTGGATCGGCCTCGCGCTGATTGCGGTCGCACTGATCGGGATGGAGATCTTCACCACCCGGCTGGTCGGCGACAGCATGATGCTGACCATCTGGAGTTCGGCCTCGGCGTGGTCGCTCACGGCCCTGCCGCTCTTTCTGTGGATGGGCGAGATCCTGTTCCGGAGCCGCGTGGCGAGCATGATGTTCAGCGGCCTCGCGCCCTGGGTCGAAGCCTTGCCCGGACGCCTGCTGCACACGAATGTGGTCGGCTGCGGCATCTTTGCGGCGATCTCCGGATCGAGCGCCGCCACCTGCGCCACGATCGGAAAGATCACGCTGCCGGAGCTCGCGGCACGCGGCTACCCGGAGCGGATGGC
>CAZSTF010000084.1:0-1556 GCA_964609555.1 uncultured Alcaligenaceae bacterium | reverse complement strand
GGCGGTTCGGCATCTCATCCCCGTGATCCTGCTGATCGGCGCCGTGCTGGGCGGCATCTACAGCGGTCTTGCCACCGCCACCGAGGCGGCCGCGCTCGGCGTGGGCGGTGCGCTCCTGCTGTCGCGGCTCGACGGCACACTCAGCTGGACGAGCTTCCGTGATGGGCTGTTCGCGGCCTGCCGCGTCTACTGCATGATCGGCCTCATCCTGGCCGGCGCCTCGTTCCTCTCGCTGGCCATGGGCTTCATCGGCCTGCCGCGCGAGCTGGCCGAGTGGATCGGCGGCCTCGGTCTGTCGCCCTTCGCGCTCATGCTGCTCCTGGTCGCGTTCTACATCGTGCTCGGCTGCTTCCTCGATGGCATCTCGATGGTGGTTCTCACCATCGCCGTCCTCCTGCCCACGGTCCAGACCGCGGGCTTCGATCTGATCTGGTTCGGCATCTTCATCGTGCTCGTGGTCGAGCTGGCCCAGATCACGCCGCCGGTGGGCTTCAACCTCTTCGTGCTGCAGGCCCTGACCGGGCGTCAGATCCCCTGGCTCGCGCTTGCCGCGCTGCCCTTCTTCGGGCTGATGCTCGTGGCCGTGCTCTTGCTCTGGTTCTTTCCCGGGCTCGCGCTCTATCTGCCGAGCCGTCTGTAGCGCTGAAGGAGACTCCGATGCGCCCTCGCCTTGCCCTCGTGCTCGCCCTCCTGCTCGCCGTCATCGCCACCGCAGCCCACGGGACGGAGCGATGGCGCATCGCCACGGGCTATCGTGCCGAGTCGTTCCACACCCGGAATCTCGTGCAATTCGCCGCGGAAGTGGATGAGGCCACCCGCGGCGCGCTCAAGATCGAGGTCATTCCCAACAACACCCTGCTGCGCCTGCCCGAAATCTTCGATGGGGTGCGAGGCGGCAAGGCGGAGGGCGGCGAAGTGATCATGAGCCAGCTGAGCCGCGAGATCCCGCTTGCCGGTGCCGACAGCGTGCCCTTCATCACCGGGGGCTACGACGATGCACGCCGGATGTGGGCCTTGCAACGCCCGCTGATCGAGCGGCAGTTCGCTGCCCGCGGCATCAAGTTGCTCTACGCCGTGCCCTGGCCGCCCCAGGGCCTCTACAGCAAGACGCCGATCCGTTCCGTCGCCGACCTGCGTGGCACGCGCATGCGCACCTACAACGCGACGACGGTGCGCATCGCCGAGCGCTTCGGCGCCGCCCCGGTGGACGTGGCGATGGTCGATGTCCAGAAGGCGCTTGCAGACGGCCGGATCGACAACATGATCACCTCGGCCGTGACTGGGGTCGAGAACGCGGTCTGGAGTCATCTGCGCCACTACTACGACATCAACGCCTGGATTCCGAAGAACGTCGTCTTCGTGCGCCTTGACCTGTTCGAGCGTCTGCCCGCGGCCAGCCGCGAAGCGCTGCTTCGCACGGCACAGGCGGCCGAGGTGCGCGGCTGGACGCTGAGCGCCGAGGCGGCCCGCGCCTCGGTGCGCGAGCTGGCCGCACAGGGGATCAAGGTCGAACGCCTGCCGGACGACTTCGAGCGCCGTCTGCAGCGCATCGGCGA
>CAZSTF010000083.1:0-10328 GCA_964609555.1 uncultured Alcaligenaceae bacterium | reverse complement strand
TGAGCATCTCGACATGCTCATGGTCTGCCATCACCTCGACGCCTCGATCGCCGAGGATCTCGCCTTCGCCGAAAGCCGTATCCGGCGCGAGACGATCGCGGCCGAGGATGTGCTGCACGACCTGGGCGCAATCAGCATGATGTCCTCCGACTCGCAGGCCATGGGCCGCGTGGGCGAGGTCATCACCCGCACCTGGCAGACCGCGCACAAGATGAAGAGCGAGCGCGGCCATCTCGCGATCGAGGCGCCGGACACGCCCGAGGCCATCCAGGCCGTCCGGCAGAACCCGCGCAACGACAACGCCCGCGTGCTGCGCTACGTTGCGAAATACACGATCAATCCGGCGATCGCCCACGGCATCGCGCATGAAGTCGGCTCGCTCACCGAAGGCAAGTGGGCGGATCTCGTGCTCTGGCGGCCGGCGTTCTTTGGCGTCAAGCCCTCGATGATCGTCAAAGGCGGACAGATCGCCTGGGCGCTCATGGGGGACGCGAACGCCTCCATCCCGACGCCGCAACCGGTGCACGGACGGCCGATGTTCGGTGCCTTCGGCGGCGGGCTCACGAGCGCCTCTCTCACCTTCGTCTCGCAGGCGGCCCAGGCGCTGGATCTCGGGCGACGGCTCGGGCTGGCCAAGCCCACGGTAGCCGTGCGCGATACGCGGCGGATCGGCAAGCCGTCGATGGTCTGGAACGCCTGGCAGCCGCGGCTCGAGGTCGATCCCGAGACCTACGTCGTGCGTGCCGACGGCGTCGTGCTCACCGCGCGGCCGGCCGAGGTGCTGCCCATGGCGCAACGCTACTTCCTGTTTTAAGGCCGATATGCACATCGCCACCGAACGCCTGCCGCGCGACACCCCGGCGAGCGAGCGGCTTCAACTTCGCTTCGATCAGCGCGAGCGAAGCCGTCTGCGCGTCGCCTTGGTTTCGGGTGAAGTGATCGGCATCCAGCTGAAGCCCGGCACCGTGCTCGCCGATGGCGACCGGCTCCGGCTCGATGACGGGCGGGTGGTCGCGGTGGAGGCGGTCGAGGAGACGCTCCTCGAGGTGCGCGCCGCGGACGCGGCCACGCTCACGCGCATCGCCTATCACATCGGCAACCGGCATGTGCCGCTTGCCGTGGCCGCGGATCATCTGCTCATGCTGCCGGATCATGTGCTGCGCGCGATGGTCGAGGGCCTGGGCGGCAGCGTGCGCGAAGTCACGCGCGCCTTTCAGCCCGAGACCGGTGCCTACGGCCACTCGCATGTGCATCACGCCCATGACGATCTGGGCCACGGCGGCCGGATCCATGACGGCCTCGCGCCACGGACGCAGGATCGGTGAGGGCGGGTCTCTCGCCTGATGTCCATGGCCACCGCCACGCTCCCCCGCCTGCTCCAGCTCGCTTCCCCCGCCTTGCCGGTCGGGGCGTTCAGCTACTCGCAGGGGCTCGAGTCCGCGATCGAGACCGGCCGCGTCCGGACGGCAGAGGAGGCGCGGCGCTGGATCGAGGATCATCTGCGCCTCGTGCTCGCCCGGATGGAAGGCCCGGTCTATGCCGAAGCCCACGGCCGATGGCTCGATCGCGACTGGGCCGGGCTTGCTGCCCTCAACGCGGGCTTCATCGCCACACGCGAGTCGAGCGAACCGCGCGCCGAGACCCTGCAGGTCGGACATGCCTACGCCGCCTGGATCGCCCAGGTGCCGCCGCTCGATGAGGCGACCCGCGTGGGCCTCGCCCAACTCACCGCCGCGCACCGCCTCGCGGCCCCCGTCGCCGCGGCGATGGCGGCCGCGAGCGTCGGGCTCGATGCCTCAGCCGGCCTCACGGGCTACCTCTTCGGCTTCGTCGAGAATCAGGTGATGGTGCTTGCGAAAGCCCTGCCGCTTGGGCAGATCGCCGGCCAGCGGCTGCTGCTTGCCTTGGCTGATCGTGTGCCGGAAGCGGTCACGCTCGCGCTCGCCCTGGGTGAGGCAAGCCGGGGCCACGAACGCGCGAGTGCGGCACCGATGCTTGCGATTCTCGCCATGCAACACGAAACCCAGTACTCGAGGCTCTTTCGCTCATGACAGAAGAGATTTCGGCAACGCAGACACCCGCCCGGATGCCCACCCAGACGCCGACCCATTCGCACGGACCGCTGCGCGTCGGCATCGGCGGCCCGGTCGGCTCGGGCAAGACCGCGCTCACGCTCGCCCTGTGCCGACACTTCCGTGACCGCCACGAGATCGCGGCGGTGACCAATGACATCTACACGAAGGAGGACGCCCAGTTCCTCGTCGATCACGCCGCGCTGCCCGCCGAGCGCATTCTCGGCGTCGAGACGGGCGGCTGCCCGCACACGGCGATCCGCGAGGATGCCTCGATCAATCTCGAGGCTGTCGATCGGCTCGTGCGCCGCTTTCCCGCGCTCGAGCTGGTCTTCGTCGAATCCGGCGGCGACAACCTCGCAGCCACGTTCTCGCCCGAGCTTTCGGATCTCACGATTTACGTGATCGATGTCGCCGCCGGCGAGAAGATTCCGCGCAAGGGCGGCCCAGGCATCATGAAGAGCGATCTCCTGGTCATCAACAAGATCGATCTCGCGCCCTATGTCGGGGCCTCGCTCGAGGTGATGGCCGAGGATGCACGGCGCATGCGCGGCAGCCGCCCGTTCGTGTTCACGAATCTCAAGACCGGTCAGGGACTCGAGGAGGTGATCGCCTTCATCGAGCGCGAGGGCATGCTCACGCCGTCGTAGACGGTGCCACGGACGGTGCCACCCGATACGCACGCGGCACCACCGTCCATGCGATCGCAAAAATGAGCGCGCCGCCGATCGCGTTCGACAGGATGAGCGGCCAGGCGCTCGTGCCCAGGAATGGAGCGAGCGCCTGCCCCGTGAGGAAGGCGCCGATCATCATCGTGGCACCCGAGAGCGAGGCCGCACGGCCCGCATGCTCCGGATAGTCTCCGATCGCGCCCGCCTGCGAGCACGGCTGGTTGACGCCGTGGCCGATCGAGAACAGGCATTGCCCCACGATCATCACGGCCGGATGCGGCGACCCGAGCAGGCTTACGACGAGGACCGCGAGGCCCCCGCCAATCGACCAGAGCGAGGCGATCTTCACCGTACGGTCGGGCGCATGACGGGCCAGGAGCCAGCGACAGTAGTAGGTGCTCGCGATGTAGGCCACGCAGTTGACGGCAAGCACGAGCCCGCAGCCGAGCGCCGAGAAACCGAAGACGTTCATGTAGACGAACGAGGAGCCGAGCAGGAAGCCGAAGAGCGTGCAGTAGCTCGCGGTGGCAAGCGCCGTCCAGGCTCGGAACTTCGGTCCGCGGAGCACCTTGCGAAGTGCCCCTCGCGGCGCGCTCCGCGCCGCTGCCCGCGCCTCGGGCGAAAGGCTCTCCTCGAAGTGGACGAGCACCCAGACGAGGGCCACCACGCCGAACACCCCGATCGCGACGAGCGAGCCACGCCACGGCGTGACGGTCGCCACGGCCGCGCCGACCAGGGGTGAGGCCAGCGCGATGAATCCCAGGCCCGAAAGCCCCTTCGAGAGCACCCGCATGCCGTCGATCGGTGGATAGCGGTCCCGCACCGTCGCCCGGGCGCAGACGATGAGCGCCGCCATCGCGATGCCCTGCACCACGCGACAGGCCACGAGCAGGCTCATGCTGTCCACCATCGCCGCGGCGAATGAGGCGAGCGCGTAGCCGACGGCACCCGCAATCAGGACGGGCTTTCGGCCCTGCCGGTCGGAGATCGGCCCCCAGACGATCTGCGCAAGCCCGAAGGCCAGCATGAGCGCCGTGAGCGTGAGCGCGGGATTGCCGAGCTCTGCCTTCAAGGCCGGCAACGCAGGCAGGTAAAGATCGGTCGCCACCGGCTGCGCGCCCAAGAGGAGCGCGAGCAGCACGATGTAGCGGCGGTCGGACCCGGGGGCATGGGACGCGGCCGAGGAGGTGGCCGTGCCGCTCGGCGTGCTGCTGAGGTCGCTGGAGGACATGACCCCTGCATGCTAGCCGGACGCACCAGAACCGCCGGTGCCGCGTGGCGCTCCGTCACCGGCGGTCGCGAGGAGCGCCCCCGCGCTGGGCGCTGCGAACCGATTCGGTGCCGGAACCTCAATCGAGCGCGGCCCTTCGACCGGTCTGCCCGTGTCACCACGCACGCATGCCGCAGCGAGGGCCCGGCGCAAGGACGCGCGGCATGGTGTGGCACGGCGCTTGCTGCACCGCATCAAGCCGCGCGCATCGAGCGGCGAAATCTGCCGCCGGTGTCCGCATGCCGGTCGAACTCAACAGGGAGTCCCAATGAAGAAGATCACTCGCCGTGCGTCCTTGCAGCTGCTTGCCGCAGCCACGGTCGCCTCCACGCTGCCCGCGCGCGTCTTCGCGCAATCGAAGGAGCCGATCAAGGTTGGCATCCTCCACTCGCTCTCCGGCACGATGGCCATCTCGGAGACCGTGCTCAAGGACGTGGCGCTGATGGCGATCGACGAGATCAATGCCAAGGGCGGTGTCATGGGGCGCAAGCTCGAGCCGGTCGTTGTGGATCCGGCCTCCAACTGGCCGCTCTTCGCCGAGAAGGCGCGACAACTGATCTCCAAGGACAAATGCGCCGTGACCTTCGGCTGCTGGACCTCGGTCTCGCGCAAGTCGGTGCTGCCGGTGTACGAGGAATTGAACAGCCTGCTCTTCTATCCCGTGCAGTACGAGGGCGAGGAGCTGTCGAAGAACGTTTTCTACACGGGCGCGGCCCCCAATCAGCAGGCCATTCCGGCCGTGGAATACCTCATGAGCAAGGACGGCGGCTCGGCCAAGCGCTGGGTGCTGCTCGGCACGGACTACGTCTATCCGCGCACGACCAACAAGATCCTGCGTGCCTTCCTCAAGTCGAAGGGCGTGGCCGAGGCCGACATCATGGAGGAGTACACCCCCTTCGGTCACAGCGACTACCAGACCATCATCGCCAAGATCAAGAAGTTCGCCTCCGAAGGCAAGAAAACGGCGGTCGTCTCGACGATCAATGGCGACTCCAATGTGCCCTTCTACAAGGAGCTGGGCAACCAGGGCCTCAAGGCCACCGACGTGCCGGTGGTCGCCTTCTCGGTCGGCGAGGAGGAACTGCGTGGCGTCGACACCAAGCCGCTCGTGGGGCACCTTGCGGCATGGAACTACTTCATGAGCCTCAAGAACCCGGCCAATGACGAGTTCGTGAAGAAATGGACCGCCTACGCCAAGGCCAAGAACCTGCCAGGGCACAAGGACAAGCCGCTCACCAACGACCCGATGGAAGCCACCTACATCGGCATCCACATGTGGAAGCAGGCGGTCGAGAAGGCCAAGTCCACGGATACCGACAAGGTGATCGCCGCGATGGCCGGCCAGACCTTCAAGGCACCGAGCGGCTTCACCGCGAAGATGGACGAGAAGAACCACCACCTGCACAAGCCGGTGTTCATTGGCGAAGTCAAGGCCGACGGGCAGTTCAACGTGGTCTGGAAGACCAAGGGCCCGGTGCGCGCGAATCCGTGGAGCCCGTACATCCCGGGCAACGACAAGAAGAAGGACGAGCCGGACGGCAAGACAAAAGTCTGAGGCCGCCCCCGGAGCCCGCGCGACGTTTCGGCGGGCTCGAACCCGTGAGCGCATCCGCCCGCACGCAAGGCGTGGCGGATGGGTGACCCCTGCTCCCACTGCTCGATCCTTCCGTGATTGCACCCTTTCTTCGGCATCTCGCCGCCGTGGCCTCCCTGTTTCTCCTGGGCGGGCTCAATCCGCCACTCCACGCGCTCACGCCGGAGACCGCACGCGCCATCGCTTCCGGCGACAACGATGAGCGGATCGAGGCCTTGCGGGCGGCGCTGGCCGCACCCTCGGCCCCCTTGGCCGCACTGATCACGGCGCTTCTCGACGACAGCGCGCGTGTGGTTGGCGAGCGGGTGGTGATCCTGCGTGGCGAGCGCGAAGGCATCGACGCGGCGACCGGCGAGACCGTGCCGGTGCCCGAGGATGCCGAGGAAATCGTCAACAACAACCGCATGCGGCGAGCCCTCGAAAGCGCAGGGGCAGCGCTCGCACTTCTCTCGAGCGACGCCGCCGAGCGACGTGCAGCGATCGCGCGACTCACGCGCGAAGCCGACGCGGCGCAGTTGCCGCTGATCGAGCGGGCCCTCGCCACCGAGACCGACCCGGCGCTCAAGGCGCGACTGGAGGCGCTGCGTGCGCTCATGCAACTCTCCGCCGAGGACGCCCAGGCGCGACTCGCGGCGATCGCCTCGCTCGAGGCCCGTGCGGATCCGCAAATCCGCTCGCTGCTTCAGGCCCGACTCGCCCCGGATGCCGAAACCGACCCCGCGGTCAGGAAGGCGCTCGAGGCCGCGCTCCGCAGCGTCGAGTCGCGTCTGGCCTGGGGCGAGTGGCTCGGCGTGCTGTTCACCGGCGTGAGCCTGGGTTCCATCCTGCTTCTCGCCGCCCTCGGGCTCGCGATCACTTACGGTCTGATGGGCGTGATCAACATGGCCCATGGCGAGTTGATCATGATCGGTGCCTACACGACGTACCTCGTCCAGGGTGCGTTTCGCGCTTGGGCGCCGGAGGCATTCGACTTCTACGTGCTGGCCGCCATTCCGTCGGCGTTCCTCGTCTCGGCGCTCGTCGGGGCCGCGATGGAGCGCTCGGTGATTCGCTGGCTCTACGGCCGCCCCCTCGAGACCTTGCTCGCTACTTGGGGCATCTCGCTGATCCTGATGCAGGCCGTGCGGTCACTCTTCGGTGCCCAGAACGTGCCGGTCGAGAACCCCTCCTGGCTGTCGGGCGGGGTGCAGGTGCTCGGCAATCTCACCCTGCCGTTCAACCGGATTGCGATCATCGTGTTCGCAGCGCTCGTCGTGCTCGCGGTCGTGCTGGTCGTCCAGCGGACCCGCCTGGGCCTGTTCGTGCGGGGCGTCACTCAGAACCGCCCGATCGCCGCCGCGATGGGCGTGAACACCGCACGGGTGGATACGTTGGCCTTTGCGCTCGGCTCGGGCATCGCCGGGCTTGCGGGCTGCGCGCTCTCGCAGGTCGGCAACGTCGGCCCCGACCTCGGACAGGCCTACATCGTGGACTCCTTCATGGTCGTGGTGCTCGGCGGGGTGGGTCAGATCGCCGGCACGGTCTACGCCGCGCTCGGCCTCGGAGCCGTGAACAAGCTGCTCGAGGGCTGGACCGGCGCCGTGCTCGCCAAGATCATCGTGCTCGTGTTCATCGTGCTGTTCATCCAGCGGCGACCGCAGGGCCTGTTTGCGATGCGTGGACGGAGCGCCGATGCCTGACCCCGTCACCCCGTCGGCCCCCCCGCTCCGTGCATTTCGCGGAAAGCGCCCCATCGTGCTTGCCGCGCTGACGGCGGCGGTGGTTCTCGGCATCCCCCTCGCCAATCTGTGGGTCGCGCCCGGCAGTCCGCTGCATCTGCCGGATTACGCCGTCTCGCTGCTCGGCAAGATCATGTGCTTTGCGATCTGTGCGCTCGCGATGGATCTGATCTGGGGCTACACCGGGATCCTCTCGCTCGGCCATGGCCTGTTCTTTGCGCTCGGTGGCTACGCCATGGGCATGTACCTGATGCGCCAGATCGGTCGCGACGGGGTCTACAAGAGCGACCTGCCGGACTTCATGGTCTTTCTCGACTGGAAGCAGATGCCCTGGCACTGGGCAGGCAGTGACTCGTTCCTCTTCCAGATGCTGCTCGTGATCGCGGTGCCCGGCGTGCTCGCCTTCGTCTTCGGCTACTTTGCCTTCCGCTCGCGGATCAAGGGGGTCTACTTCTCGATCATCACCCAGGCGCTCACCTTCGCCGCCATGCTGCTCTTCTTCCGCAACGAAACGGGCTTCGGCGGCAACAACGGCTTCACCGACTTCAAGCGCCTGCTCGGCTTGCCGATTGCCACGCCGGAAATGCGGGTCGCACTCTGTGTGCTGACCGGCGTTGTGCTGATCGGTCTCTACCTCTTCTCGCGCTGGCTCGTGACGAGCAAATTCGGACGGGTGCTTCAGGCGATTCGCGACGCCGAGTCCCGCGTGCGCTTCACCGGCTACGACCCGCTCTGGTACAAGCTTTCGATCTGGACGCTCTCCGCGGTCATGTGCGGCATCGCGGGCGCGCTCTACGTCCCGCAGGTCGGCATCATCAACCCGAGCGAGATGAGCCCCGCCGCCAGCATCGAGATGGCGATCTGGGCGGCGGTCGGTGGCCGCGGCACCCTGATCGGCCCGATCGTCGGCGCCTTCTTCGTCAACGGCGCCAAGAGCTGGTTCACGGCGGCCTTTCCGGAGTATTGGCTTTACTTTCTCGGCACGCTGTTCGTGATCGTCACGCTCTTTCTGCCGGCCGGGCTGGTCGGACTCGTCCGCCAGCTGCGGGCGCGCTTCACGCCGCGTAGCAGGAGTGCGCCATGACGCCGGAGCTCATGGAAGACGGCGCGCGCCGACTCGCCGACTGGCGCGCGCGGGAGGCGGGCGATGCTGCCGAGCGCTCGGGGGCGAGCTTCGGACGCGTGGTGCGAGACGATCGCGCCGACACGGCGCATGGCGTCGTGCTTTATGTCGATCAGGTGACCGTGAGCTTCGACGGCTTTCGCGCGTTGAATGCCCTCACGCTCGACATCGCGGTGGGCGAGCTGCGCTGCATCATCGGCCCCAACGGCGCAGGCAAGACCACGATGATGGACGTGATCACAGGCAAGACACGACCGGATTCGGGCAGGGTGTTCTTCGGCAGCAACATCGATCTGCTGCGTCTCACCGAAAGCGAGATCGCCATCCGGGGGATCGGCCGCAAGTTCCAGAAGCCTACGGTCTTCGAGCAACTGAGCGTGTTCGAGAACCTGGAGCTCGCGCTCGCGAGCGACCGGCGGGTGCGCGCAGCGCTCAGACATCGGCTGGACACGGCTGCAACGGATCGCATCTTGGCGACCCTCGAACTGATCCGGCTCGACCGCGATGCCGACCGGGTGGCGGGCACGCTTTCCCATGGCCAGAAGCAGTGGCTCGAGATCGGCATGCTTCTGATCCAGGATCCGGAACTGCTGCTCCTCGACGAGCCGGTGGCCGGCATGACCGACGAGGAGACCGAGCGCACGGCGGAGCTGTTTCTCGCGCTCGAAGGCAAGCACTCGCTGGTCGTGGTCGAGCACGACATGAAGTTCATCCAGGCGCTGGTCGATGGAGGTCAGCGCGAGCGGCCAAAGAAGGTGACCGTGCTGCACGAGGGCAGCGTGCTCGCTGAGGGCGCGTTTGACGCGATCCAGAGCGATCCGCGCGTGATCGAGGTTTACCTGGGGCGCTGAGATGGACAGGGAACCTCTGCTTCAGATCGACCGCGTCGAGCAATACTACGGCGGCTCGCACATCCTGCGCGGTGTTTCGCTCACGGCGAGGCGCGGCGAGATCACGGTGGTCCTCGGTCGCAATGGCGTGGGCAAGTCCACCCTGCTCAAGACGATCGTCGGTCTCGTGCCGAACCTTTCAGGTTCGATCGCGCTCGACGGCGTGCCGATCCACGGCAGGCCACCCTTCGAACGGGCCCGGCTCGGCATCGGCTACGTGCCGCAAGGGCGGGAGATCTTCGGCCGACTCACGGTCGAGGAGAACCTGCAGATGGGCCTTGCACCGCGACCGGCGGGGACGACCATCCCGGAGGAGCTGTTCGAGCTCTTCCCCGTGCTCCGGCAGATGCTCAAGCGCCGCGGCGGCGACCTCTCGGGCGGCCAGCAGCAGCAGCTCGCGATCGCCCGCGCGCTCGCGGCCGATCCGAAGCTGCTCATTCTCGATGAACCCACCGAAGGCATCCAGCCCAACGTGATAAAGGACATCGGCCGCGTGCTCAAGCTCCTGGCCGCGCGGGGTCGCATGGCGATCCTGCTCGTGGAGCAGTACTACGACTTCGCCGCCGAGCTTGCCGACGCCTATGCCGTGATGGAGCGCGGGGAGATCGTCCGAGCCGGGCGCGGCAGCGACATGGCCGGCGATCGCGTGCGGGATCTGCTGGCGCTCTGAAGAGCGGCACGCACGCAACACGCCGGACGCTTCACGGCGGGGCCCGGATGGCCGCGCCGCCGTTCAGTTCGCTCAGTGCAGTTCCATGTACGCCGAATTCACCGCATTGCCCAGTTCGTAGACGTCGAGCAGGAAGTCGGCGAGGTAGCGCTTGAGGCCGACCGCGAAAACCTCGTCGATCGTGCCGTAGCGGAGCCGCGCCTTGAGTTCAGCGACCTGGCGCCGCGGAATGCGGCCGGTGTCGGCGGGCAGGTCCTCGAGCACGCGCGAGGTCTCCTCGAGACAGAAGCGCAGGCTCCGCGGCAGCTTCGCATCGAAGA
>CAZSTF010000082.1:0-10332 GCA_964609555.1 uncultured Alcaligenaceae bacterium | reverse complement strand
ATGACAGCGCGCACCCCGACTGGGTGGCGATGGATCTCTTCTCGCAGGCGGAGCACGACGAGCTCGCGCAAGCGATCCTCGTCACGCCTTCGGCGGCGCTCATCGAGCGCGTGCTCGAGGCCATCCGCCGCCTGTTGCCCGCGATGCCGCGCCGCGCGATCATCGAGGCCTCACTCGCGGGTCGCGGGATGCTCATCGAGACCGCCTCGCTCGAAGAGGCCTGCGAGATCGCCAACCGCATCGCGCCCGAGCATCTCGAGCTCGCGGTCGCAGACCCCGAGCGCTACGTTGGCCGGATCCGCCACGCCGGTGCGATCTTCATGGGCCACGCCTCGAGCGAGTCGTTGGGCGATTACGTGGCCGGCACGAACCACGTATTGCCAACCTCACGCGCAGCGCGCTATGCCTCGCCGCTCGGCGTCTACGATTTCCAGAAGCGCACGAGCATCGTCTACGCCTCGCCCGCGGGCGCCGCACGGCTTGGCCGCGCGGCCTCGATCCTCGCCCGCACCGAGGGGCTGGAGGCCCACGCCCGCGCGGCGGAACTGCGCACCGAAGCTGGAGGCCACGCGTGAGCACGCCCGCCAACACGGCGCAAGCGGCGCAGGTACGCGCTCAAGCGACGCTCCGGCGCGAGTTGCAAGGGCTCAGCGCCTACCCCGTCACGCCGCCGTGGCCGGGGATCAAGCTCGAGCTCATGGAGGACAACCTGCTCGACCCGGCGCACGCGACACCCGAGCACGTGCGGCTGCGCGAGGCGTTGGCGGCTCGGGTTGCGGGCGCTGCCTTCAACCGCTACCCCGATCCGGCCGCGCCGCGCGTGAAGGCGCTGCTCCGCGAGCGCTTTGCGATCGATGCGCGCTGGTCGCTGCTCCTCGGCAACGGCTCGGACGAACTGATTTCGCTCGTCACGCTCGCAGCCGCCGGCTGTGGCGGCACCGTGGTCGCGCCCGAGCCGACCTTCTCGGTCTTTCGCCATGCCGCGCTCGCGTGCGGTGCGCGCTTCGTCGGCGTTTCGCTTCGCGAGGACTTCTCGCTCGATCTAGAGGCGCTGCTCGAAGCGATTGCGCGCGAACAACCGAAACTCGTCTGGATCGTCTACCCGAACAACCCGACCGGCAACCTCTTCCCGGCCGAGGCGATCGAGCGCGTGCTCGCCGCCGCGCCCGGCCTCGTCGTGATCGACGAAGCCTATGAGCCGTTCGCGACCGGGGCGAGCTTCCTGCCACGGCTCGCCGAATTCCCGAACCTGCTCGTCATGCGCACGCTCTCGAAGATCGGGCTCGCCGGGGTGCGGCTCGGCTACCTCGTGGGCGATGCCGCGTGGCTCGGCCCGATCGATGCCCTGCGTGGCCCGTTCAACGTGGGTGTGCTCGCGCAGGCCGCCGCCGAAGTGCTGCTCGAACACTACGAGGTGCTCGCGGGGCATGCCCGGGCGATGGTCGCAGGCCGGGAGCGGCTCATCGAAGCGCTCGCCCGGCTGCCGGGTATCACGGCCTTTCCCTCGCAGGCGAACTTCGTGCTCGCACGCTTCCCCGATGCCGACGCCATCTTCGCCGAGCTCAAGACGCGCGGCATCCTCGTGCGCAACCTCTCGGCCTCGCACCCACTCATGCACAATACGCTCCGGCTCTCGGTGGGCACCCCCGAGGAAGTCGACGCCCTGATCGCCGCGCTCGGCGACGTCCTCTGCCGATGAATCCCCGCACCGCCCGCATCCACCGCAAGACCAAGGAAACCGACATCACGGTCGAGCTGAACCTCGACGGCGCCGGCAGCGCGCGTCTCGCCACCGGCATCGGCTTCTTCGACCACATGCTCGATCAGCTCGCTCGGCACGGCATGATGGACCTCGTCGTCGAGGCCCAAGGCGACCTCCACATCGACGGCCATCACACCGTGGAGGATGTCGGCATCACGCTCGGTCAGGCCTTTGCGAAGGCCGTGGGCGACAAGGCCGGATGCGTGCGCTTTGGTCATGCCTATGTGCCGCTCGACGAGGCGCTGTCGCGCGTGGTCGTCGATCTGTCGGGCCGCCCGGGGCTGTCCTTCCATGTGCCGTTCACGGCGGGTGCGATCGGAGGGCTCGACACGCAGCTCGTGCACGAGTTCTTCCAGGGCTTCGTGAACCACGCGCTCGTCACGCTGCATGTTGACAACCTGCGTGGCGAGAACGCGCACCACCAGTCCGAGACCGTGTTCAAGGCCTTCGCCCGCGCGCTTCGCGCGGCGGTCGCGATCGATCCTCGCTCGGGTGGGGTGGTTGCGTCCACCAAGGGTGTGCTCTGAGCCGACGCGCCCGATGGATCATCTGGCGATGAAGCGGCCCCATTGCCACGCGTGCCACCAATGCAAGTAATTGCGGTCGTCGACTACGGCATGGGCAACCTCCGCTCGGTGGCCAAGGCCCTTCAGCACGTCGCACCGAGAGAGCGCGTCCTCATCACGACCTCGGCCGCGGAGATCGATGCGGCCGATCGTGTCGTGCTGCCTGGTCAGGCGGCGATGCCCGAGAGCATGGCCGCGCTCGAGCACTCCGGGCTCCGGGCAGCGATCGAGCGCGCCTTCCGCGAAAAGCCGTTCTTCGGCGTCTGCCTCGGCATGCAGATGCTGCTCGAGCGGAGCGAAGAAGGCGACACGCCCGCGCTCGGCTTCTACCGGGGTGTGGTGCGTCGCTTCGCCCGCGAGCTGCGCGATCGCTCGGGACACGCACTCAAGGTGCCGCACATGGGCTGGAATGCGGTGCGCCAGACGCGAACGCACCCGTGCTGGCACGGTGTCGCCGACGGTGCGGCGTTCTACTTCGCGCACAGCTACTACTGCGCGCCGGAGGACGCTGATCTCGTCGCGGGCGCGGCGGACTATCCCAATGCGATCCCGGTCGCACTCGCGCGCGCCAACGTCTTTGCGGTACAGTTCCATCCCGAGAAAAGTGCCGAAGCCGGACTCCGCGTGCTTTCCAACTTCGCCCACTGGGACGGTCGCCTCTGAACCTGTCATCGTCCCGCGCCTCGTCTCCACATGCTCGTCATCCCCGCAATCGATCTCAAGGACGGTCGCTGCGTTCGCCTGCGTCAGGGCGACATGGAGCAGACCACGGTGTTCTCGGAGGACCCCGCTGCCATGGCGCGGCACTGGGTGGATCAGGGCGCCACACGGCTGCATCTGGTCGACCTCAATGGTGCCTTCGCCGGAAAGCCCGTCAACGAGGCGGCGATCAAGTCGATCCTCGCCGAAGTGGGCGAGGACATCGAAATCCAGCTCGGGGGCGGCATCCGCACGCTCGACATCATCGAGCGCTATCTCGATGACGGCGTCAACTTCGTGATCATCGGCACCGCCGCGGTCAAGAACCCGGGCTTCCTGCACGACGCCTGCAATGCCTTCCCCGGGCATGTGCTGGTGGGGCTCGACGCGAAGGACGGCAAGATCGCCACCGACGGGTGGAGCAAGCTCACCGGGCATGATGCGCTCGACTTGGGCAAACGCTTCGAGGACTACGGCATCGAAGGCATCATCTACACCGACATCGGTCGCGACGGCATGGGCACGGGCATCAACATCGAGGCCACCGTCCGGCTCGCCAGTCCGCTGCGTGTGCCGGTCTATGCCTCGGGCGGCATCCACGACGTCGCCCATGTCGCCGCCCTCAAGCCCTACGAAAGCGAAGGCATCGCCGGCGTCGTGTGCGGTCGCGCGCTCTACGAAGGCACGCTCGACTTCAAGGCGGCCGTGGCCGCGCTCACCTGAGAAGGTGAGAAAGATTCTGCTGCGCTTGCCAATACGTTGTTGCTCCCTCGCTCAAGGCTTCGCCTATCGCCTTGATATGTCTCGCCTTTCGCTCGCTCGCGCCGCGTCTTGGCTGCGCTCGCGACGAATTTTTCTCACCCTCTGAGTCTTCAGGTATCCAGGCGTGCTCGCGCGTCGCATCATCCCCTGCCTCGACATCAAGGATGGCCGTGTCGTCAAGGGCGTGAACTTCGTCGGCCTGCGTGATGCGGGCGACCCGGTCGAAGTGGCTCGCCGCTACAACGAGCAGGGGGCGGACGAGCTCTGCTTTCTCGACATCACGGCCAGTGTCGAGCGGCGCGGGCTGCTTTTCGACCTGATCGAGCGCGTGAGTGCCGAGGTCTTCATCCCGCTCACCGTGGGTGGGGGCGTGAAGACGGCCGAGGATCTGCGGCCACTGCTCAATGCCGGCGCCGACAAGGTGAGCATCAATACCGCCGGCGTCAACGATCCGTCGATCTTCGATCAGGCGGCGCATTTCTACGGCTCCCAATGCGTGGTGGCCGCAATCGACGCCAAGCAGACCCGCCCGGGGTTCTTTGAGGTGTTCATCCACGGCGGCCGTACCCCCACAGGCAAGGACGCCATCGCCTGGGCGCGCGAGGTCGAGACCCGCGGTGCCGGCGAGATCCTCCTCACGAGCATGGACCGTGACGGCGCGAAGACGGGCTACGACCTTGCGCTGACGCGCGCCGTGGCTGACGCCGTGTCGATTCCAGTCATCGCCTCGGGTGGCGTCGGCACGCTCGACCATCTCGTCGAGGGCATCACGATCGGCAGGGCAGATGCCGTGCTCGCGGCGTCGATCTTCCACTACGGCGAACACACGATCGGCGAGGCGAAGGCGGCACTGGCTGCCGCCGGCGTACCTGTGCGCCTGCCGGGCTGATCCTCTGCCCGCACGTCTTCTTCCCGCACTTGACACGATATTGGTGTAGCACGAGAATCGTGTCACTGCTTCCAATCGCATACCCACCGTGGCCAACGTCACCTTCACTGTCGATGAGCAGACCCTCAGGCGTGCGCGCATCCTCGCGCTCGAGCGGGGTACGAGCGTGAACGCCATGGTTCGCGATTTCCTCGAGCGCACGGTCGCCGAAGCGGGCGAGGGAACCTCGCGCGCCGATCGCCTTGCCGCGCTCGTCGCAGCGGGCCGCATCACAGGCGGACAGCCAGGCGAGGCGTGGCCCGGACGTGCCGCGCTCTACGCAAGCGAGCCGCGCTACGCGCTCGGGGCGCCGGCACCGCATCGCCACGCCGTGCATGAACCCCAGGCCACCTACCGCGCGAAAGGCAGACCCAAAGGCGCCCAGTTCAAGAGCTGACCGAGGGCTGACGCCGCGCCGTGGCCGCGTTTCTTGACACGAACGTTCTCGTCTACTGCTTCGACGCCCGAGCGCCTCAAAAGCACACCCGCGCGAACGATCTCGTCCGAGGACTGCTCTCGGGCTCTGAGCGTGTGCTCATCTCGACGCAGGTGGCGATCGAGTTCCTGAACTGGAGCCGCCGCTCCGGCGCGGATGTCTTCGCGGCCGCACGACACGCCGAGGCGCTCTCGCTCTTCGACTGTCTGCCAACGACACTCGCCACGGTGCATGCGGCGTGGGGACTCGCGCACGCCGAGCAACTCTCCTGGTTTGACGCGCTCATCGTGCAGGCGGCACTCGATGCCGGGGCCACGCGCCTTTACAGCGAGGATTTGCAGCACGGCCGCCGCTATGGCGAAGCCGGCCTCGAAGTCATCGACCCGTTCGCCCCGGTCCCCGCCTGACCGTGCGCGTCCTCGCGCCGGGCGCGGTTGCCGCGCGCCCGGCGAGCAGGTGCTCATCGAGGAACACCTGCGCGAGCGGCGACAGGCGCTTGCCGCGCGGCCAGACGACGTGCCAGGCCGAGGGCAGCGGAAAGCCCTCGACGTCGAGCACGGTCACGCCGTACTCGCGGCTTCGGCCGTGCAGTGCGTGGCTCGAGATCACCGAGAGCCCGAGCCCGCCCGCGACCGCCTCCTTGAGCGCCTCGTTGCTGCCGATCTCCATGCGGATGCGCGGCCGGAAGCGCTCACGCCGGAAGTGCGCATCCACCGCCATGCGCGTGCCAGAGCCCGGCTCGCGCAGCACGAAGCGCTCGCCGGCAAGCTCCGTGAGCGGAATGCAGCTCCGGCGGGCGAGCGGGTGCCGCTCCGGGGCGATGACGACGAGCGGATTGGGCTCGAAGTCATGGCATTCGAGGTCGAGGTCGGTCGGCGGCATCGACATCACGTAGAAATCGTCGAGGTTCTGCCTGAGCCGCTCGACGACGCTGTCGCGGTTGCCGACGATGAGCGCGAAGTCCACCTCGGGGTAGCGCTTGCAGAACGCACCGAGCAGACGCGGCACGAAGTATTTCGCCGTGCTCACCACGGTGAGACGCAGCGTGCCACGGCGCAGACCGCGCAGGGCGTCGATCGACTGCTCGAAATTGCGCCAGTTCTCCTCGATCGCCCGCGCCGTCTCGGCGAGTTCCCGCCCCGCCGCGGTGAGGTGAACCCGCTTCGCGATCACCTCATAGAGCGGCACACCAACGGCCTCGGTGATTTCCCTGAGCTGCATCGATGCCGTCGGCTGCGTGACGTGGCAGGCCCGCGCGGCACGGCTCACGCTGCCGTGCTCGGCCAGCGCCTTGAACAGTCGGAGCTGACGGAAGGTCACATGCATGGCTGTTGCCTGATGAAGTGGTCGCCTGTCATCGATTTTCCCGCATGACGGATGAAGCGCGTAGGCTGCGCCGCAGGGCCCACGCGGCCGTTCTACGCGGTCGCTTCGGCCGAGAGAATCGTTTTCGCAGCCTCGGCAAGCGCATCCGCCTCGACCCGGGGAAGCGAGACCTGCCGCGCGCGCTCCAAGCCCGGGTAGTTGCTTCGGATCGTGCGCGAGTAAAGCGGGTCATAGTGCTCGATCATGAGCGCGGCGAACAGTGCGTCCACGTCGCGTGCTTCGGCCATGGCCCGCCAGCGAGTGAGCCGCTCGCCACCCGAGAGCGGGCGAAGCGGCTCGAGCCGCTCGACGAGCCCGACGGGGTCGGCCACGAGATGCGGGTATTCGCTCCGGATGTGCGCGACGCGCGCCTCGAGCGGCACCTCGACCCACACCGTGCCACCGCGCTGCATCCCCGCGCGCAGCGCATCCGGCATCTGCACGTTGCCGATCTTCTTGCTCTCGCTCTCGACGTAGACGGGCCGCGCGGGATTGAGGCGGCGAAGCGCGTCCCAGAGCAGCGAATCGAAGCGCTTCTGCGTGGGCTGCGGCGTCTCGCGCGCCCCGAGCAGCGAGCCGCGATGATTGGCGAGCCCTTCGAGATCGAGCACCTGCGCCCCGGCGGACGCGAGCGCGGCGAGAAGCGCCGTCTTGCCCGTGCCCGTGAGCCCGCAGAGCGTAACGAAGCGGAAGCGTTCGGGCCAAGTCGCCAGATCGTCGTTGACGCGCCGACGGTAGGCCTTGTAGCCGCCTTCGAGCTGCACGGCGCCGAAGCCGATCTCGCGCAGGACGTGGGTCGCGAACCCCGAGCGCTTGCCGCCGCGCCAGCAGTAGACGAGCGGCGCCCAGTCGCGTGACTTGTCGAGAAAGTGCGCCTCGATCATCGCGGCCATGTTGCGCGCGGCGAGCGCCGCGCCGCGCCGCTTGGCCTCGAACGGCGAGATCTGCTTGTTGATCGTGCCGACGAGGGCGCGCTCCTCGTTGTCGAGGATCGGATGATTCACCGCCCCGGGGATGAAATCCTCGGCGTACTCGCCGGGCGAGCGCACGTCGATCACGTCACGGCCGTCGAGGTGGGCCTCGAGCTCGCTCGCCGGAACGGTGGCACGGCTCGCGCTCATCCGCGCAGGAGCCTCGAGAGCGCCGGCCAGACGGTCTCGAGCATCTTGGGCTGTGCTGCGGCTGTGGGATGGATGCGATCGGGCTGGAAGTAGGTGAGATCGGTGCCCAGCCGCTCGAGGAAGAAGGGCACGAGCGCGCTGCCCGTGGCCCGCGCGGCATCGCTGAACGCCCGCTCGAAGGCCGCGGTGTAGCTCGGACCGAAATTGGGCGGCATGCGCATGCCAAGGATCAGCACGCGCGCCCCGGCCTCGCGCCCCATGCGCGCCATGCGCTCGAGATTGGCGCGGATGCCCTCGGGCGGTGCGCCGCGCAGGCCATCGTTGCCGCCGAGCTCGATCACGAGCACGCGGGGCTTGTGCTCGCGCAAGAGTGCCGGCAGGCGGGCCAGTCCCCCCACGGTGGTTTCCCCGCTCACGCTCGCATTCACCACGCGCGCGGAAACTTTTTCGGCTGCAAGCTTTCTCTCGAGCAGTTCGACCCAACCTTCCCCTCGAGTCAAGCCGTAGCCCGCCGAGAGGGAATCCCCGAGCACCAGCACCGTGGACGCACCGGCGGCGTTGGCCGCGACTGCCGCGCCGGCGACAAGCCAAAGCAGCAGGGCAACCCACGGGCGGAGGTGCCAGCCCGTCCGTGGGGCAGGCGTGCGCTTCGAATCAGGAAAAATGTGATGTCTTCTCATCTGCGTGTCTCTGCTCCCGATTCTATGAACGTGCCCGCGGCGGACGCCCCGTCGGCGGGCCGCCCATGGCTCACCCGAATCACCCAAAGAGACTGCACCCCAAACATGCCTTCCCCTGCGGCGACCATTGACGGCCCATCGGCCTCCCGCGACTCAAGCGCACCTGCGATCGAGGCGCAAGGACTCACGCGCGTCGTCTCGCTCGGCGATCGCTCGTTGACCATTCTCGAGGACGTCTCGCTCACCGTGGCCGCGGGCTCGACGCAGGCAATCGTCGGTGCATCCGGGTCGGGCAAAACCACACTGCTCGGCTTGCTCGCCGGTTTGGACCGCCCGGACCGAGGGACGGTTCGCTGGTTCGGCGAGACGGTGAGCGCGCTCTCCGAGGACGAACTCGCCCGCCGCCGCCAGGGCGCGGTGGGCTTCGTCTTCCAGTCCTTCCAGCTCCTGCCGGCGCTGACCGCGCTCGAAAACGTCATGCTGCCGCTCGATCTCGCGGGCGTCCGGGACGCGCGCGAGCGCGCTGCCAGCTGGCTCGATCGGGTGGGCCTCTCGGCCCGACTCGACCACCTGCCCAAGCAACTCTCGGGCGGTGAGCAGCAACGGGTGGCGATCGCCCGCGCCTTCGTGAGCAACCCGCGCATCGTGTTCGCCGACGAGCCGACCGGCAACCTCGACACCGACACCGGGGCCGAGATCGTCGAGCTCATGTTCCGCCTGAACCGCGAACAGGGAACCACGCTCGTGCTCGTGACCCACGACCCGGACCTCGCGGGGCGATGCGCTGCAGCGATTCGTCTCGCCCGCGGCCGGATCGTCGAAAGCGGTGCCGCATGAACCCCGGCCTCATCCTCGCCTTCGTCCGCCGCGAGCTGCGCACGACCGAGGCGCGCATCCTCGTGCTCGCGCTCGCGATTGCGGTGGCGAGCGTGGGTGCCATCGGCATGTTCGCCGACCGCGTGAAGGCCGCCTTCGCGAACCAGGCCAACGTCCTGCTTGGCGCGGATGCCATGATCTCCGGCGACCGGCCGCTACCGTCCGCCTTTGCCGAGGAGGCGCGTCGCTACGGGCTCACCGTCACTGAATCAATCCGCTTCGGCAGCATGGTGGCTCGCGGGTCGGCTGAAGCCGCAGGCGGCGCGGCGGCGCCCGCCACGGCCACCTCGGCCCAGCCCACGACCGCGCTTGCCGATGTGAAGGCCGTCGTTGCACCGTATCCGCTGCGTGGCGCGATCGAAGTGCGCGCAGGCACCGCCGACCCAACCCGCCGCGCCGAGCGCATGCCGACGCGCGAGCTCCCCGGCCCCGGGGAGGTGTTCATCGACGAGCGGCTCGCGCTGCGCCTCGCGCTCGCCGAAGGCGACGCAATCGAGTTGGGGCGCATCCGGCCGCGCATCGCGCGCATCTTCGTCGAGGAACCCGAGGTTGCGGGCAACTTCCTCTCCTCCGCACCCAAGGTGCTCATGCACCGCGACGACCTCGAGCGCGCCGATCTGCTTGGCCCGGGCAGCCGCGCGAACTGGCGGCTTCAGGTCGCCGGCCCGCGCGCCGCCGAATTCGAAGCGGCGATCAAGCCGAGGCTCGGTCCGGGGCAGCGACTGGAAACCGTCCGGGAGCTCCGGCCCGAGGTACGCAACACGCTCGAGCGTTCAGAGCAGTTTCTCGGCCTGACCGCAAGCTTCGCGGTGTTCCTCGCGGTCGTGGCGATCGTGCTCGCGCTGCGCCGCTATCTCAAGCGCGAACTCGACACGGCCACGCTCTTCCGGACGCTCGGCGCAGGGCAGCGGCAGACGCTCCTGCACTTCCTTGCGCAACTCATCGTGCTCGCCGCACTGGCTTCGCTCGTCGGGGTCGCGCTCGCCTGGCTTGCGCAGGCCGCGCTTGCGGCGACGGTCGCCGGACTCTTCGGTGGCGCCTTGCCGCCCGCCGGGCCGGGGCCGCTCGTCCGCGCCTTCGCCACGGGGCTGATCCTGCTCCTCGGTTTCGCCCTGCCCCCGCTGGTCGCGCTCGCGA
>CAZSTF010000081.1:1887-10332 GCA_964609555.1 uncultured Alcaligenaceae bacterium | reverse complement strand
GCGCACTTGAAGGCATTCGGGGTGCGCACCGGGGCCCAGAGCGCCGCATAGCCGCCATAGCTCGCACCCGAGATGCAGGCGCGCTTCGGGTCGGCAAAGCCCTGTTCGACCGCCCACTTGAGCGCGTCCTCATGGTCATCCGACATCTGCCGCCCCATCGTGCCGAACCCGGAGTAATACGCCTTGGCGCCCATGCCCGGGGTGATGCGGAAGTTCGGCACGACGACCGCGTAACCGCGTGAGGCAAACAACTGGCCCTCGATGTAGCCGAACCCGCCTCCCCAGCTGTCGGCACGTGCGGAGGGGCCGCCGTGGATGTGCACGATGGTCGGCAGTCGGGTGCCTGGCTTGTAGTCCTTGGGCAGGAAGTAGTAGCCCGTCATCTCGATGCCGTCTCGGCTCTTGTACACGAATGAACGCTGCTCGACCAACTTGCCATCGAGCCAGGGGCGCGACACCGCAATCTCCTCGAGTGTCTTTTTCTCTTCGTCGAACAGGTACCAGCGCGAGGGTTTGACGTCCGAGAACGCGGTGACCAGGAAGCGCTTGCCGTCCGGGGTCCGTGCAAAGGTGTTCTTGGTGCCCGGCAGCGCGCCATCGAGCATGCGCTGCAGGCGGGCGTAGGTTTCGTCGATCCAGACCGTTTCCGGCTTGTCCGCATCGACGCGATAGCCCAGGATGCGGCCGGTGCGGGCCTCGGTCAGCACGCCGGCGACCGTGTCGCCGCCGGAGTCGGCGCCCATGTCGAAGCGCGGATGCTGGGCGATCAGTTCACCGAGTTGCTTCTTGTTGGGGTCGTACCGGTAGACCGCAACCGTGTCACGGCCCTGGTTGGTCGCGACCTGCATCATCTGTTCATCGGCTTCGAACGCAAGCGGCACGAACACGGGCGGCTTGCTGCGATCGACCTTGGCCAGTTCAGTCCAAGGCGCGTCGGCACCAGCGCGGTAGTAAACCGTATACACCGGACGATCCTTGTCATAGGCCTTGACGACGCGCGGCACGAGCTTCGAATCCATCATCCAGTCGAAGGTCCGGTCGGCCGGTCGGCCGCTAGTCAGCAGCGTGGAGCGACCGGTGTTCAGATTGAGTCGGTACAGATCGGTCGATTGCGCGTCATCCAGGTTGCCGGATGCGATGATCTCGTCCGTATTGCCCGGGATGCTTCGGAAGTAGCTCAAGCCCCGATACACCGTCTGGTTGCGGTTGCGCGTCTCGCGAATCGTGGGCGAGAGCACGCGCGCGCCGCTGCCGTCCCGGTTGACGACGAACAGACCGCCGCCGTCGAACTGGCCCGGACCTGTGGGCGAGTTGGCCTGCCCGAGCGTGAAGACGAGGCGGTCATTGCCGACCCAGCGGGGGCTGAGGACGTCAAACTCCTCGAGCGACGTAAGCGCCTGGCCCTTGCGCGCCTCGATGTCGAACACGATCAGGTTACGGCGTCCGCGCACCGGGGCGGTGGCGGCGAAATACTTTCCATTCGGGGAGATGGTGACGCCCGAGATGGACGCCGGCTTCCAGATGTCCTCGACCGAAATCGGCTGGGCGTGGAGCGCGGGCGGCGCGGCGGTGGCCGCGACCAAGGCGACCGCGAACGCGGCCGCTCCGGTGGCGAGATGCAGGGATTTCAGCATGACGGGTATCCAGATTGCTTCCTCAAGCAGACAGACGGGAGCATAGCGGCCGCTCCGTGCCCGCCGTCCTCGGGGCAGTCCCCATGCGACCAGTCGCGGGTGGCGGCGACGAGACGCGGCACCGTGGCGCTGCGCAGCGGGGGACATCCTGTCGCCCGGTTGCGACGACGGCCCCACCCTCGGCCTCGCTTCGCGGTCAAACGCTGCGGGAAATCCCCATATTTCGGCAAAATGACAACGTCACCAACCACGCAGTGAGTCAGGGGAATCGAGGATGAGTTTGAAACGCAAACATATTGCCGTGGCCGTGGTCAACGCGCTCGCGGCGTCGGTGCTCGTCAGCGGCGCGTACGCGCAGCAGCGCGTCGAGCGGATCGAGGTCACCGGCACGAACATCAAGCGGGCGGATGCGGAGACTGCGTCCCCCGTGCAGGTTGTCACGCGGGCCGAGATCGAGCGCTCGGGCGCGCAGTCCGTCAACGACGTCCTGCAACGCATCACCGGTGCGGGCTGGGCGCTCGATGACCGGATTACCAACGGTTTCGCGCCGGGCGGCGGCTCGCTCAACCTGCGCGGACTGGGCTTCAACTCGACGCTGGTGCTGCTCAACGGCCGCCGTTTGCCGACCTATCCGTTTGCGCAGCAACTGTCGAGCGGCTCGCAGGGCTTCAACGACATCAACAGCATCCCGCTCTCTGCTGTCGAGCGCATCGAAGTGCTCAAGGATGGCGCTTCGGCGGTTTATGGGGCCGATGCCGTTGCTGGCGTGGTGAATATCATCATGCGGCAGGACTTCACTGGCGTTGAACTTGGCGCGGCCGCGGGCGTCTCCGAGCGCGGCGATGGCAACAGCTACGGGGCCAATTTCGCCGCCGGCTATGGCAACCTGTCTCGCGACCGGTTCAACGTCTTCGTGTCGGGCAACATCAGCACGCGCGATCAACTCTTCTCGAAGGACCGCTGGTTCTCGCGCACGGAGGATCTGCGTCCGCGCGGCGGCGCGGATCGTCGCTCGAGCTACGGTCTGCCCGGCAACATCCTTGAGTATGAGCCGGATCAATCCGATTACACCGGCCGCATAAACCCCAACGTCGGCGGTGCGTGCGGGCCGTCCACGCAGTTCGGCGGCAACAGTCTCCGCGGCGGACTCTGCCGGTATGACCGCGCACAGCTTGGTTCCTTGCTGCCCGAGTCCGACAAGTCCGGGCTGTTCGGGCGCCTGTCCTTCGCCGTGACGCCTGACATCACGGCGTTCGCCGAGGGGATGTTCACCCGCAACCAGTACCGCACCACGGGCTGGCCGGCGGGAACGACCGATGACGTCTTCATCGGCACGTACTACATTCCGGCCGGTTCACCGGCGAACCCGTTCACCAACGATGCCGAGGTGCGCTACCGCTTTGGCGATGTCGGCAACCGCGGCGATGACGGCAAGAGCGATACCACCCGCGGTGTGATCGGTCTCAAGGGCACCACGGCCGGTTGGGACTGGGAAGCGGGGGCCAACTACAACCGCATCAAGATCGACAACATTGCCATCAACAACGCGCTCAACTCGCGTCTGATGTGCCTGATGAACCCGGAAGCGGCCGCATCGTACGCCGCAGGCGGCAACCCGCTTGGCTTGGGGACGCTCGCGCAGATCTTTGCGGCCAACCCGTCGTATGCAGCTTACTTCCGCAACGAGCTGGCCAAGTGTCCGGCGGCCTTTGCGCAATACGGTTACTACAACTTCGTCAATCCCTCGGCGAACCGCCCGGGCGTGGCGGATTACCTCCGTCACAACTCGCTGCGTCAGGGGCGTTCCACGCTCGACGGCTTTGACCTGAAAGCGTCGCGCGAGATCATGCAACTGGCCGGTGGGCCGTTGGCCATTGCGGTGGGCGGCGAGTCGCGGCGCGAAAAGGTGTCCGACATTCCGGACATCCAACTCCAGACCGGCGATACCCTGGCCATCAGTGCAGCGCAGGCGTTCGGCAGCCGTCGCATCTCGGCGCTCTACACCGAGTTGAACGCGCCGATCACCAAGGCCCTTGAAGCGAACGTGGCCGTGCGCTATGACCGCTACACCGGCAATGGCAAGTTCGACGCAACATCGCCCAAGGTGGGTCTGCGCTTCCAGCCGACGGCCGATCTCGTGATTCGCGCCACGGCGTCGAACGCGTTCCGCGCGCCGTCGCTGTTCGAAACCTCGCCCGCTCAGCAGACCTCGTTCTACTTCGGTCTCCAGGACCCAGTGAAGTGCCCCGTCTTCAACGAAAACAACACCGACTGCGTGCTTGACGTTCGCACGGTGCAGTCAGGCAACCCGAACCTGAAGGGTGAGAAGTCGACCGCACTCAACTTCGGTGTGGTCTGGGACATCAGCCGCAACTGGAATGTCACCATCGACGCTTGGAAGATCGATCGCAAGGACGAGATCGGCAACCTCGGCACGGTGCAGACCTTGGTCAATGCATTTCCGACGGACCCGAACATCGTCGTTCGTGACGCGGCCGGCCGGATTGTCCAGGTCAACGTGGTCCCGGTTCAGCTGAACAAGACCAAGACTTGGGGGATCGATCTCGAGACCACGATGCGCACCGATCTGGGTAGCGCCGGCAAGCTCACCACGAAGCTTGGGCTGGGCTACATCGGCAGCTACAAGTTCACGACGCTTGGCGACGATGGCACACTTTCGACGCAGGAATACAACGGCACGTACAACCAGCCCGAGTACCGTGGGTCGTGGGACTTCGAGTGGACGCGCGGGCCGTGGGAAGTGGCGCTCGGCGGCTACGCTGTCGGCCAGCAAGGCGGCCTTGGCAGCAACCGCAAGATCGGCGCGTTCGAGATCTGGAACCTGGGGGTGACCTACACCGGGATTCGCAACCTCAAGGTTCGCTTGGGTGTGAACAACCTCCTCGACAGCGCGCCGCGCTTCAACGATGAGTCCAGCGGAGCGAACGCGGGCTACAACCCATCGTGGGGCGATGTCATGGGCCGTTTCTACTCGATTCGCCTCGACTACAAGTTCCGCTGATCGACCGTGCGCGCGGACTGGTCGTCCAGTCTCGCGCTGTCACACAGCGACCCAAGCGCGCCCTCGGGCGCGCTTTTTTCATGCCGGTCTGCGGGGTGGTGTCATCGGGGTGTAAGAAAGAACCGGGCTGAGACATAATTCCGCTCTTCGGTGCATCGAGCCTACCCGGCGCGCGTGCACCCGCCGGGAGGGAGCTCTACCGCGCTTCCGTCGTTCAACCTAACCAGCACATTTCCCTCATGAAACGTTTCATCGCCTCTCTGGTGGCCGCAGCGACCCTTTTGTCTGCCGTCGCCGTGCCGACGGCTGCCCTGGCCCAGGCGCCCGCTGCCGCACCGGCTGCAGCACCGGCCCCGGCCACCCCCCCGGCTGCCCCTGCCGCGCCAGCGCCCGAGGCGCCGAAGTCTCCGGCCGCAGGCAACACGGCCACCGTGGACAACCCCTACGGCCTGAAGGCGCTCTGGGAGCAGTCCGACGCCGTCGCCAAGGTCACGCTCATCATCCTCGTGCTCATGTCGATCGGCACGTGGTACATCCTCGTGGCCAAGCTGGTTGAGCTGAACAAGATCGCGCGTCAGGCGAAGCAGGTGGATCAGGAGTTCTGGGGCGCCGCCGACCTGAACGCAGGCATGGCCTCGCTCAAGGAGCAGAGCCCGTTCCGCTTCATCGCCGAGGCCGGGGTCGAAGCCACCAAGAAGCACCAGGGTCTGCTGGGCCAGATCGGCTTCTCCGACTGGGTGACACAGTCGATCCAGCGTGCCGTGGATGCCGTGCAGAGCAACCTCCAGAACGGTCTCGCCTTCCTCGCCTCGGTGGGTTCCACCGCACCGTTCGTCGGACTGTTCGGCACGGTGTGGGGCATTTACCACGCGCTTGTGAAGATCGGTGTGTCCGGTCAGGCCTCCATCGACAAGGTGGCGGGCCCCGTCGGCGAGGCGCTCATCATGACGGCGATCGGTCTTGCTGTCGCCGTGCCTGCCGTGCTTGCCTACAACTACATCGTGCGCAAGAACAAGACCACCATGGAGAAGGTGCGTGGCTTCGGCTCGGACCTGCACTCCGTGCTCATCGCTTCGGCCGCGAAGAAATAAGTCCGCCCGATTCATTCGGCGAACGCATCGTGCGACCACGAGTCTCATGATGCGCCAGCACTGACTTCAAAAGAGGTGCCCTATGGGAATGAATGTCGGACCCGCTGACGGCGAAGACGCCATGAACAGCACGATCAACACGACGCCGCTGGTCGACGTGATGCTCGTGCTTCTGATCATCTTCCTGATCACCATCCCGGTGGTGACCACATCGGTCAAGGTCGAACTGCCGAAGGAAGAAATCCAGGTCCGGGAATCGAAACCGGAAAACATCATCATCTCGGTCTCGCCCAAGGGGCAGATCTACATGTGGGACACCCCCATCCGGGATCAGCGCGACCTGACTGAGCGGCTGAAGAAGTTTGCGGTTTTGCCCGAGCAGCCCGAGGTGCACATCCGCGGTGACATGGGAGGCGCGTGGAGCGGCGTGGGGCCGGTGGTGCTGGCTGTTCGTCAGGCCGGCATTCAGAAGGTTGCGTTCCTCACCGAACCGGCGCCGAAGGGTCAGTAGGAGCGATCACCATGGGAATGTCAGTCGGAAACTCATCCGGGAATGAACCGGAACCGATGGTGGAGATGAACACGACGCCGCTCATCGACGTCATGCTCGTCCTCCTGATCATGTTCATCATCACGATCCCGGTGCAACTGCACTCGATCAACATGAACATGCCGCCACCGAGCCAGGTCAAACCGCCGGTCGAGCCGGAGGTCGTGAAGATCGACATCGATGCGCAGAGCCAGGTTTACTGGAACGGTGAACTGGTGCCGGACCGAAACACCCTCATTGCCAAGATGCAGGCGGCATCGAAGCAAGAGGTGCAGCCGGAGATTCATATCCGGCCGGACAAGAATGCCAACTACGCGACGGTCGCGTTCGTCATGGCCAACTCGCAACGCCTGGGCCTCGTCAAGATGGGCATCCTCGGGCACGAGCAGTTCCTGTAAGGGCGCCGGGCATGCAATACACGTACAACCCGGGTGGATCGAACAAGCGCACCATCGCCGTGATGGTCGTGCTCGCGCTCCACGCGCTGATCGTCTACGCGCTGGTCACCGGTCTCGGCAAGAAGGCAATCGAGGTCATCAAGAAGCCGCTGGAAGCGAAGATCATCGAAGAAGTCAAGCCACCGCCGCCTCCGCCTCCGCCGCCTCCACCACCCCCTCCGCCCAAGCAGATGGTGCCACCGCCGCCTCAGTCGGCGCCGCCGCCTCCCTTCGTGCCGCAGGTGGAGGTTCAGGTGCAGGCACCGCCCGCGCCGGCCATCACGGTGGCTCCGTCGCCTGAGCCTCCCAAGGAGGAGTACAAGATTGCGCCTCCGGTGCCGCCCGCACCTCCGGCCCCTCCGGCACCGCCTGCGCCGCCGCCGCCACGTCCATCCATCAACCGGTTGACGCTGAACGCACTGCCCGCGGCGTGCCGCCCCGACTCGCCCCCGGTGCGCGACATGAACCGCGCGGGTGTGGATCGGATCGAGGGCACCGTGCTCGTGACGCTCAATCCGGATGGCACGTTCTCGAACGTGCGCGTGAAGGAGGTCAATCCAAGCAGCATGCGCAACGCCGTCCAACGAACGTTTGCGAACCCACTCACGAGTGGATCGTGTCGTACGGAGAAGACTGACGCGCCGACCGAGGTCGAAATCCCGTTCGTCATGCGTCTGGACTGAGTCATCCGCAGCTCCGGCACCATGCGGTGCCCGAGGCGAAGGTCAGCCGAGCTGGAACCCAAGCGCACCTTCGGGTGCGTTTTTTTTTCCGCTGGAGGGGACAGCGATGACGTGGCGCGTCGTCAAGCCGCAACGTTGGGTTCGATCCACTGCCGCGTCGGTTGCGCCGCTGGGGTTCGCTCTGCGGTCGGTTTGAGCGCCTACCGCTGATGAACGCTTCGTGAGTGCCCTTGGCTCTCTTTGGCGCGAAGCAGAAGCGGACCGCGACGGTGCGCCGTCAATCGCCCTTCGGGCGATCAAGCCACTGGCCGAGCTTCGAATCGCCGACGCTGTCGACGGTATCGAGATCGAGTGTCCATTTGGGTGTGCCATCGTCCGGGTTCGCGCCGTTGGCATCGGGCACCGTGGAAAGCTCGGTGCCCGAGTGCATCACGGCATCGTGTATCTGCATGAGCAGCAGAATGTCACGGTAGGCTGCAAGACTGAAGCCGAGACGAGATCCACCGCGGTTGTCGTAAAGCAGTTCCTCGAGCAGGTCGCGGGCGCGCTGGGTCCGCCACTCGCGCGAGATTCGGGACACCAGGTGAGGGAATGCCTCCAGACCATCGTCGAGCGCGAGCTCGTGCCCGTAGTTGTCCCACGCCGGCATGCGGCCGTTGAACCGTTGCTGGAACCGGGGGGCAAGCTCGTCGTACGCCTCCCGATTGCCGGTGCGGCGATACAGGTCGAGCAGCATGAGCCAGGGCGCGGGCGAGGGGCGTGATCCCTCGTGCGTCTCGACGTGCGACTTCAGGAGTGCGATGGCCTGATCGAGTCGCCCGACCTCGACGTAGACCTGTGCTTCCTCCGTGACATGAGACAACTCCTGCACGTCCACGTCGCTCGCGTTTGCTTGAAATGCAGACGTCGTGGAAAGCGGTGCAGCCGCCGCGCCGGGGTGGGCGGAAATTGGGGCACCGGCGCTTGCGGCAACCGGGGGAGGCACCGGTGCAAGCGTCAGGGCGTCAGAGTTCGGACGCGGCGCGTCG
>CAZSTF010000081.1:0-1787 GCA_964609555.1 uncultured Alcaligenaceae bacterium | reverse complement strand
GTCGAGAGCCAATCCTCTGTGTTCTGCGCCGTCGTCGACGCGGCTTTGGAGGGTGTTTCAGCGGGTGCTGCAGGTTTGGCGGCGGCCGCGGTCTGCGCCGCGAGCTGCGCCTGAAGTTCTTCGATCTTGCGCTTGGCGACGACGAAGTCCGCTTCGAGGCGGGGCGGCAGGTCTTCCTCGATCGGCGCATCCCGGAGTCGGGCGCGACGTGCATCCGCGATGGCCCGTTGCAGCGGGTCGTTGGCGAGCGCCGAATTGCCCGGCGGCTGCGCCGTTCCGCCAACGTCAAAGCTGATCTCCGGTGTCAGCCGCAGTCGGGGGATGGCGAGGGCGGCGAGCGCGGCATCGTCGATGGAATGCAGCGACCGGGCAGGCTGGTCGATCCTGAGTCGGTCCCGGTCACCGGTTGCTGCGCGAGGCCGAGTGGGGACGGGCGGAGACGTCGCGGCTTGCGCTGTGCGCGAACGCGCGGTACGGCCTTCGGTAGCCGTTGGTCTCGCGGGTGCGCGTTGCGCACTCCCAGCTCCCTCCGGCTGTGCAGTCACGGCGGCGGCTGCTGCTGCGGTCGGATCGGACGGGGGCACTGCGGGTGCCTGCGCAACGGACGGTTCGGCTGCGGGCGGCCGTGCGCGCTCCACCACACCGCTGCGGCCCGGGCCGACCACCATGAGGGGCGGGTCGAGCAGGAGCACGTAGTCGCGACGAGAGGTTCCGTCGCAGGTGGCCACCAGGCTCACGCGCACCGCGGGATCGTTGATCGGACGTGGCGATCGGAGCACGAGCCAAGGGTCGCCTTGTCGGCGCTCGAGGGTCAGCGTGCCTTGCGTGATCTGGGGCAGGCCATCCGCCGCAGCGCTCGTCGCGAGGCGAAAGCAGGTTGCATCGGCGAGTGCTTCTGGTGTGCCCCGCAGACGGAAACTCGCCACGAGTGGTTGGCCAAGCGCGGACTCGACCGACTCTGCACCCAAGGTGACACCCTGGGCCAATGGAACGAACAGTGTCGAGGAGCCAACGAGAATCGCGGTCGTCAGGGCAGCGAAGGTGGAGCGATGGCGTGCGTGCACTGGACGTCGGGTAAGGACTGCTCAACACTGAGCGGTGCAGTGTAGCTTTGGCCGATCGTGACACCAATGTTTCGGCGTCCGATAAATGACGCCGTCATCGCATCCGCTGGCTCTGAGGACTAAAGCGTGCGCTGTGTGCAACGCCATGTCGTGAATTACCAGACTTCGCTGAGGGGCGTGACGCGCTCCGGGTCTGCGCTCGGCAAGCCGCGAAGCGGTTGGCCGTTGATGGACTCGACGCCGATCTCCAGCAAGGGGACGACCACGAAGGACCTCGAAAACAGTCGCGGGTGCGGCAGCGTCAACCGCTCCGTGGCGATCGAGAGATCGTCGTAGCAGAGCAGGTCGATGTCGATGGTGCGTGCCGCGTTGCGCCGGCCCGCCGGCCGCGTGCGTCCGAGGCGGGATTCCAACTGGACGAGATCACGCCAGAGATCATGAACGTTGCGCGACGTCGTCAGCGAAAGAACGGCATTGAGGTAGTTGGGTTGCGGCTCATCCGTTTCTTCGGCAACCGATTCGTACATGCGGCTCGTCGCCACGATGCGCACGTGCTCCAGCGCAGCGATGCCGCGCCGCGCCGACCGCAGATGCTCGGCCCGGTCGCCGAGGTTGCTGCCGAGCGCAACACAGGCGACGCACGTAACACGGGCGACCGAGGAAGCGTCTAACGGGAGTGGGATCAAGCTCACTCGGTCGCCGCGTCTGCGGCCGGCGGGGCCT
>CAZSTF010000080.1:0-10429 GCA_964609555.1 uncultured Alcaligenaceae bacterium | reverse complement strand
GCCGATCGCACGGTGTTCGTGGCTGGACTCTCCTCCGGTGGTGCGCTTGCAGCACTGCTCGCCTGGCACCACCCCGAACGCTTCCTCGGTGTGGCCGTGCATTCCGGACTCCCGCCCGTGTGGCCGATCTCGGCGACCCAGGCGCTCACCGTCATGAAGCGCGGCCCGGGCGAGCAGGCCGCTTCAATGGCGGCACGGTACTGGGCGCAGCAACGCGAGCGCCGCGGCACGCCCCGGCTGCCGCCACCCCTGCTCGTGATCCATGGGGATGCCGACGCCCGGGTCAGTGAAGTGAATGCCGGCGCGCTCGTCACGCTCTGGCGCACGATCCATGAAACCGCGCCCGGCTCACCTCCACCGTTACATCGATTGACCGAGGTGCACGCGGCACAGGCCGACACGCGCGCCTTCACCCGGACGGATTACCGCGTGGGCGGACGACTCGTCCTCTCCGGCATTCGCATCCACGGACTCACGCACGCCTGGAGCGGCGGGGATGCGAGCGAGCCGTTCTTCGACCCGACAGGGCCTTCGGCCTCGGATCTGCTCTGGCGCTTCTTCAGCGAGATCAATGAACGATCATCACCGGCCGGTCCGCATGCGCCATCACCTTCTGCGCCACGGAGCCCATGAGCAGTGAGGCGAGCGCACCGTGCCCGCGCGAGCCCATGATGATGAGATCCACGTTCTCCTTCTTCGCGAGCTTGAGAATCTCGTCGGCCGCGTGACCGACGGTCGTCTTGGCCTTGTAGCTCACCCCCTTGCGGTCGAGAAACTTGCACACCGGCGCGAGCACGGCCTCGCTCTCGGCGTGGTGGTAGCTCTCCACGATCTCCTTGCCCACCGCGCGCGCAGCACGCGAGGGGATCGGCGGTTGCACGTTGAAGACGACGAATTCAGGATTGGGGCCGAGCAGCCCCTCGTGCGTGGTGAGGTAGGCGAGCATCTTCTTCGTGTGCTTGCTGCCATCGACCGGAAGCAGGACTTTCATCGTGATTCTCCTTGGCTGGTTTCTTTCTGATTGTCGCGCACGAGGCTGTCCCGCGGTTGATGCGGATCAGACAGCCCGGCGAACCCCGCCGGGGGGCGCTACTTGATGGGTACCCACCACTCGTTGCGCCGATTCCACGGCAAGGTGAACGGGTCGTTGTAGAAGGCCATCACATAGTCGCCTGTGGGCTCGAGTCCCCGTTCGCGCACGAACCGTTCGAGTTCGGCGCGATGGCGCCCGAGATTGGCGTCGGTCGAAAGACCATCGAAGACGATGACCGCACGGCGCTCGGGCGGGAGCACCCGGAAGCGCACCTGGGGGTCGTTCGGGATCGGCAGCGTATCGAGCGTGAACTCGGACGGCATGGCAAACGTCACCCGCCAGCGTTCGCCGCCCGCAGCCGTCTGCGTGACCGGCGCGGTCATTGCGATTTTCTGGCCCTCGTTGACGCCCGCTGCCGCCTGGGTCACGGGCGCGGTCATCGCGATCTTGCGTTCGCCTTGATTGCCCCCGAAGATGTAGCGGGCGAGGATGCGGAAGCCGCGGTTGATCGCCGCGTAGCGCTCGCCTTCGACTTCGACCTCGGCCACGATCGCAGGCTCGTACTCACGGATCTGGATTGCACCGACGGTTTCGATGACACGGTGACGTGGCTCTTCGATGGCCATGACAGACGAGGTGAGCAGACCGGCGGCCGCCCCCGCGAGGAGGCCGGCGAGCCATCGAAGGGACCATCGAGTGGACAAAAGCGACAAGAGGGCGGGTTTCATGCCGGCGATGTTGTCTCCGGCCCTGCGGAATTCAAGCGGGGATCGCCCTCGGCACCCCGGCCTCGGCATGCGTCACACGAGCACGCGTTCGATGCCGCCCGTGTTGGCGGCTTTCACGTAGTCGCCCATCCAGTTGGGCCCCAGCACGTGGCGGGCCATCTCGACGACGATGTAGTCCGCCGTGGTGCCGCTGTCGTCGTCGTAGCGTGAGAGGCCCTGCAGGCAGCTCGGGCAGCTCGTGAGCACCTTGACCTGTCCCTCGAAGGCGCGCTCAGCGCCATCGGCCGCGCGGACGGGGATGGCGCGGAGCGCCTGAGCACCTTTCTTCATCTCCTCTTCCTTGCGGAAGCGCACTTGAGTCGAGATGTCCGGGCGAACCACCGCGAGCGTGCCCGATTCACCGCAGCAGCGCTCGTTGAGCGGCACCGTCTGGCCCATGAGTTCGCCCACCACCTTCATCGGCTGGTAGGTCTTCATCGGCGTGTGGCAGGGGTCGTGGTACATGTAGCGCACGCCCGTCACGCCGTCGAGCTTCACACCCTTCTCGAGCAGGTATTCGTGGATGTCGAGCAGACGACAGCCGGGGAAGATCTTCTCGAATTCGTACTTTGCGAGCTGATCCATGCAGGTGCCGCAGGAGACGATGACCGTCTTGATGTCGAGGTAGTTGAGCGTGTTGGCCACCCGATGGAAGAGCACCCGGTTGTCGGTGATGATCTGCTGCCCCTTGTCGTGGTTGCCACTCGCGGTCTGCGGGTAGCCGCAGCAGAGGTAGCCCGGCGGCAGCACGGTCTGCGCGCCCACGTGCCAGAGCATCGCCTGGGTGGCGAGCCCGACCTGCGAGAAGAGCCGCTCGGAGCCACAGCCGGGGAAATAGAACACCGCCTCCTGCTCGTCGGCATTCAACTTCGGGTTGCGGATGATCGGGACGATCTTGTCGTCCTCGATGTCGAGGAGCTTGCGCGCGGTCTGTTTGGGCAGGCCGCCGGGCATCGGCTTGTTGATGAAGTGGATTACCTGCGCCTTCACGGGCGGGCGTCCTCCGGTCGTCGCGGGCGGGCGCGTGGTCTGGCTGCCGATGAGCCCGAAGCGCTTGGCGAGCTTGTGCGCAAAGCGCTGGGCCTCGTAGCCCCAGTTCACGACCGTGCGCTTGAGCAGATTCACCGTCGCCGGGTCGCGCGCGTTCAGGATCATCATCGCGGCGGCCGTGCCCGGATTCCACTTCTTCTTGCCCTCCTTGCGCAGGAGGTTTCGCATCGCCATCGAGACGTTGCCGAAGTCGATGTCCACCGGGCAGGGGTTCACGCATTTGTGGCAGACCGTGCAGTGGTCCGCCACGTCGGCGAGTTCATCCCAGTGGCGCAGCGAAACACCGCGGCGGGTCTGCTCCTCGTAGAGGAAGGCCTCGACGAGCAGCCCCGTGGCGAGGATCTTGTTGCGCGGGCTGTAGAGCAGGTTCGCCCGCGGCACGTGGGTGGCGCAGACCGGCTTGCACTTGCCGCAGCGCAGGCAGTCCTTGATCGAATCGCTGATCGCACCGATGTCCGACTGCTCGAGGATCAGGGATTCGGCACCGAGCAGTCCGAAGGACGGCGTCCAGGCATTCCTCAGGTCGCCCCCCGGCAGCAGCTTGCCCGCGTTGAACCGGCCTTCGGGATCGATCCTCTGCTTGTAGCGGGCGAAGGGCGCGATCTCCTCCTCGGTCAGGAACTCGAGCTTCGTGATGCCGATGCCGTGCTCGCCCGAGATCACCCCATCGAGACGCCGCGCGAGTGCCATGATGCGTGCGACCGCGGCATTGGCCTCCTGCAGCATCTCGTAGTTGTCGCTGTTGACGGGGATGTTCGTGTGCACGTTGCCGTCCCCGGCGTGCATGTGCAGCGCGACCCACGTGCGCCCACGAAGCACCTCGCGATGGATCGCCTCGATCCGTTCGAGGATCGGCCGGAGCGCATCACCGGCAAACAGATCCGCAAGCGGTGCCTTGAGTTCGCGCTTCCACGAGATGCGCAGCTCCTGCGACTGCAGCTGGCGAAACAGCGCGAGCGCTTCGCTTTCGCTTGCGGGCGCGGCGAAGCCGGGTTGCGGGTCGACGTGCGCGACCGACGAGCCCGCGAGAACACCGAGATGGCTGCGCCAGCGGGCCGCCACTTCGCCGACCCGTTCGCGTGCTGCGGCCACCTTGTCGGCGAGCGTCTCCGCGGTGACACCGAATTCCTCGTAGCGATGCTGCGGCATCGGGCCCGCGAGGAAGCGCTCGAGCGCGTCGCACAGGCGCAGCTTGTTGGCGATGGAGAGTTCGATGTTGATCCGCTCGACGCCATCGCAGTACTCGCCCATGCGCTCGAGCGGAATCACCACGTCTTCGTTCAACTTGAAGGCGTTCGTGTGCTTGGCGATCGCTGCCGTGCGTGCGCGGTCGAGCCAGAACTTCTTGCGCGTCTCGGCGCTCACGGCCACGAAGCCCTCGCCGCCGCGTGCGTTGCACTGGCGCACGACCTCGCTCGCGGCGCGGGCGACCTCGTTCTCGTCATCGCCCACGATGTCGCCGATCAGCACCATCTTGGGTCGGCCGTGGCGTCTCGCTTTGGTCGCGTAGCCCACGGCGCGGATGTAGCGCTCGTCGAGATGCTCGAGTCCGGCGAGCATGACGCGCGAGCCTCCGGTCTTGGGCAGGGCGTCGAGATAGCCCTTGATCTCGACGATCGAGGGCACGCTTTCGCGCACGGGGCCGAAGTACTCGAGGCAGACCGTGCGTGTGTGGGGCGGCATCTTGTGCAGCACCCATTTCGACCAGGTGATGATGCCGTCGGTGCCTTCCTTCTGCACGCCGGGCAGACCGGACAGGAACTTGTCGGTCACATCCTTGCCGAGACCGATCTTGCGGAAGCTCGGGCCCGGAATGATCAGCGTCTCCTCGCGCTTGACGCGCTGCGCGTCATCGAGCCACTGCAGGCGGAAGGTCGCGTGATTGGCGTCATGGATCTTGCCGAGGTTGTGATCCATCCGGGTGACTTCGAGCCAGTCCCCATCGGGCGTCACCATCCGCCAGGCGACGAGGTTGTCGAGTGCCGTACCCCAGAGCACCGCCTTCTTGCCGCCCGCGTTCATCGCGATGTTGCCGCCGATACAGCTCGCGTCCGCACTCGTCGGATCGCAGGCCCAGACGAGCCCCGCGCGATCGGCGGCGTCCATCGCCCGCCGCGTGACCACACCCGCCTCGCACTCGATGACCCCGTAGGCCTCACTGTGGCCCGGCAGGACTTCGTGCCGCACCTCGGAGAGGCGCTCGAGCTTCTCGGTGTTGATGACCGCGGAGCGCTTGACGAGCGGCACCGCGCCCCCGGTGTAGCCCGTGCCGCCGCCGCGCGGGATGATCGTGAGACCGAGTTCGATCAGGCCACGCACGAGACCGGCCACCTCGGCCTCGCTGTCCGGGTGCAGCACGACGAACGGATACTCGACGCGCCAGTCGGTCGCATCGGTGACGTGGCTCACGCGGGCGAGGCCGTCAAACGTGATGTTGTCTCGATGCGTCACGCGCGAGAGGACGCGCAGCACACGCTTTCGGAGTTCGATCGTCTCGGTGAACTCGCGCTCGAAGCGGTCGACCGCCCGGCGCGCGCGCTCGAGCAGTTCGCCCACCTTCGCGTCCCGGGCGCGCGCCTCGGCGTCCACCGCCTGCAGTTGGCGGCGCTTCTCGACCTCACGCAGGCGATGGCGCAGGGCCTCGATCAACATCGCCCGACGGCGCGGGTTCTCGATCAGGTCGTCCTGCAGGTAGGGGTTGCGCTCGACGACCCAGATGTCGCCCAGCACCTCGAAGAGCATGCGCGCGCTGCGGCCGGTCTTTCGCTCGCCGCGGAGGCTTTGCAGGATGTCCCAGGCGTCCGCCCCGAGCAGCCGCTGCACGATCTCGCGATCCGAGAAGCTCGTGTAGTTGTAGGGGATCTCGCGGATGCGTTGCTCGGGCGCAGTTGCAGCCTCGATCTCCGTCTCCTTGCGGGCCACGGTGCGTGGCGTGGGCGCATCCGTGGCGGTGGGTGCGACAGCGGACTGAGGGACGGCCGAGAGCGTCGCAAGGCCCGAGATCACATCGAAAAGACCACCGCGTCGGACGCCGGGAGCGCCCGGAGCGCGAGCGCCGAAAAGTGCGAGAAACCGGTTCATGGGTCGCCCGGGAGTACCGCAAGGGCTGGACCCTGATTTTAGTGCGGCGCAACAACCCCACTTCGGGGCAGGTCTTGCTGCTTGGGACCGTCAGATGACGCGTTCGCGGATCCGCGTCACCACCCACTCGATCACCACCACGACGACGAAGATCGTGAGCAGGATCAGGGCGACACGATCCCACTGGATCAGGTCGATCGCCGAATTGAGTGCGACGCCGATGCCACCTGCACCCACCAGCCCAAGCACAGCGGACTCGCGGACGTTGATGTCCCAGCGAAACAGCGCCACCGACCAGAAGGTCGGCAAGGCCATGGGCCAGTAGCCCATCACGATCTTCTGCATCGGTGTGGCGCCGGTGGCCGTCAGCGCTTCGATCGGCCCACGGGCGGCTTCCTCCACGCCCTCGGAGAACATCTTGCCGATGAAGCCGATCGAGTGGAAGGCGATGGCGAGCGCGCCCGCAAGCGGCCCGGGGCCGAACATGGCGACGAAGAACAGCGCCCAGATCAACGTGGAGATCGAGCGCGTGGCGACCAGAATGAAGCGCGCGAGGTGATTGAGCCACGGCACTGGCGTGGCATTGCGCGCCGCGAGGAATCCGACGGGGATGCCCATCGCAAGCCCGAGGAGCGTGGCCATCGCGGCGATGTGCAGCGTCTCGATCAGCGCCGGCCAGACCACCGGCCAGAAATGGCTCCAGTCGATCGGCCACATGCGGCTGCCCATGTCCGCCACCTGCTCGGGCGCGTCGAGCAGGAACTCCGGAATGATCTCGATCGTGCGCGCCGACCAGACGATGGCCGCCACGACGGTCAGATACACCGCAAAGCGCGCCATGCGCTCGGCCGGGGTGAAGCGCACCCAGCGACGCGCCCCCTCGGTCGTGGCGACCAGGCTCATCGGAACACCCGCTTCACGACGAGCTGCAGCAGTTCACCCACCATGACGAGCGCGATGATGCAGATGACGATGCCGGCCACGAAGTCATAGTCGAACCGCTGGAAGGCCGAGAACAGCGTGCCCCCAATGCCGCCCGCGCCCACCACGCCGACCATGGTGGAGTTGCGCAGGTTGCTGTCGGTCTCGTAGGCGACGAACCCGATGAAGCGATTCATGACCTGCGGAATGACCCCGAACACGATCACACCCATGAAGGAGGCGCCCGTGGCCCGCACGGCTTCGATCTGCTTCTCCGAGATCTCCTCGATCGCCTCGGCCAGGAGCTTGCCCACGAATCCGACGCTCGCGATCGTCAGCGCGACCACCCCAGCCGCCGCACCGAACCCGATCGCCTTGACCGCGATGATGGCGATGATGACCGGATGAAACGACCGGCAGAAGATGATGATGAGCCGCCCGGTCCAGCTCACCGCGCGCGGCATCAGATTGCGTGCGGACAGAAGCGCCACCGGAATCGCCAGAAGCGTGCCGAACAGCGAGGAAAGAAAGGCGATCTGCAGCGATTCGAGCAGTCCCGGCAGGATGTCGCTCTTCGTGAAATTGGGCGGAAAGAACCCCGCAAGAAATCGGGCGCCATAGCCGATGCCGCGTTCGATGCGCTCGAGACTGAGGCCGAGCGTGGCTGCTGCATAGATGACGTAGACGATGAGTCCCGCGTAGATGAGACGTCGCCCGATCGACGGGGCGAAGAAGTCATCGCGGGTGACGACGGCAGTCATGGACTCAACCAGCTTTCGCCGCCGTAGATCGCCTTCAGTTCATCATGGCCCAACCCCTCCGGCGCGCCGTCATAGACGATGCGACCGCCACTCATGCCCACCATGCGGCCGGCGAAGCGCCGCGCGAGGTCGACCTGGTGGATATTGACGATCACCGGCACGCCGCTCTCGGCGGCGAGGTCGCGCATGAGCTCCATGATCTCGACCGAAGTCTTCGGGTCGAGCGACGAGGTCGGCTCATCCGCCAGGAGCAGTCCCGGCGCCTGCATGAGTGCGCGGGCAATGCCCACACGCTGACGCTGGCCGCCGGAGAGCTCGTCCGCCCGACGGCGGGCAAAGTCAGCCAGGCCCACGCGTTCGAGCAAGTGGAAGGCGCGCGCCACATCGGCGTCCGCAAATGCACGCCGCCATGCCGTCCAGGCCGACACATAACCGAGCCGACCGGAGAGCACGTTCTCCATCACGGTCAGGCGCTCGACGAGGTTGTATTCCTGGAACACCATCCCGATGCGCCGACGGGCCGCGCGCAGCGCCTTGCCCGAGAGTCGGGCGAGGTCCTGACCCTCGAACAGGATCTCCCCGGCCGTCGGATCGATCAGCCGGTTGATGCAGCGGATGAGTGTGGACTTGCCCGTGCCCGAGGGGCCGATGATCGCGGTGATGCCATCGGCCGCGACATCGAGCGAAATGTCGCGCAGGACCGGCTTTCCGCGGACGTACTCCTTGGCGAGCCCGCGGATGGAAAGCGCCGACACCGACTTACTTTTTCTTTGCAGCGGCTTCGCGCTCGACTTCCTTCTGGTAGCCCGCACGGCCGAAGCTCTCCCCCGAGCCCTGGGCGACCTGCCGCACCGGCTCCCAGGTCGTCTGGTAATTGATCGGGAAGAAGCGATCCGCGCCGTCGAACGCCTTCTGCATCTCGGGCGTGAAGCGGTACTCGTAGAAGCAGGACAGCACCTTCTCGGCCAGCTGGGGATGCAGGTCGTGCGCGTAGGCGAAGCTCGAGGTCGGGAACTTGCGGCTGCGGTAGACGATGCGGAAGTCCGACTCCTTGATCTGTCCGCGGCGCGCCATGCGCTCGAAGACGTCGCTCGCCACGGGAGCGGCGTCGTAGTCGCCCTTCATCACGCCCAGGATCGACTGGTCATGCTTGCCGGAGTAGACGACCGTGTAGTCCTTTTCCGGCGTGATGCCTTCGGCCGGGAAGAGCGCGCGCGGTGCCAGGTTGCCCGAGTTGGACGAGGGCGAGGTGTGCGCCACCTTCTTGCCCTTCAGGTCGGCCAGCTTCTGGATCGGGCCGTTGGCGCGTGTGACCACGATCAGGTTGTAGCCTTGGAACTCCTTGGCCGTGCCCTTGACCGCGAACGGCACCGCACCGGCCACGTTGACCGCGAAGGCGGTGGGGCCGGTCGAGAAGCCCGCGACATGCAGACGCCCCGAGCGCATGGCTTCGATTTCTGCCGCGTTGCTCTGCACCTGGAAGAACACCACCCGCTTGCCGATGCACTTCGCCAGATGCTCCGTGAAGGGCGCGAAGATCTTCTCGTAGACCGCCGGGTCTTCCACCGGCGTGTACGCCCACACCAACGTCGAGGGGTTCTTCCACTTCTTCGGATCCTTCGGCTGGTCGGCGACCAGATCCTTGTTTTCGTCGCAGTAGTTCGGGTCGAGTTCGCCGCGGTGCTTGCAGGTGTCGGCCAGCGCGGTTGTCGACAGCATCGCAGCGCCGACGGCGGTGGCGATCCATCGGGACACGGCAGCAAGGGAGTGAGCGGACATCATGACGACCTCGGTCTGGTACGGATGGAATGGCCGATTCTAGGCACGGCCGATTACCATGCGGCTCCCGACGCCAATACGTTTGAGACTGCCGCCCCGTCATGACCCGCCCCACGACGCTCGACGCCCCGCCCCGCCCCGAACTTCGCGTCGGGGACCGCTGGACCTATCGGATCGAGGACCGCCTGCGCAAGGCGCGCTTCGAAGAGACGCGACGCGTCGTCGCGCTCGACGCGGAGACCGTCACCTGCGAGCAGCGTTCGGATGCCCCGGGCTACGCGGGCGGCCGCTGGATCTACACCCGGGAGTGGAATCTGCTCTCCCGCCCGGCCCTCGCAGCCCCCGGCGACACGGAAGAGGACGCCGGCCGCTGGGTCTGGACGCCGGCGTTTCCGCTGTTTCGTTTTCCATTGACCGCCGGCGATCGCGCAACCGGTGAAGCGCGCGTCGCGAACGCGGTCACGGGCACCTCGAACCTGCACCGCTACGAACGCACGGTGCTTGGCCGCGTCGCGATCCGGGTGCCGATCGAAGGCGGTCCGCCGTCGGCCGTCTCACCCAACCCCACGCCGGCCACCCGGCCGCCCGTCGGCATCCGCTCGCGCGAGATCGCACTCTGGCGCGTGCGCTACGTCGCGCGTGTCACCGTGGAAGGCAGCGATCCGCCGGTCACGTGGCTGAACGAGGAGCGCTACGACTACGCGCCGAGCGTGAACGCCGTGTATTCCATGACCCACCGCGTGACCGGACCCGATGGCACGATCACGCGGGATGCCGAAAGCGTGCTCCTTCGCTACGAGCGCGGCTGAGACCCGCCGCCAACGAAACTTCCGAGCCCATGACCTGTTCTCCGCTCCAAGTCGTCGTTCTCGCCGCCGGCAAGGGCACGCGCATGAAGTCGCGCCTGCCGAAGGTGCTGCAACCCCTGGGCGGACGCCCGCTCCTCGCGCATGTGCTCGATGCGGTCGCGCCGCTCGCCGCCGCGCGCACCGTCGTCGTCGTGGGCCACGAGGCCGCACAGGTCGAGGCCGCCTTCG
>CAZSTF010000079.1:0-10533 GCA_964609555.1 uncultured Alcaligenaceae bacterium | reverse complement strand
CCCTCGGCGGTGGAGCGGAAGAGCGCGGCCACGTCGTTCTGGCCCTCGACGTCCGCCTTGTTTGCGAAGTACAGGTAGCGGCGGTTCGCCTGGCTCTCGCCCGCGAAGGCAGCCTTCAGGTTCTCGTGCGTTTTCGTGCCCTTCAGATTCATGGGATCTCCTTGGTGAAAGCAGCGCCGCCCGAAAGACGGCGCAAGGACTCCTGCGCCACCAGCGGCAGCAGGGATATTTTGTCCAAGACAGTCGCCTGTGTTGCGAAACTTTCTTGACGGATTGATCGCCGCCACCGATGAAGACACCAGAACGGGGGTGATCCGCGGGGTGAGCCGGGCCCCGCGCTCTGCACGGGCCCTGAGTGGGCCGCGGTGCGTAAAATTCGGGCATGCAAGAACCCACGACTCCTGAGGCGCCCGCCCCGGCAGGCGGCGCCGAGTCGACGCCTGCGGCTCCGCTCCCCTCCACCGCGAACCTCGCCGCCACCGTGGCGGCCGAGTCCACCGGACCCACGTTCGCCGAACTGGCTCTCCCCGAGCCGATCCTGCGCGCGGTGGCCGAGAAAGGCTACGTCAAGCCGACCCCGATCCAGGCCCGGGCGATCCCGGTCGTCCTCGAAGGCCGCGACGTGATGGGTGGCGCACAAACCGGCACCGGAAAGACGGCCGCGTTCACGCTGCCGATCCTCGCCCGCATGCTGAAGCATGCGAACAGTTCGCCCTCGCCGGCTCGGCACCCGGTCCGCGCGCTCATGCTGGCGCCAACGCGGGAACTGGCGATCCAGATCGCCGAGAGCGTGGAGACCTACGCGAAATACACCGGGCTGCGCTCGACCGTGGTCTTTGGCGGCGTGGACATCCGCGAGCAGACCAAGGCCGTGCGCGCGGGCATCGAGATCCTGGTGGCCACGCCGGGCCGCCTGCTCGACCACTACGAGCAGAAGAACGTTTACCTCAATCAAGTCGAGGTGCTCGTTCTGGACGAAGCCGACCGCATGCTCGACATGGGCTTTCTGCCCGACATCAACCGCATCATCGGACTGCTCCCCGCGGCGCGGCAAAGCCTGCTCTTCTCGGCCACGTTCTCCGACGAGATCAAGAAGCTCGCCGACCGGATGCTCAGGGAGCCGACGCTGATCGAGGTCGCGCGCCGCAACACGGCGGCCGAGACGGTCACGCAGCGGATCTACAAGGTCTCCGGGGACGACAAGCGGAGGCTGCTCGCCCACCTCGTGCGCTCGCAGAACCTGACCCAGGTGCTCGTGTTCTGCCGCAGCAAACTCGACACGGCGCGGCTCGCGCGCGCGCTCGAGCGCGATGGCTTCGCGACCACGGCGCTCCACGGGGACAAATCGCAGGAAGAGCGTCTGAAGGCGCTCGAGGCCTTCAAGTCGGGTACCGCGACGATCCTCGTGGCCACCGACGTCGCAGCACGCGGCCTCGACATCGAGGAGTTGCCCACGGTGATCAACTACGAACTGCCGTTCGTGGCCGAAGACTATGTGCACCGCATCGGCCGCACGGGTCGTGCGGGCGCAAGCGGCACCGCGATCTCCTTCGTCTCCCCGGACGACGAGCGTCTGCTCGCCGAGATCGAGAAGCTCCTCAAACGCAAGATCGAGGTGGCACCGCTGCCCGACCTGTCGTCGCGCGCACCGCGCGACGGCACCGCGCCGCGCAGCGAGCGCCGCGAGCGACGCGATCACGGCGATCGGCCCCCAACCCCGCCGCGCAGCAGTCCGCGCGACAAATCCCACTTCGACCTCAACCCGGACCAGCCGGCGGCACGCTCGCCTGCACCCGCGCTGCGTGGACGACGGCCGCGTGAAGTCTGCGCCCTGCTGCGCGCGCCGGTCAAGCCTGCGCCCATCGAGGCGACACCCCCGAGCCAGGCGACCGACACATCCCTGAAGCGCGTCGAGCACGATCATCTGCAGGACGTCTCCGCGTGAGCGGCCTGCTGTCAAGCAATGCACAGCGCGTGCAGGATGCCCTTCGCGCGGCTGGCAGCGCAGCCGTCGTGCGCGAGTTCGAACAGGCCTGTCGCACGTCTGCGGAAGCCGCGGCCGTGCTCAGCTGCGACATCGCGCAGATCGCCAAGAGCGTGATCTTCCGGGGTGCCGCGAGCGGCCGCTCGATCCTCGTCATCACGAGCGGCGCGCAGCGCGTGGACACGGCCAAGGTCGCGCAGCTCACCGGTGAAACACCGGCCAAGGCGGACGCTGACTACGTGCGCGAGCACACCGGCTTCGTGATCGGCGGCGTCGCGCCGCTTGCGCACACGAAGCCTGGCCTCGTGCTCATGGACGAGACCTTGCTTGCTTTCCCGACCGTCTTCCCCGCCGGCGGCACCCCGCAGGCGCTGTTCGAGATCGCGCCCGCCGAGCTCGTGCGCGTGAGCGGCGCGCGCGTGGCCGATGTGATCGAGGTGCGGACATGAGCGCGCCGGCCGAACTCCTCATCCGGCCAGTCGAGCGCGAGGATCTGCCGGCGCTCCACCGGCTCGTGCATGCCCTCGCGGTGTACGAGAAGCTCGAACACCTCGTGGTCTCCACGCCCGCCGATTTCGAACGCGAGCTGTTCGGACCGGACGCGCACATTGAATGCGTGCTCGCCGAGGTCGCGGGCGAGCCGGTCGGCTTCGCGCTCTGGTTCCACAACTTCTCGACCTTCCTTGGCCGCAAGGGGCTTTATCTCGAAGACCTCTTCGTTGTGCCCGAAATGCGCGGTCGCGGCTACGGCAAGGCGCTCCTTCGCCACTTGGCGCAGATCGCGGTCGAACGCGGCTGCGGCCGCTTTGAATGGAGCGTGCTCGACTGGAACGCCCCCTCGATCGCCTTCTACGAGTCGATGGGCGCCACCGTCCTGCCCGACTGGCGGATCGTGCGGATGACGGGCGAGACCCTGCGAAACTTCGGCGCGAAGCCTTGATTGTGGAACCGAAAGTTTCAAAAATCGCGATTCTTTCTTCCAACTGACGGAAGACGCCTCCAAAATTCGTGTCGCACCGCAGCAAGCGCGACGCACGTGATTGCCTTGCGTCCGTGCATTCCTTCCTTTCATCCGAAGTTCCTCCATGAGCACCGTCCTCCCCGCCGGCCTCGAGATCAAGGCCCCCGTCAGCCCGGCCTTTGCCGAAATCCTCACCCCGGACGCACTGGCCTTCGTCGCCCAACTGCATCGGCAGTTCGAGCCCCGCCGCCGCGCGTTGCTCGCCGCGCGCGCCGATCGTGCGAAGCGCCTCGATGCCGGTGAGCGGCCGGACTTCCTGCCCGAGACCGCGCACATCAGGAACGACCCGTCGTGGCGCGTGGCGCCGCTGCCCAAGGCGCTCGAATGCCGCCGCGTGGAGATCACGGGCCCGGTCGAAGCGAAGATGGTCATCAACGCGTTCAACTCGGGCGCGGACAGCTACATGACCGACTTCGAGGACTCGAACGCACCCTCGTGGGATAACCAGATCCAGGGCCAGATCAACCTGAAGCGCGCCATCCGCCGCGAGCTCACGCTCGAGCAGAACGGCAAGCTCTACAAGTTGAACGACAAGATCGCCACCCTCCAGGTACGCCCGCGCGGCTGGCACCTCGACGAGAAGCACGTGACCGTCGACGGCGAGCGCGTCTCGGGCGGCATCTTCGATTTCGCCCTCTTCTTCTTCCACAACGCGAAGGAGCAGATCGCTCGCGGCGCCGGACCGTTCTTCTACCTGCCCAAGATGGAGTCGCACCTCGAAGCGCGGCTCTGGAACGACATCTTCTGCGTGGCGCAGGACACGCTCGGCATTCCGCGCGGCACGATCAAGGCCACCGTGTTGATCGAGACGATCCTCGCAGCCTTCGAGATGGAAGAGATCCTCTTTGAGCTGCGTGAACACTCGGCCGGGCTCAACGCCGGGCGCTGGGACTACATCTTCTCCTGCATCAAGAAGTTCAAGCTCGACCGGAACTTCTGCCTCGCCGACCGCGCGAAGGTGACCATGACCTCGCCCTTCATGCGCGCCTACGCGCTGCTCCTGCTCAAGACCTGCCACAAGCGGGGCGCGCCGGCCATTGGCGGCATGAGTGCGCTGATTCCGATCAAGAACGATCCCGAGAAGAACGCCATCGCCATGCAGGGCATCGTGAACGACAAGCGTCGCGACGCAACGGACGGCTACGACGGCGGCTGGGTTGCCCACCCGGGTCTCGTCGAGCCGGCGATGGCCGAGTTCGTCGCCGTCCTCGGCGACCGGCCCAACCAGTGGGAGAAGCAACGCGACGATGTCACCGTGACCGCCGCGGATCTGCTCAACTTCCAGCCCGAAACGCCGATCACCGAGGCCGGTCTGCGGATGAACATCAACGTGGGCATCCACTATCTCGGCGCTTGGCTTGCAGGCAATGGCTGCGTGCCGATCCACAACCTGATGGAGGATGCCGCCACCGCCGAAATCAGCCGCTCACAGGTTTGGCAATGGATCCGCTCGCCAAAGGGCGTGCTCGAGGATGGTCGCAAGGTCACCGCCGAGCTCGTTCGTGCGCTCGTGCCCGAGGAACTGGCCAAGGTCAAGGCCACGGGTGCCGTGGGCAAGTTCGACCGCGCGGCCGAAATCTTCACGCAGATGAGCACCCAGGAGACGTTCGCCGAATTCCTGACGCTGCCGCTCTACGAAGAAATCTGACGGCATCGCCGTCGCGCTGTAACGGGGCCTCGGCCCCGTTTTTCATGCATTCGTGTATGCGTGCACGGCCGCTCCGATTGGACCCCGTGCGCCAATGGTCTGAAGTTCCGACAGAATCCGCGCATCGATCACACCGAGGGAGAGCCCAATGAGCGCACATCACGAAGAGAGCTTCATCAAGACGCCCAAGCAACTGATCATTGTCAGCATCCTGGCGTTCGTGATCCCGGTCGCCATCGCGCTCATCGCGGCGCTGGCTGTCACCCGCTCGCTCTTCCCCGCCGCCGCGCCGGCCGACAAGCGCGAGGCGCTGGTCAAACCCGTGGGCGGCTTCTCGATGATGAACCGCGAAGCGGCGTCCCTCAAGGAGCCGCCGCAGAAGTAAGGCGGGTGTCGTCGGCACTCCCACGCGCTCGCTGTGGCGCATGGAAGCGCCTTGATGGACGGTTGCTCTGCGTCCGCGCGAGGGTCGGCTCAAGGCCCTCTCACTCCCTCTCCCCCCGGGAGAGGGTTGGGGTGAGGGACATTCGCGCCCTTGAAAGCGCGCTCGTTCGCAGGCTCACTCGCACGCCGACCAGCACGCTGCGCGTGCGGATCGCACGTTGCAACATCTTCTACGGGAACTCAACCTCACGCGCGCCCGCGACCCGTATGAGGGTGCGACGTGTGGATTGCAGGGAAATCAGACCGAATCGCTCCGACTCATCGCGATTCGTCCGCCCGGCTCACGCCGGTCGTCGAACCGGCCCACGACAGGTTCTCCTCCTGTCGGTCTCTTGGCGCGCCCGACAGGAGTCGAACCTGTGACCTTTGGCTTCGGAAACCAACACTCTATCCAGCTGAGCTACGGGCGCTGAGCCTTTCATTATAGGCACCGGCCGCCAATCGCTCGGCAATGCGGCACCTATAATCACTCCCTACTTATTCGACTTTTCATGGGGCTCGCGCCCCAAGCCATTCATGAGCGGCGAAGGCTTCATCAAGACACCGAAGCAACTGATCATCGCAGGCGTCCTGGCGCTCGTCACGCCGGTGGCCATTGCCATGCTGGGGGCCTACCTGGTCACCGGCAGCAAGCGCATCGACCCGAACGAGTCGCCCGCGAGCGTCGAGCAACGTATCCGCCCGATTGGTGAACTGGTCAAGTCCGAGGGCGGCGCGCCGCCGCCTGCCGCCGCGCCCGCGGTTGCGGCCGTGGCCGCCAAGCCCCGGAGCGGCGAAGAGGTCTACCAACTCGCCTGCACGGCCTGCCACGGTGCGGGCGTGGCAGGCGCACCCAAAACGGGCGACAAGGCGGCATGGGCACCTCGCATCGCGCAGGGTGTAGCCACACTTTACAAGCACTCGATCGAGGGCTTCAAGGGCATGCCAGCGCGTGGCGGCAATTCGAGCCTGACGGACGACGAGGTCAAGGCAGCCGTCGACTATCAGGTGGCCAAGGCAAAGTAGCCGCAAGACGGTGTACGGCTGCCGATGGAGGCGCGCCACGCGGCGCGCCTTTGTTTTTGGTGCGTGACCACCCGATATGAGTACTTACGTCATCGGTGACGTGCAGGGCTGTGACGCGGAACTCGGCGAGTTGCTTTCGCTGGCCCGCCTCAACCCGACGCGCGACCGGGTCTACTTCGTCGGCGATCTGGTCAACCGCGGTCCGGAATCGGCCGCGGTGCTCCGTCGGGTCAAGCAGCTTGCCGATGCGGGCGCGGCGGACAGCGTTCTGGGCAACCATGATTTCTTCCTGATCATGGCACACGCGGGTCTGGCCCGACCGCATCCGGGCGATACGCTCGACGACGTGCTCGCTGCCCCCGACGCCGACGCGCTGATCGACTGGCTCCGCCATCGCCCCCTGCTCCTCGATCTGCCCCAGGCGACGCTCGTGCATGCGGGGCTCTTGCCCGCCTGGGATCTGCCCGAGGCGCGCCGACTAGCCCGGGAGATCGAATCGGCGCTCCGCGCCCCCGACCCCTTGCCTTTTCTTCGCGAACTCTTCGGCAACGAACCCCGTCAATGGTCGCCTGATCTCGTCGGCATGGCGCGCGCGCGGGTGGTCGTCAATGCTTTCGCCCGAATGCGCTTCTGCAGCGCCGACTCCACGCTGGAATTTGCCGAAAAGCGGGATCGCACCTATGCGCCGACGGGCTTTTCGCCGTGGTTCGCGCATCCGGAGCGCGGCTCGCGCTCGCGTCGCGTGGTGGCCGGCCATTGGTCGAGCGAAGGATTCAGACGCTGGCCGAACGTGACGCTGCTCGACTCGGGCTGCCTCTGGGGCGGCGCCCTCACTGCACTGCGGCTCGACGACGAGGCCGTGTTTCAGGTCGCGAGTCGGCAACCGGCCAGCCTGACCGCGGATTGAGCGTCAGGTTGGGCTGCGAACCGCCGCCCGCACCAGTTCTTCGGCCCGCTCGGCGACCGCGCGGCGGTGCAGGCCACGGCAGTGGATGGCTTCGAGGAACCGCACCTCGGCCGTTACGGCGCCCGCCCGGGCGAGCGCGCGCAGCGAGTCGACGAGCGTCATCTCCCCGATGTAGGCCGCCGCATCCGTCCAGCGACCGTGCCGGTCCAGGTAACGGATCGCGACCACCCAGACCTCCCCGCCCACGGCAACCACCGGTTCCAAAAGCGAGGCATGGAACTTGAGCACGTCGTCGCCGCGGCTGGTCGTCCCCTCAGGAAAGACCGCGACCGTCTCACCCGCCTCCATGAGACCATGGATCACCGAGGCCAAACGGTGCGTCTCGCGCCGGTTGTTCCGGTCGATGAACACGGTGCCGACGTTCTCCAGGAGTCGGCCGGCAATCGGCCACTGCCGGAGTTCGCGCTTGGCGATGAAGTGGCAGGCACGCTCGGTGTTGAGGGCGAAGATGTCGGCCCACGAGACGTGATTCGCCACCAATGTCACGGGGCGATCGGTCGTCTTCGGGAAGCCGATCGCACGCACGTCGATGCCGGTGATGCGGAGAAGCTCACGCGACCAGCGTCGGTTGATCTCGCGGCGGCGCGCGGGATCGGCGCGCCGGTAGCTCGTCTGCGAAATGTAGAGGCCCTGGACGAGCTTCGAACTCATGCGCAGTGCGGTCAGCGGTACTCTCATGCGACGGGTGACGGGTGCAGCCGGATCGGCCTTCAACTATGATTTGACGAGCATGAGCTGACGCGGCCACCTGGTGAAATCGCGTCGATGTCACGATTGCCGGGCGATTGCCGTCTATGTGACGTGGCCCATCAAATCGGATTCATTTTTTGGCAGGGAGCGCCTCTATGTCTCGAATTCTTGCATTGACTCTGACCGCGGTCGCGGTCGCACTGGCGGGCTGCGAGGCAACCCAGCCCAAGCTCGGCTCCGACAGCGCGAAGACCACCGCCACCGGCTCGGCCGGCGGAGCAGCAGCACAGAACGTGAATGCCCAACTCGGCCGCTGTGACCGTCCCGTAGGCACGATCGCCTTGGTCGAGGACCAGTCGCTCGACTGGTATCGGTGGTACGTGGAGAACTACCGTCTGGGCTCGACCGCACCGGTGCTGCGCCTGTTGATCCAGCAATCGAATTGCTTCATCGTCGTGGAGCGCGGTCGCGCGATGAACAACATGCAGCAGGAGCGTGCGCTGCAGCGTTCGGGTGAGTTGCGCCAGAACTCGAATTTCGGCCAAGGTCAGATGGTCGCGGCCGACTACTCGCTCACGCCCGAGGTGCTCGTGAGCGCTCGCGGCACGAGCGGTCTCGGCGCAGCGCTGGGCGGCTTCGGTGGTCGCCTGGGCGCCATCGGTGCCGTGGCCGGCGCCATCCGCACCAACGAGGCGGCCGTGATGCTCACGCTGGTCGACAACCGCTCGGGCGTTCAGGTCGCGGCGGCGGAGGGCTCGTCTTCCAACACCGACTTCAACCTCGGCGGTCTCCTCGTGGGCTCGTCGGGCTTCGGCGGCGCAGGTGGGTACACCAACACGCCGCAGGGCAAGGTGGTGAGCGCCGCATTCACGGACGCCTACAACAACATCATCAAGGCGGTGAAGAACTACACGCCGCAATCGATGGGCGATCGCGGCATGGGCACCGGAGGCCGTCTCACGGTCGAGGGCAGCTCGCAGCAACAGGGCGCACCGATTGCCGCATCGCAGGCAGCCGGCCCCTCGTCCACCGGCAACGCGAACATGAGCCTGACGGCTGCACAGCAGAAGCTCAACCAGCTCGGCTACAACGCGGGCACCCCGGACGGCATGCTGGGTCGGCGTACGGTCGAGGCCCTGCGGGCATTCCAGCGCGACCGCCGGATCCCCGTCACCGGCCAGCTGGATCAGGCCACGATGAACGAACTGGCGAAGTAGGTCGACCGATCATCCCGCAAAAAAGCCCGCGTCAGCGGGCTTTTTCGTTTGGATGCCGCGCGTCGCGGCAATGCTCACGCCGCCTCGCGTCGCGTTGGCGCCTGCGGATCGATCAAGCCGTGAACCGTCGCGTACTTCACGAGATCGACCACCGAATGCGCACCCAGGCGTCGCTGGACGGCCACCTTGTGCGTGCTGACCGTCTTGATGCTCAGATGCAGCTTGTTTGAAATCTCGGTGACCGACAGCCCCTGCACGAGCAGCGCAAATACCTCGAACTGCCGATCGGACAATCGGGTGTGCGGAAGTTCGGTGTTGGCGACCGCGGGAGGCGGCGGCGGGACTGCGGCAGGGCTCGCGGCGGCGGAAAGCACGGTCGCCACCAGGCGCGTCGGCGCGACGTTCTTTTCGAGGAAGGCGTAGGCTCCGAGTTGAAGGGCCCGCTCGGCGTAGATCGAGGGGTCGTACATCGAGCAGACGATGATGCGCAGTCCCGGGGCCTCGTTGCGGATGTGGCGAAGCAGGGCCAGCCCCTCACGCCCGGGCATCCCGAGATCGAGGATGGCGACGTCCGCAGCTGTCTTCGCCAGCGTCTGCAGCAGACTGCCGCCGTCACTCACCTCACCGACGACGCGGATCTGCGGGCTCCCGGCGAGGATGGCCGACAAGCCCGCGCGCACGACGGGATGGTCGTCGGCGATGATGACGCGGACAGCGGTTGATGACGACGTGGACATGAATCGACCCCTTGAAATCTTGACGGGCATGCCTCATACGACCGCCTCCCGACGCCCCGGAATGGGGCGCTGGCCGCATGAACCACGCCGGTTGCCGTGTCACGACCCCTCGCCGTGACACCCGCGTCCTTGACGGGTCCGCTCTGCCGGACGCCCGGACAGGCAGCAATCTTCGCGTCTTGGTCGCAGGCTTTACCCGAATGTCATATTGTCGGCCATGCATCTCGCTTTCGCGCCAGCACGTCTGTCAAAGCGGACTATTCTGATCGCCGGTTGCACACATGTCGCACCATCCTAAGAGATCCGGCTGTCAGATCGCCCGATGCTGCTCCCCGAATCGGGCAAGCGCATCGAGCAGCAGGCTCAACTCCTCATCGAGACGCGCCTGTGCCGCGTCCACGCTGCCCTCCATGAAGGCCCGGCTCACGTCCGCGAGCCGTTGTGCGCCCAGGAGGGCGGCCGCGCCTGAAATGCGGTGCGCCGCGTTCTTCGCCAGATCGCTCTGGCCGGTTGAAACCGCCTGCTGCCAGCGCGCCACATCCTTGGGCAGCTCCTCCCGCGCCAGCCGCAGCAGACGTTCGATGACCGAGGGGTCGGTCTGCGCCGCGCGTGCGAGACCATCAAGAATCCGCTCATCGAGAACGGCGAGTTCACTTGCCGCAGCGAGTGGCGACGCCAGGACCTCATCGGGGCAGACCGCGTCGATCGCAGCGGCGATCGTGTCGGAGGTGGCGGGCTTGCTCACGAAGCCCTGCATCCCCGCCTCACGTGCGGCCTCGCGATCACGATCGAGGGTGCTGGCCGTGAGGGCCAGCAGCGC
>CAZSTF010000078.1:9001-10700 GCA_964609555.1 uncultured Alcaligenaceae bacterium | reverse complement strand
GCCACCACCGATCTGTGCGATGCGAACGAGGATCGCATTGAGATCGGCGTTGTTCGCGTCCTCACCCCGGGGATGCTTGCTTTCGGGCAGCGACGCCGATTCTTTGGCAAGGTGACCACGCTCTCGGTGTTCGAGGACAACACCCTCGTGCGTGCGATGGTAGAGAAGCCGGGTGAGGGTCGTGTTCTCTTCGTCGACGGGGGCGGATCGCGCCGGGTGGCGCTCCTAGGCGGCAATCTGGCGGCGCTTGCCGTGCAGAACGGCTGGCAGGGCATCGTGATCAATGGTGCGGTGCGCGACACCGACGAGCTTGATGCGTGTGATATCGGCATCCGGGCATGGAGCGTGGTTCCGCTTCGGAGCAAGAAGCTCGGCGCGGGGTCGGCGCATGTGACACTCAATCTGCAAGGGATCGAGGTGCGCCCCGAGGATTGGTGCTACGCCGACCGCGACGGCATCATCGTTTCTTCGACGCCGCTTTTGCCATGATTCCGTCGCCCCCGCGCGGCTTTCGCGTTCCGGTCGCTGTCGGCGACTCGGAGCGGGTCATGCATGTGCATGACTGGGGCGACGTGCGGAGCAACCATGTCGTGGTATGCGTTCATGGTCTGACCCGGAACGGACGTGACTTCGACGTGCTCGCGGCGGCACTCTCGTCGCATGCACGCGTGCTGTGCCCCGACGTGCCTGGTCGGGGCATGAGCGACTGGCTCGGGCGAACGGAAGAGTACGCGATCCCGGTGTACGTGCGGTTCATGCTGGCCATGCTCGGGCACTGTGGCGTGACTCGGTGCGACTGGATCGGGACATCGATGGGCGGCTTGATCGGGCTGGCCATCGCAGCGCAGCCTCGAACGCCCATCGCGCGTTTCGTCATCAATGACGTCGGTCCGGTGATCGAGCCCGGAGCCATAGCACGTATCGGTTCTTACGTTAGCCGTCAGGAGGTGTTCTCGAGCTTCCCGGAGATCATTGCCGCGACGGCAGCCGCGCTTGCGCCCTTTGGCCCGCTGACCGATGAACAGCGTCAACATCTGCTGATGACTTCGTACGAGCGTCGTGCGGACGGTCGCTGGCACTCGCGGATCGATCCGAAGATCGGCGAGGCGTTCGTGGCGGCGTTGAAGGAACCCGCGGTTGACCTGTGGCCGCTCTGGCATGCTGCAGCCGCTCGGGGCGAGCGGACGCTCGTGCTTCGGGGCGAGCACTCCGACTTGCTTTCGCGTTCGACTGCGGAGGCGATGTTGGCCTCGGATGCACAGGCTCGCCTGATCGAGGTGCCCGACACCGGACACGCACCGATGCTCATGGATGCAGCAACGGTTGATACCGTCGTCCAGTTTCTCATTGAGGATCGGCGAAATTGACTTCCTGGCCTCGGTCTAGACGGGCCGGTGGGACACACGCAAACGCGTATCCAGCGACGTCGCTGTCCGCGTGTTTGCCGGGGCGTTGAAGAGGTGTCTCAGACGCGGGCCGCGAGGGTCGTCATGATTCGCGCAGCCCCCCGCATCGCCGTCTGTACGAGCCACGGCATGGGTTCGGCACCGAGCGTTCGGGCAGTCTGAGCATGGGCTGCCTCGTCGGCTTTCATTTGCGCGACGATCGCGCGGGAGGCGGCATCGCGCTCGGGCAGGCGATCGAGATGTCCGCTGAGATGCGCTTCGACCTGCTCCTCGGTGACCTGCAAGAAGGCCAG
>CAZSTF010000078.1:0-8901 GCA_964609555.1 uncultured Alcaligenaceae bacterium | reverse complement strand
TTGACGGTGAGCGCCTGCGTGAGCGGGTTGTAACCGGCAGCGAGACCCTTGTCACGCGTCGAGTACTGAACGCCGAGCGTCCACGGGCCCATCGGTGCGAGGGCGCCGATTTCCCAGTAGCGATACTTGAGCGTGCCCGAGGCCGGCTTGTAGCGCGCCTGCTCGATCGTGCCGTCGATCATGACCGGACCGGCGTTGAACGACGCGTAAGCACGCATCGCCTGCTGGTCATGCAGGGCGGCGACGGAGCCAAGGCCCGTGAAGTTGTTGTGCTGGGCGAACGCGACGCCAAGACGGAACGGACCCTGCGTGAAGCGGACCGAGGTGTCCCAGCCGGTGCACTTGGTACCGGCGTTCTCGCCGATGATCGCGTACTGCGTGCGCAGCGTGAAGCCGCCGATCGTCGGGGTCTGATAGCTGACCGAGTTGCCGTAGCGCGCATCGAACGCGCTGCTCGTGCAGTTCGCCGATGAGGTGTAGTTGGTGAACAGATCACGCTTGGCGAAGCCGGCACCGCCGGAGAGACCGTTGTTGCGGTTTTCCCAGCTATTTGCGCCCTGATGGTGCGCCCAGCCCAGCACGTCGTCGTACGGGGTCAGACCATAGCCCAGACGCAGCGTGCCGAACCCGCCCTGCAGGCCGACCCAGCTTTCACGGGTGAAGCCGCCGCCGGCACCGGTGTCGCTCGAGAAACCGGCCTCCAGCTGGAAGATGGCCGAAAGGCCGCCGCCCAGGTTCTCGCTACCGCGGAAACCGTAGCGCGAGGAGATGTTTTCCTGCGAGATGATGCGCGCCGAACCCTGCGGGCCTTTGTACTGCGCGACCTCCATTGCGGTGCGGATGCTGCCGTAGAGCGTGACGTTCGCCGTCTGCGCGAACGCAGCGGACGACGCGAGCGCGACCGCGGCGGCGATGAGGGTTTTCTGGAACTTCATGAAGTGCTCCGATGTTGGAGAGGTTTGGGGAAACGGATCACAAAAGGGGGAGCGAACTCCCCCTTGCGTGAGCGTCTCTCGACGCGCGATCGCTTAGAAGCGGTGACGCATACCGACCGCGATGATGCGCTTGTCGGAACCGAACGACTGCGTCACACCACCAAAGCCAGCGGCGTTGATGTTGCTGGCGGCGTTGTTGTCGGCGTTCGCATAGCGGAAGTAGAGGTTGCTGCGCTTCGACAGGTTGTAGTCGGCGCCAACATCAAACAGGGTCTGCTTGGCTGCGCCGACCTTGCCCTGACCGAACTGGGCGACGAGACCGACGTTGCCCATCGGCACGTTCACGCCGAGGTGCCAACCCTTGAAGGTGGCCGGGAAGACGTACTTGGCATTCACGTAGGTGCCCGAAACCGTGGCTACACCCGCGTTGAACTTGCCGCCCACCGTCCAGTGACGGCCAGCGTTGCCACCGGTGGCGTTCTTGACGTCAACCCAGGCAGCGCCAAGGTACAGCGGGCCGTTGTTGAATTCGCCGTTGAAGCCGACGAGGCGGTTGCGCGAGGTGCCGCCGGCCGTCTCACCGAAGCCGTACATCGCAGCGACCGTCAGGCCGCCCATGTTGGCCGACTTCCAGTTGACGCTGTTGTTGATGCGCTGGCCACCCGGCAGGCCGATGTAATGGTTGCCTTCGACGGAGAAGTTCGTGCAGCCTTCAGCCGAAGCCGTGCAGAAGACCCAGTACGACGGCGAGTACTGGCGGCCGAGCGTGACTGCACCGAAGCCGCCCGACAGGCCGACGAACGCCTGACGACCGAACAGCAGACCGCCCTGGCCGAGCGAGCCGTTGTCGGAGTTGAAGCCGCCCTCGAGCGTGAAGATGGCGTTCAGTCCGCCGCCCAGCGACTCGGAACCGCGCAGGCCCCAGCGCGAACCAGACCGGCCGCCTGCGTCCACCGCGCTGATCGACGCGCTGGCGGTCGGCGCACCCGTGGCCGTGCGACCAGCGCTCGTGCGGATGCTGGCGACGTAGGTGTCGACGATGCCGTACAGGGTGACGTTGGCGGTCTGCGCAGAGGCCGCGCCCGCTGCGATGGCGCTGACAGCCAAGGCAATCAGTTTCAGTTTCATTCAGTCTCTCCTCAGTAATGACAGGCCGGCCGGCCGATGCACACGGGTGTGTGATGGCCATGGGCACCAATCTTCCAACCACAGATTCGGAAGCTGCCGTAGATTCTGCCAAAGGGCAGGGAAGCCCCTAAGGCGATCGGATGACAGCGAATCTCAAGAGGGCGCGCATGTTGTCAAATTGCAACAGAGGAAGCGCGCTTTGAGTGTGTTCCCGGAGGTCGCACGCGTCTCTGGTGTGCGACATAAACAATTGAAATTGCATGCTATTTTCTGATCGCCTCGCCGAATCGGGGGCGCTGATCGTCCTGGCTGCGCTGGTCACATCGACGATTGGCTTCCTGATGTTGCGGGGCGTCCTGCCGACCCCGATGAGCGCACCCTCGCCGCGGTCGCTCCATGCCGCCCCGGTTCCCCGCGGCGGCGGCTTAGGCATCGCGGCGTCCCTCCTTGCCTGCGCTGCGGCCTATGGTTTTCTACCCGTCGAGAACGTGGGCAGGCTGACCCTGGCTATCGCGCTGGCAGCGGTGTGGGCCATCTCGGCGCTCGATGATTGGATCGGCGTGGCGGCGCGCTGGCGGCTGGCCGCTCATGCGGCCGCGGCCGCTGCGTTGACTCATGCCCTGCTGCCCCTACAAACGTCGCCCATCGTCTTTCTATTGGCGGCTATTGCCCTCATCTGGGCGATCAATTTCTACAACTTCATCGACGGTGCCGACGGGGTCGCTGCCGGTTCAGCCGTCACGATCGCGCTCACATTCCTCGCGCTGGCGTCGGCAGCGCCAACCCCCGCGAGTTTGCTGGATGTGCGCCCGCTCTGCCTCGTCGTGCTGGGCGCGTCGGCCGCGTTTCTCGCCTTCAATCGGCCGCCCGCGCGCATTTTCATGGGCGACGGCGGCTCCACCCTGCTCGGGCTCGCCCTCGGTGTCGTCGCCTTGGCCGGCGCGGCTGATGGGCGGTGGTCGCTCGGTGCGGCCGCCCTGCCGTTCACACCGCTCTGGGCGGATGCAACCTTCACGCTCCTCCGCCGGTTGCGACAGGGGCATCACCCTGCAGTCGCGCATCGCGACCACCTGTATCAGCGCTTCGTTCTCGCGGGTGCCGGGCATGGCGGTCTTCTCGCCTGGATCACCGCGTGGAACATCCTCTCCGGGGTCGCCGCCTGGGTGGTGCGTGACGCCTCGACGCTTGCGAGCATGGCGACCGCGCTCGGTCTGGCCGCCGTGTATCTGGTAGTGACCCACGAGGCGATCCGACGGCAGCCGCATTGGGTGATCAACCCGCGTGCCCTGTTCGCCCTGCTCTACGACATCGGCGCGGCTGCGGCGCTCTGGGTGGCGCTGTTCTGGGTGCGCTTCAACATCGCCATCGACGAACGCGATTTCACCCCCCAGGACGTGCTCCTGTCGCTGGCGTGGATGCTGCCCATCCACATCGGCGTGTTCGTGAGCTTCGGCCTGTATCGCGGCCTTTGGCGGTACGCGTCCATCACCGACTTGCTGCGCATCATCTACGCCACCCTCACGGCGACTGCGGTGACCGTGATCTCGCTCGCCCTGATCCGCCCGGAATCTTTCATCTGGCCGCGCTCGGTGGTGCTGTTGCATCCGTTCCTGCTCATCGTGCTGATGGGTGGGGCGCGCATGGCCTACCGAAGCTGGAAGGAACACACGCTGTTCGGGCTCAACGCCGCGCGCGGCGAGCCCGTCATCGTGCTCGGCGCAGGCGACACCGGCGCACGCCTCGTCAACGAACTGAAGCGCACCCCGCAGTGGCGCGTGGTCGCGCTCCTCGACGATGACCCCGCGACGTTCGGCGCGCGTCTCCATGACGTACCGGTCGTGGGCTCGCTCGCGCGTCTGCAGGAAGTGGCCGAAACCTTCGGTGCCCGTCATGCCATCGTGGCCATGCCGCGCGCCGGGGCTGCCGCTCGCAAACGAGCGGCAGAGCTTGCGACCGCGGCTGGCATGCGCCTTTTGACAATGCCCTCCTACGAGGAGCTCCTGAGCGGCACCGCCCATGTCGGGCAACTCCGCGCGGTCGAACTCGAAGATCTGCTCGGGCGGGAACCGGTCAGTCTCGACCAGGCGGGTCTGGCGGACTGGTTGGGCGGGCAGTGCATCCTCGTGACGGGGGCCGGTGGGTCGATCGGCACCGAACTCGCCCACCAGATCGCGCGCTTCGGGCCGGCGCGTCTGGTGCTGCTCGACGTGTCGGAGTTCGCGGCCCACACGGTGACCGAGCGCATGATTGCGCTGCTCGGGGCGGAGCGCGTCGAGACCTACGTGGCGGACGTCCGCGATGCCAACCGGATGCGGCAGATCCTCGGCCGGGAACGACCGCGCGTCATGTTCCATGCGGCGGCCTACAAGCATGTGCCGCTCACCGAGTCCGTTAATGCCTGGGAGGCGCTTCGCAACAACACGCTGGGCACCCTCGTGGCCTGCCAGGCGGCCATCGCGGCCGGCGTCGAAAAGTTCGTGCTCATCTCCACCGACAAGGCCGTCCGCCCGGCAAGCATCATGGGCGCGAGCAAGCGTCTCGCAGAGATGATCTGCGCAAACATCGACACGGCCGGACCGCGCACCCAGTTCATGGCGGTGCGCTTCGGCAACGTCCTCGGCAGCAACGGCAGCGTGATCCCGAAGTTCCGGGCGCAGATCGCCGCGGGGGGGCCCGTCACCGTGACACACCCGGAGATGACGCGTTACTTCATGTCGATTCCGGAGGCCACCCAACTCGTGCTGCAGGCCGGGTTGCTTGGCCGACAGGGCGATCTGTTCGTGCTCGACATGGGCGAGCCGATGTCGATCCTCGAGCTCGCTCGCTCGCTGATCCGGCTTTCGCACGGTCATCCGGACGCGGTTCCCATCGTCTTCAGCGGATTGCGACCTGGCGAAAAACTCCACGAGGAGCTGCTCGCGGATCATGAAACGTTCGAGGCGACCGATCACCCGAAGCTCCGACGCGTCCGGAGCGTCCATTCGGACGTTGCCCGCACGATCGACGTGGCCGCCCTCGCTGCGTGGCTCGCCGGTTCCGAGCCCGAGGATCTGCGGGCATCGCTCAAACAATGGGTGCCGGACTTCAACCCGCCTGCAACGCACTGAGGCGCGCGTAGACCCCACCGCGGGCGAGAAGCTCGTCGTGCGTTCCCGCCTCGACCAGACGCCCCTCGTGCATGACGTAGATCCGGTCTGCATCGCGCACGGTCGACAGGCGATGAGCCACATGCACGAGCGTGCGCCGTTCGGGCAGGCGTCGGAGCGCCTCGACCACAGCCGCTTCGGACGCGCTGTCGAGCGCCGAGGTCGCCTCGTCGAAAAGGACGATCGGCGCCGGCCGGTAGAGCGCCCGGGCGATCGCGATGCGCTGGCGCTGCCCACCCGAAAGAAGGCTGCCCCCCTCGCCGACGCGCGTCTCATAACCCGCGGGCAAGGCCGCGATGAACTCCGCCGCGGCGGCCGCCTCGGCTGCCCAGCGCACCCGGGTCATGTCGATGGCTCCCGCGCCGAAGGCGATGTTGGCGGCGACCGTGTCATTGAGCAGAAGCACGTCCTGTGACACGAGCGTGACCGCGCGTCGCATGGCGACGGCCGTTGCCTCCGAGGCGATGACACCGCCCACCTCCACCTGGCCCGACTGCGGCGGATAGAAACCGGCGATGAGCGCAATCACGCTCGACTTGCCGCTGCCGGAAGCGCCGACGAAAGCCACCCGCTCGCCGGGCGCAATCGTGAAGCTCACCTCGACGAGCGCCGCTTCCTCGCGCGTCGGATACGCAAACGAAACCCGCTCGAAGCGGATCGCGCCGTCGACACCCACCGACGACTGCCCGGCGGCTTGCGCGGTAGCCGGTGGCTCGGCGCGTGTGTCGGCGATCGCGAAGAGCGATCCGGCCGCTGCGAGCCCGCGCTGCAGCACGGCGTTGACCGAGGAGAGCGCCTTGAGCGGCGGCAGCACCGAAAGCAGCGCCGTGAAGAAGACGAAGAACTCGCCCGCCGTCATTCGGCCCCGCTGCCCCTCGAGAATCGCTAGCGCAACGATGCCGGCGATGGCAAACGAAACCGAAAGATGGATGAGCGGTGTCGCAAGCGCGTTGGCCCGCTCCTGCTTCATGTACGACTGCCGCACGGCGTTTGCGCGCATGGCAAAGCGCTCACCGAGGGCGTTGAAGGCCGAGAACACCTTGACCGTGCGCTGATTGCGCAGCCCCTCGTCGGTGAAGCGCGCGAGCTCGCCCATCTGCGTCTGCATCGCCTCGCTCGCAGCACGCAGCCTTCGGGTGATGCTTCGCACCACGATCGCCACGAGCGGCGCCACCACGAACACGACGAGCATGAGCCGCCAGCTGACCGCGGCCATGAGCACCAGCGCGGCGATGAGCTTCAGGCTGTCCTGCACGAGGGCGGTCAGCGCCTGCGAGGTGGCCTGACCGACCTGCTGGGCGTCGTAGGTGATGCGCGAGGTCAGCTCGGCGGGCGGATGGCGGTCGAACCAGGCCACGGGCAAGCGCAGCAAATGCGCAAACGTGTCGCGGCGGATGTCGTAGACGACGCGGCTCGCCACCCAGTGCAGCCCCGTGTCCCCGGCGAAATTGGCCGCACCGCGCAAGGCGAACACGGCCACGAGCAGCACCGGAAACCAGAGGATCGGGATCTCCGAAAGCAGCGCAGTGACCGGCGCGAGGAAGGACTGCGACAGCCCGCCGCTCATCGCAGCCCCCGAGGCGGGTGTGCCGGTGGCGACCGTCGGCGCCACGCCGGGGGATGCGGTCGCCGCAAAGCCGCGATCGACGATTTGCGCGAAGGCCAGCGTGATCAGCGGCTCGACGAGCGAAACCAGCGCCAGAGCGAGCGCGGCAGCCATGAGGTGCCAGCGATACGGCCGCGCGTAGCCCAACAAACGCCGATAGCGCGCGACGTCGCCGGTGGTCACCAGTTGAGGCTTGGGCTCCATCGCGGGGATTGTTCCACGCCTTGCTATGCTCTCTCGCGTGCGAGGTGCCGCCGCGGCCCATCCGGGCTGCGGTGGATGATCGGGAATGCGGTGCCGCGCGTGGATTGCTCCACACGCCATGCCGCAACTGCCCCCGCAACGGTAGTCTGCCGCATCAAGCGCGCTTCGCGCGCGATGCTGGCTGGATGAAACGAGTCACTGTGCCCTCGACGGAGGGTGTGGGAAGGCTCATCCAGTTCGCGCAGAAAGTCCGGAGACCGGCCTTGCACCCGAAGTGGCTGCCCCGGGCGCCGCTTCGGCTTCAGTGCCGGCGTCGCGGGGCGCGACGATGGGGCGTGTCCGCTCGCACTCGCTTGCGTTGTCCCTGCACGCCTGATCCTTGCCTCCCCGACGACGGGTTCGTCCATCTGCAGCGCGGAGGGCGCTGCATCGACCGTTCGTCCATCATGTCCAAAGAAAACCCACCCAACCCATTGCGCTGTCTTGCCGGCGCGCTCCTGACCCTTTCGGTCGCAACACTCACGGCCACCGCCTCTGCCCAGACCACGACCGAGCCGGTGATCGTGACCGCGAACCGCGCCATCGCACCGGCCGAGTCGGCGCGCGACGCCCTGCGCGATGTCACCGTGCTCACGGCAGAGGACATCGCCGCCTCGGGTGCGGCCGATCTCGCCCAGTTGCTCGCCCGCGTGCCCGGCGTGCAGGTGGCGCAGCCCGGGCCGTTCGGCACCCCCTCGTTCTTTCTGCGTGGCCACAACGCGAACCAGACGCTCGTGCTCATCGACGGCCAGCGTATCGCCTCGGCGTTCAATGGCCTTGCAGCACTCCAGAACCTGGGCCTTGCCGACATCGAGCGCATCGAGATCGTGCGCGGCCCGCACGCGAGCCTCTACGGCGCCGATGCCCTGGGCGGCGTCATCAACGTGATCACGCGGCCCGGGGCCGCACGCGGGTTCTCCGCAACGGTCGGCGCGGGTGCGAACGCGCTCGTCCGTGCGGCGGCCCGTGGCAGCGCTTCGGTCGGTGACACACGCCTCTCGGCGAGCGTGAGCCACGAGGCGAGCGACGGCTGGAATGCGATCGTCGATGCGCGCGCCTTCAACTACAACCCCGACCGCGACGGCTGGCGCGCCACACGCGGCAGCTTCGACCTCGACCATCGGATCGACCGCGCGTGGACTGCGTTCGCCCGCGCACTCGTCACGCGCAGCAACAGCCAGTACGACGGCGGGCCAACCCGGGACGACCGCGCGCTCGTGGACCTCTCGGCGCTCTCGGGGGGAGCGCGCTACGTTGCCGATGGCCTTTCGGGCGAGTTCGTACTCAGCCAAGGGCGCGAGGCGTCCGAGTTCCGCTCGGCGTTCCCCGGCCGCTACGTGACCCGCAACGAGCAGGCCCATGCGCAGGTGCAGGCCGCTCTCGCCCCGGGCCTGCGTGGCCAGGCGCTCATCGAATGGCGCCGCGAGCGGATCGAGGACACCGACCGGCTGCCCGTGAAATCCCGCACGACGACGAGCGGCGTGCTCGGCGCCGATTGGCAGCAGGGCCCGGCACGGCTTGCGGGGCACCTGCGGCTCGACGACTCGAATCAATTTGGCAGCCGTACGACCGGTGGCCTTTCGGCGGGCTGGTCGATCTCGCCTGCGCTCCGCTTGGCCGTCAATGGCGGCACGGCGTTCAAGGTGCCGACCTTCAATGACCTCTACTACCCGGGCTTCGCGAACCCGAAGCTCAAGCCCGAGACGAGCCGGAGCGTTGATGCGCAGCTCGTCTGGCAGACCGGGCCCTCGCGCCTCTCACTCACGGGCTACCGCTCGGACGTGCGCGAGCTGATCCAGTTCATCTGTGATGCGAACTTCAACTGCGCGCCGCAAAACGTCGC
>CAZSTF010000077.1:1542-11025 GCA_964609555.1 uncultured Alcaligenaceae bacterium | reverse complement strand
CTCACGGGCGGGACCTTCTGCACCCAGTGCGAGGCCGAGGGTTTTCGCCGCATCACGTGGTTCCCCGACCGGCCGGACGTGCTCGCCCGCTACACGGTCACGATCCGCGCCGACCGTGAACGCTGCCCCGTGCTGCTCTCGAACGGCAACCTCGTGGCTGCACGCACCTTGCCCGATGGTCGGCACGAGGCCGTCTGGGACGACCCCTTCCCGAAGCCGAGCTACCTGTTCGCGCTCGTGGCCGGTCGGCTCACGCGGCTCGCCGACACCTTCGTCACCCGCTCCGGCCGTGCGGTGGCGCTCGAGCTCTACTCGGATGCGGGGCGGCTCGACCGCTTCCACTGGGCGATGGCCTGCTTGAAGGCCGCGATGCGCTGGGATGAGGACGTCTACGGACGCGAATACGACCTCGATCGCTTCATGATCTACGCGGCCGCGGATTTCAACGCCGGTGCCATGGAGAACAAGGGGCTCAACATCTTCAACAGCCGCTACCTGCTCGCCGACGCCGACATCGCCACCGACGACGACTTCCAGTGGGTCGATGCGATCGTCGCGCACGAGTATTTCCACAACTGGAGTGGCAACCGGGTGACCTGCCGCGACTGGTTCCAGCTCTCGCTCAAGGAAGGCTTCACCGTTCTGCGCGAGCAGCAGTACGTGGCGGCGCGCGGCTCGCCCGCAGTGGCACGCATCGACGAAGCCGCCTTCATCGTCGCGAGCCAGTTCCCCCAGGCCGAGGGGCCGCTCGCCCATCCCGTCCGCCCCGAGTCCTACGAGGACATCGACAACTTCTACACCGTGACGGTCTACGAAAAGGGGGCCGAGGTGCTGCGCATGCTGCACCGGCTCATCGGAGACGCCGCATGGCGCCGCGGTACCGATCTCTACTTCGACCGCCACGACGGACAGGCCGCGACGTGCGATGACTTCCTGGCTGCGATGGCCGAGGCGAGCGGCCGTGATCTCACGCAGTTCGCGCGCTGGTACAGCCAGGCGGGCACACCGCGGGTCACGGTCACCGAGGCCTTCGATCCCGAGCGGCGCACCTTCACGCTGACCTTTCGGCAGTCGGTACCTGCCACCGCCGCGGCCACGGGCACCGAACCGATGGTCATCCCGGTGGCGCTCGCACTCGTGCTGCCGGACGGCACGCTGGCCCATGAGCGGCAACTCGTGCTCACGCAAGAGACGGAATCGTTCGCGTTCGTTGGGCTGGCCGAGCGCCCGGTGCCGTCGCTCCTGCGTGGCTTCTCGGCACCGGTCGCGATCGAAGCCTCGCTCTCGGCGGCCGACCTCGAACATCTCGCGCGGCACGAAGTGGATGGCTATGCGCGCTGGCGGGCGGCGCGCGGTCTCGCGAAGCAGACCTTCCACGCGCTGCTCCATCCGCCCGCGGGCGGCAGTGACTCGCTTGCCGCGCTCGTCCGCGTCTTTCAATCGACGATCGAGGACACGGCGGCCGATCCTGCGCTACTGGCGCGGCTTCTCCGGCTGCCCTCGCCTGCGGAACTCGCCGACACGCTCGAGCAGGCCGACCCGACCGCGGTGGCCGATGCGCATGACCGACTCGCCGACGCCGTCGCCACGGCGACGCGGCCGCAACTCGCCGCGCGCTTCGAGGCGCTGCGCGCCGGGCTCGCGGGCCGACCCTACGTGATGGATCGCGAATCGGCGGGTCAACGCGCGCTCGCCGCGGCGCTCTTGATGCTGCTCAACACCTCGCCCGACGCGCACGGGATAGCCTTGGCCGAGGCGCTCTATTTCGAGGCCGACAACCTCACCGATCGCATGGCCGCCCTTTCCGCCCTCGTCCGCCATGACTCGCCCGCCCGAGGCGCCGCCATGGCGGCGTTTCTTGCCCGCGCAACCGACGGCCCGGGCGAGCCGCTCCTGCTCAATCGCTGGTATGAGCTCTGGGCCAAGGCGCGCGACACCACCGCAGAGCGCGTGGCAGAACTCGAAGCCCGACCCGACTTCGACCAACGCAACCCGAACCGTGTGCGATCGCTGCTGCAGGTCTTTGCGAACCAGAACTGGCGTGGCTTCCATGCGGCGGATGGGTCGGGCTATGACCTGCTCGCTGAGCGGATCGTCGCCTACGACCGGACCAACCCCTCGCTCGCGGCCCGGCTCACCGAGTCGTTCTCGCGCTGGGTCCGCATGGCCGCACCCGCCGCGGCACGGCAGCGGCAGGCGCTCGAGCGCATGGCCTCGGCAACGCTGTCCGGGCAGGTGGACGAATGCGTGCGAAAGTTGCTGGCAGCGGAGAACTGAACCATGGCCACGGCCGCCGCCGTCGAACCCTATCTCGATCTCCTGCGCAGTCATGAACCGTTCTCGGGCATGACGCTCGCCGAGTGCATGCGGCTCTTTGCCCATGCCCGGGTGAGCTACCACGCGCCGGGCGAGACGCTGCTCGAGGCCAACGTCCGGGCACGCGAATGCTGGATCGTGCTCTCGGGACGTGTGCATGGCGACCGCGCTGGCGGGGAAAGCGGGGCCTTGGCGCTCGAACTCGTGGCGGGCGAGATGTTCCCGATCGGCGCCATCCTGACCGGGCGGCCGACGATCAGCCGGTTTTACGCCGAGGACGAAGTCTTTGCACTCCGATTGCCTGCCGAAGACTTCGTCACCTGCGCGCGCGAGATTCCCGTTCTGTCCGACTTCTGCGACAAGCGCCTGACCTTTCTCCTCGAGCGGTCGCAAAAGGCACTCGCCGCAAGCTACGCCGCCGAGGGGACGGCCGAGCAGGCGATACCGAAGCCGCTCGCGAGCCTCATCCGCCGCCGCCCCATCACCGTGGGGCCCGAGGCGACGATCGAGGACGCGCTTCGGCTCATGCAACAGCATGCGATCGGCTCGGTCATGGCGGTCGATGCTGAGCGTCGGCCGCTCGCGATCCTGACCGAGCGTGATGTCGTTCCGCGCATCGTCCTCGCGCAGGTGCCGATCACGCGGCCGCTCGTCGAGGTCGCCTCCCAGCCGGTGGCGAGTCTCACCGCCGAGCACACGGCGACCGATGCGGCGCTGCTCATGGCCGAGCGCGGCTTCCGCCACATCGCGGTGGTCGATCGCGACGGGCGGCTTGAAGGCGTGGTCTCCGAGCGCGATCTGTTCGCGCTCCAGCGCCACACGCTGACTGGGCTGTCGGGTGCGATCAAGCGGGCGGAGTCGATCGGTCAGCTCGTAATCTGTGCGGCAGACGCGCGCCAGCTTGCGAAGAACCTGGTCGCCCAGGGCGTGCAGCCCCTCACGATGACCCGCTTCGTGAGCCGACTCAACGACCAGATCGTGCAGCGACTGCTCGACTGGGTCGCGCCGCGACACGCGATCGACCCGACGCGCGTCTGCTGGATTGCCTTGGGCAGCGAGGGTCGGCACGAGCAGACCATCTCGACCGATCAGGACAACGCGCTGATCCTGGCCGATGGAGAGGTGCCGGCGAACGTCGCTGCCTTCGCGCGCGAGATGAACGATGCGCTCGACCAGTGCGGCTTTCCGCTCTGCAAGGGCAACATCATGGCGTCGAACCCCGAGCTTGCGCTGCCGCTTGCCGGCTGGCGCGAGAAGTTCGCCGGCTGGATCGACCGGGGCAGCCCGCAGGCACTGCTCTCGGCCAACATCTTCTTCGACCTGCGTCCGCTCTGGGGGGACGCGCGCCTGGCGGAAGCCCTGCGCGCCGACGTGCTCGAGCGGGCAGCCGCGACACCGCGCTTTCTCAAGCAACTCGCCGACAACGCCCTCGACACCGAGCCGCCGCTCAACTGGCTTGGCAATCTCGCGGCGACCGAGGACATCGACGGCCGCCAGGTGATCGATCTCAAGCGCTACGGCATCCGGCCCTTTGTTGACGCCGCCCGGGTGCTTGCGCTCGCCCATCGCGTGGCCGCGACCAACACGGTGGAGCGGCTCGAGCGTCTCGGCGAAGCCAAGGTGCTCCGCGCCGATGAAGTGCGGCAATGGGTCGATGCCTTCGGCTTCCTTCAGGGATTGCGACTGCGTGTGCAGCAGGAAGCTGCGTTCCCGAGCGCGCCCAATGCGGTGGCACTCGATGCCCTCTCGCCGATGGATGCGCGCATCCTCAAGGAATGCTTCCGGCAGGCGCGGAAGCTCCAGCAGCGGTTGCGGTCCGACTATCCGTAACCGGCGATCGTCATGTTGCCCTTCCTCCGCCGCCGCGCCTCGCCCGAGGTGTCGGGGCCCCGCTGGATCGCGCTCGATCTCGAAACCACAGGCCTCGACCCGAAAACCGACCGCATCGTCGAGATCGGCGGGGTCGCGATCACGGACGGCGTGATCGATCTCGCCGACAGCCTGCATCGCGTGATCGCCGACAGCGGGCGGCTCAGCGCCGAGAATCGCGTGCTGCACGGCATTTCCGCAGCCGAGCAGTACGACGGCAGCACGCTGCCCGACGGACTCGACGCCCTGATCGCCTGGCGCCAGTCGGCGCCGCTCGTCGGCTTTCACACGCGCTTCGACGTCACCTTCATCGGGGCGGCGCTTCGTCGGCTCGGCAGCAAGGACGCCGCCCAGGCCTTCGAGCGCGATTTCATCGATCTCGCGGTCATCGCGCCCGCGGTGTTCCCCGGCGTTCCGGCGCGCGGGCTCAAGGACTGGAGCCGCGCCTTGGGTCTGCCCGTGCGCAAGCAGCACCGGGCGACGGCCGACGCGCTCGCCACGGCCCATCTGCTGCAACGCATCCTCGCCCGGCTGCCTGCAAACGAGCGCTCGTTCGCCGCGCTCCAGGCGCTGGAGCGCAGCCGCCGCTGGGTATAGTTTGCCCATGGGAACTCTCTTTTCCGTCGCCCCGCCGCCCTGGCCCGCCACCCGGATGCGTCGCCTGCGTTCGCGCGCCTTCGCCCGCGCGCTCGTGCGTGAGGCGCAGCTCTCGGCGGCCAACCTGATCTGGCCCGTGTTCGTGCTCGAGGGCGAACGGCGTGTGGTCGAGGTGCCCACCCTGCCCGGTGTGGCGCGGTTGTCGATCGATGAGTTGCTGCCGCGCGCCGAGGAGGCGCACCGGCTCGGTGTGGCGGCGCTTGCGATCTTTCCCGTGATCGAAAGCGAGAAAACCCCGCGGGCCGAGGAAGCGACGAACCCCGACGGCCTCGTGCCTCGCACGGTGCGGGCGTTGAAGCGCGCGCTGCCCGAACTCGGCGTCATCACCGATGTCGCGCTCGATCCCTACACCTCGCATGGGCAGGATGGCGTGATCGACGACAGCGGATACGTGCTCAACGACGAGACGATCGAGGTGCTCGTCCGGCAGGCGCTCACACACGCCGCCGCCGGAGCCGACTTCGTGGCGCCCTCGGACATGATGGATGGCCGGATCGGTGCGGTGCGGCGCGCACTTGATGAGGCGGGGCATCCGATGACGGCCATCCTCGCCTACAGCGCAAAGTATGCGAGCAGCTTCTATGGCCCCTTCCGCGACGCGGTCGGCTCGGCGAAGAACTTGGGCAAGAGCAGCAAGGACACCTACCAGCTTGATCCGGCCAACGCCCGCGAGGGCCTGCGCGAGTGCGCGCTCGACGTGGCCGAAGGCGCCGACATGCTCATGGTGAAGCCGGGGCTGCCTTATCTCGACATGGTGACGCGGGTCGAGGAGGCCTTCGGTCTGCCGGTCGCCGTCTATCAGGTCAGCGGCGAGTACGCGATGCTGCGCGCGGCCGCTGCCATGGGCGCGCTCGACTACGCGCGCTGCCTCATGGAAAGCCTCGTCTGTTTCCGCCGCGCCGGCGCGAGCGCCATCTTGACCTACGGCGCGCTCGATGCGGCGCGCCTGCTCGCAGCCCGGGGCGGCGCGTGATCCCGCAGTTGCCGCTCGACGAGCTCGCGCGGCGCTACGACAACTCGCGCGCCGTGCCCGACTGGCGAACCCGGCTCCTGCCGCGCTGGCAGGCCGAGAGCGCCGCCTTGCGCAAGACGCACGCGCTCGCCCTTGGTTTGCAGTACGACCCCGCGGAGGGGCGTGAGATCGAAGGCAACTTCGACAACGCCGCAATCGACGTCCTCGCCCCGCGCGGCGAAGCACCGCGCGGCGGCTGGCCTTGCCTCATCTTCATCCACGGCGGCTACTGGCAGTGGACGCACCGCCATGACTGGAGCTTCGTCGCCCGGCCCTGGGTCGACATGGGCGCGGCGGTGGCGATCGTCGGGTATCGCCAAGCCCCCGAAGTCACGGTGCCCGCGATCGCGCGGGTGATCGAGCAGGCGGTCGTCGTGCTCTGGCAGGAGGCCACGGCGCTTGGGCTGGACCGGGCGCGCTTCGTCCTCTCCGGCCACTCCGCGGGCGGGCACCTCGCCGCCTGGTGCCAGACGGTCGACTGGCCGAGCCATCGCCTGCCCACGGAGCCTTTTCGCGCCGCGGTCGGGCTCTCCGGGGTCTACGATCTCGAGCCGCTCGTGCCGATCCCGCTCAATGCCGGGCTGCGTCTCACCCACGAAAGCGCGCTCGAGGCGAGCCCGGTCTACCGGCCCCGCACGACCACCTGCCCGTTCCATGCCGTCGTGGGCGGCGGCGAACTCGAGGAGTTCCTCCGCCAGAACACGCTGCCCGCCGCGCACTGGCCCCATGTCGTCACGGATGCGATCGGCGACGAGGATCACTTCTCGATCGTGGACAGTCTTGGTCGGCCGGGCAGCGCGCTCGTCGAGCGGATGGTATCCCTGTTGCGCTGAGCGGAGTCACGCTACTGCGCGCTTCTCGGCCAACCGCAACCAACCCTTGATGATGCGGTAGGCGCCCCACACCCAGACGATGCCGAAGAAGAGCCACGCGATCAGGAGCCCGATGCCCAGCGTGGCGAAGATGAACACCCAGATGAGTGCGCACCAGCCGAAGGCCCACCAGAACGTCCGGATGAGCCAGCTCATGTGTGAAGCGAGATACGTTCCCGCGACGTCATCCCGCTTGACATAGGCGACGATGAGCCCGGCCACGGCGATGATGCCCGCCGACAGGAGCCCGAGCGCATAGAGCGCGTAGATCACGTGGGTGATCTGGACGGTGGCCTCGGGGGGTTCCGTGGGCGCAGGCAGGGGGCGGTCCGCGCCGGCGGCGGGCTGAGCGACGGAATCGGAGGGGAAGGGCTCGGACATGGCAGGGGCCTTTGTTCAAGGGGTCGGCGCCCAGTGGCCGGGGCACCAACGGCAAGAGGGAATATGGCTATGATCGGTTGCAGGCGCAAGTCCGATCGGCGCAAGAGGACCAGGGGCGCGATGAATGGCCTGTGGTGCCGACGGTTCGCGTGCGGGCTCTCGCTGCCTGATCGATGTCTCCTTGCACGGATTCATCCCACTGTTCTTCCGAGCCATGACCGCACCTCCACCCCGTTTCGTCGTCATCGAAGGCAGTCCCTACGGCACGCCGGTGACGCAGCGTTTTGCCGATGAAGCCGCCCTGCGCGAGCATGTGATCGCCCGCGTTCGTGCGCTCGTCAAGCCGGCCCTGCGCGATCGCCTCGCGCGTGCGCTCGAGGATCGCGTGGTCAGCGAGGACGGCGTGAGCGCGACCTCCGAAGTGATCGCGGGCACGTTGCCCTTCCTGCGCGCGCTCGCGAAGGCCTATGCGCCGACGCTCGCCATCACCGAGAAGCGGCTCGACCGGGATGACGACGAGTGAGAGGGCGAGAAAATTCTGCTGCGCTTGCCAATACGTTGTTGCTCGCTCGCTCAAGGCATCGCCTATCGTGTTGATATGTCTCGCCTTTCGCTCGCTCGCGACGAATTTTTCTCACCCTCTGAGCCGCGGCGGAGCCCGACGATTGCCCGGCGCATCCGCGCGTCTGCGCTCGCCCTCGTCACCCTGCTCGCGGGGGGCTGCGCCACGCTCGATCCGCACAACATCATCGGCCGGAGCATCCCGCCGGTGGTCGCGGTGGCCGTTGCGGCGGGCGCGACGAGCGAGGAAGCCGTCCGGCGCGCCGAACGCGAGGCCACCCTCGATCTCGTCTGGCGCACGATCGCCGAGCGCTACTACCGCGCCGACCTGAATGGCGTTGACTGGGCGCGCGCCCGCGAGCGCTGGGCGCCGCTCGTGCTCACGGCGCCCACCGAGCGGGATTACTGGGAACGGCTGGACCGCATGACCGCGGAGCTCGCTGATTCCCACACGCGCGTCGAGTCACCCGAGGCCGTGGCGCTGCGCCGGAGCGAACAGTCGCGCGGCCTGGGGCTCCACCTGCGCGAGATCGACGGCGTGCTTGCGGTCGTGAGCGTGCACACCGAGTCCGATGCCTGGTGGGTCGGCGTGCGGCCCGGCATGGCGCTCTTCGCGATCGACGGCGCGGATGCACTGGAGCGCTGGCGGCAGTGGGCGCGCGAGGCGCGACCGACCTCCTCACCGCAGGCGGCGCTTCGGTTGCCGTTGCGTGCGCTCCACCGCCTCGCCGACGAGTCGTCCGCCGGGGTCGCGCTCACGCTCCGGCGGCACGATGGCAGCCTGCTCGAAGCGCGCGTCAAACCCTCCGTCTACCCGGCGCGAGCGACCGCGTTCGCGCGGCGCCTGCCCTCGGGGATGGCGTATGTGCGCTTCACCGCCTTCCGCGAGTCGCTGCGGGAGCGCGTCCTCGAGCTCATTCGTACGCACGGCGATGCGCCGGGCCTCGTGCTCGATCTGCGCGGCAATGGCGGTGGCTCCGCCGCCATGGCGGACGCAATCGCGGGGGCCTTCTTCCGCGAGCGCACGCTGATCGCGCGAACACAGACGCGGAGCGGACGACCAGTTTCGATCGGCGGGGTGCCAATCATCCGCGGCGAGCGCGTGGCTGACGGCCGCGCGGATGCCTATGCCGGGCCGGTGGCGATCCTCGTGGACAGTGCGACCGCGAGCGCGGCCGAGGCGCTCGCGTCAGCCTTGCAGGCGAACGGCCGGGCGCGGGTCTTCGGCGAGACGAGCTGCGGCTGCCTGCTCGCTTTTCTCGGCCACATGAAGCTGCCCGGCGGCGGTGAGCTCGCCTACAGCGAAGTGGGCTACACCGATGTGCGCGGCGAGCGGATTGAAGGGCGCGGCATCCGGCCCGACGAGCCGGTTCAACCGACCCGTGCGGACCTGCGCGACGGACGCGACCGGGTGCTCGAAGCCGCAGTGAGCTGGCTCGGCTCGGCAGTGCGTTCCGCCCCTCGACCCTGAGTCTTCAACCGGTCACGGCCGCGCCTCACCCGGCCCGTCCTTCTTGGGCTTGGGGCCGTCCGCTGGTGGGGCGGCGCGCTCGCGGGATTCGGCCGCGGGCGGGCGCGGTTCACGGACCGCTGCGGGTGCCTGAGATTGCGGCACCAGGCGCTCCGTGGCGACAGGCGCGGGTGTGGCGCGCTCACGCGCAGCCTCGCGCGTCGTGGGGGTGACCGGCACCGGTGCCGGGGGCTGCACCTCCCGCATCCGCTCGCGCCGCTCCTCGCGCGGCAGGGGCGTGACCGGCTCGCGCACGACCGGCGGACGCATCATCGGCTGCTCGCTTGGACGGACGTACTGCGGCT
>CAZSTF010000077.1:0-1475 GCA_964609555.1 uncultured Alcaligenaceae bacterium | reverse complement strand
TGCCAGATGCGCGGTTCCATCGGCGCCGACATCGGCGGCACCGACCCGGACCGCTCGCCGATGCGCTCGACCACGCGTTCGCCTGGGCGTTCGGCGACCGAGGGCCGCGGCAAGGGCGGTCGCGCGCCCGGGATCACCGGTGCGATGTCCGACGGCCGCACGCCCGGCGCAGCGGGAGAGGCGGGTGCGTCCCCCCGCGCTGGGCGACTCCACTGAGGCACGTACTCGTGGATGCGGGCTGGCGGGGCGCTGCGCGGGTCGATGCCGGGCACGTTGACCAGATGCTCGGCCACCGGCCGTCCACCGAGGAAACTCGCCACCGGCACCGAGGTCACCGCCTCACGGATGCCTGCGTGCACGTAACGCGGCGGCCGCCATGGATCCTCGGCGATATTGCGCACATAGGGCCGGTTGACTACGCGCCAGTAGGCGGGGCTGTAGGTGTACCACGGCGTGTAGGGCTCGTTCCAGCCCAAGGGGACCCAGGCGAAGGCGGGCCCCGTCGAGAGACTCACCTGCCAGCCGTTGCCGCCGAAGAAGGTGACCAGCGCCGGCGCGTAGACCGGGCGCGACACATAGCTGCCCGGGCACCACGCCCAGCGGCTGCCGATCCGCACCCACCGGCCGTAGTGCGACGGGGCGAAGCCCCAGGGCGCGTCATCGATCCATGTCCAGCCCCAGGGCCGCACATAGGTCCAGCGGCCGTACCGGTAGGGGGCCCAGCCGATCGAGACGTTCGGGAACCAGACCCGACCGTAGGGTTCGTAAAAATCCCAGCGACCGTGATCATCGAGATCAGCGATCCCGATGAGGCCCACGTCCCACGGCTCTAGGGGACGCGCCGTGCGGCGCTCGAGCCGCAGATCGAAGCGGCGGTCGCGGCTTTGCGCCCAGGCCTCGAAACCACCGTGCGACGCGACAAACTCGTCGTAACGCACGCCAAACGTATCGAACGCGAGCCGACGCCCGGCGACGATCACATGACGCCGCCCGCCAGCATCGACCTCGGCCACGCCACTCCTCACCGAGAGATGGGCGGCATCGCCGCGCCGCGTCCCATCCGCAGCATGAATGACGTAGAACCCCGGCCGCACGGCCGTGACCTCGCCCTGATCCAGCACGATGCGCACGCTGTCGGCGAGCTGGCCGCCGCGGACCCGGAAGGCGATCGCCCCGGAGCCGAGCCGCGCGGTGACGCCCGCATCGTCGACACGCTCGAAGTAAAGCGCGCTGTCCCCGGCGAGCCAGAACTGCACGGTGCCCAGGTCGATCTCGGCCCGGCCGCCCGGGGCGACATAGAGATTGTCACCCCGGATGACCGGGTGATTGCGCGGGATGGGCCGCCAGTCGTCCCATTCCCCAGCGAGCTGAACCTCACCGGCGAACTCCGAGAGTCGACCGACGCGGGTGGGCGGATCGCCATAGGCCGCCGGTGCTGCAGGTGAGGTGTAGGGCTGCGCGATGGCCTGCGCCGC
>CAZSTF010000076.1:0-11108 GCA_964609555.1 uncultured Alcaligenaceae bacterium | reverse complement strand
CCCAGCCCCGGCCGCACCCACCACCGCACGCACGGCACCCAAGGCCAAGCCCCGGAGCACGTCGTCCGCACCGGCAGCCCCGCGCGCGCGGCGGCGCGTCGTCGAGTAGCACGCGCGCATGCGGTTGGCCGTGCTGGCCGTCACGGCAGCTCAGCCGCGATGGGTGGACGAGGCGGTTGCTGACTACGCGAAGCGCTTTCCGTCCGACTGGCCGTTCCAGTCGATCGACCTCCGGCCCGAACGACGGAGCGGCAACCGCACGACCGCCCATATCCTTTCAGCCGAGGCCGAGCGCATCCGGACGAGCCTGCCCCGGCAATCGCTGCTCGTCGTCTGCGACGAGCGGGGCGCGGCACCGACCTCGCGTGAGCTGGCAACGCAACTGGCCACCTGGTCGCGCGAGCATCCCTCGGCCACGTTCGTGATCGGCAGCGCCGACGGCACCGACCCCGCCTTGCGTCGCGAGGCGCATGCGCTGCTTGCGCTGTCGCGCCTCACGCTGCCGCACGGACTGGCCAAGGTGCTCCTCGTGGAGCAGCTCTATCGGGCGGTCAGCATTCTCAAGGATGGGCCGTATCATCGCGACTAATCCAAATCAAGACCTCGCATCGATTGCGCCGATGAATCAGATTTTCCTTGCCTCTCGCAGCCCACGCCGCCTCGAGCTTCTGCAGCAGATCGGCGTGGCCTGCCAGCCCTTCGCCCTGCGCGAGGACGCCGGCCGGATGCGCGATGTGGACGAGACGCCGTTGCCGGGCGAAAACCCGTTCATCTACGTCGAGCGCATGGCCAAGTTGAAGGCGCAGATCGGGGCCCTGCGTGTCCGCCAGCGTGGCATGGCGCCGCGCCCGCTGCTCGCCGCCGACACCACGGTGTCGCTCAACGGTGCGATCCTCGGCAAGCCGACCGACGCCGAGGATGCCAAACGCATGCTCCGGCTGCTCTCGGGCACGACCCACGAAGTGCTGACCGCCGTGGCCATCACCGACGGCAACCGCCTGCTCCATGACACCTCGATCTCGCGCGTGCGCTTCCGCGACCTGGAGCCCGGCGAGATCGACCGCTACGTCGCCACCCGCGAGCCCATGGGCAAGGCCGGGGCCTACGCGATCCAGGGGCTCGCCGCGGTGTTCGTCGAACGACTCGAGGGTAGCTACTCGGGCGTGATGGGGTTGCCACTGTTCGAAACGGCGGAACTGCTCACGCGCTTCGGCATCCAGGTGGTCTGACGCACCACCGCGACACGACGCATGACCGAAGAAATCCTCATCAACGTCACGCCGCAGGAGACGCGGGTCGCAACCCTCGACCACGGCGTGATCGAGGAGCTGCACATCGAGCGCACATCCAACCGCGGCCTCGTGGGCAACATCTATCTCGGTCGCGTGGCGCGCGTGCTGCCCGGGATGCAGAGCGCCTTCGTCGAGATCGGGCTCGATCGCGCCGCCTTCCTGCACGTGGCCGACATCTGGGCCAATCGCCAGAGCGGCGTGGGCGGCGAGCACGGCGGCAAACCGATCGAGGCCATCCTCTCGGAGGGACAGAGCGTCCTCGTCCAGGTGATCAAGGACCCGATCGGCACCAAGGGCGCGCGGCTGTCCACCCAGATCTCGCTCGCCGGTCGGCTGCTCGTGCATCTGCCCCAGGACAACCACATCGGCATCTCGCAGCGCATCGAGGACGAGGAGGAACGCAGTCATCTGAAAGAGATGCTCACGCATGTCCTCGAGGGCCTCTCCACACCAGGCGGCTACATCATCCGCACGATGGCCGAACATGCCACCGAAAGTGAGCTCGCGCGGGACGTCGACTATCTGTCCAAGCTCTGGAGCGACATCCAGGACCGCGTGAAATCCGCCAAGCCCGGTTCGCGCGTGCATCAGGAGCACACCCTCGCCGAGCGCATGGTGCGCGATTTCGCAAGCGAGCAAACCGTGCGCGTGCTCGTGGATGATGCCGCCGCCCATGCGCGCATCGTCGAATTCGCCGAGCGCTACGCGCCTTCGGTGGTCGAACGCATCCACCTGCACGCCGGCCCGCGGCCCTTGTTCGATCTCTACGGCGTCGAGCAGGAAATCGAACGCGCCCTGCATCGCCGCGTGGATCTCAACAGCGGCGGCTATCTCATCATCGACCAGACCGAGGCGCTGACCACGATCGACGTCAACACCGGCGCCTTCGTCGGCACCCGCTCGTTCGACGAGACGATCTACAAGACGAACCTCGAGGCCGCACAGGCCATTGCGCGTCAGCTCCGGCTGCGCAACTTGGGCGGCATCATCATCATCGATTTCATCGACATGGATCTGCCCGAGCACCGCGAGGGCGTGTTGAAGGCGCTGCAGGAGGCGATTGCCGGCGACCGAACGCGGCTCACGGTCAACGGCTTCACCCAGCTCGGCCTGATCGAGATGACCAGGAAGCGCACGCGCGAATCGCTCGGGCACATCCTGTGCGAAACCTGCCCCACCTGCCAAGGCCGCGGCGAGGTCAAGACCGCGCAGACCGTCTGCTACGAGATCCTGCGCGAGGTCATGCGCGAGGCCAAGCAGTTCAACCCACGCGAGTTCCGCATCGTGGCCTCGAGCGCGGTCATCGAGATGCTGCGCGAGGACGAATCCGCCGCGCTCGCACAGCTCTCCGGCGACATCGGCAAGACCGTCTCGCTGCAGGTCGAGCCGCGCTACACGCAGGAGCAGTTCGACATCGTGCTTCTGTGATGCCGAGCGGAGATTCTGCGCTCCAGCGCGCGCTGGAACGCCACCGCGCGGGTGACCTTCGGGCAGCCCTGCCGCTCTACGCCGAGGCGTTGGCGCAGACACCCGACGCACCTGCAGCCCTGTACTACGGCGCGATGGCTGCCCGCGCCGCGGGCGATGCAGAACTGGCGTTGCAGCGATTCTCACGCCTGATCGACACGGACCGGGCAGCACCGGCCGAGGTGCACTATCACCACGCACTGACCCTCGCCGAGACCGGGCGCACGTTTGAGGCCATCCGCACCTATCGCCAGTGTCTCGAGCGAAACGCCTCGTTCGCGCCCGCCCACAACAACCTGGGAAACCTGCTGCGCGAGACGGGCGCCTGGGCGGAGGCGGAAGCGCATCTGAATGAAGCATTGAAGGCCCAGCCGAAGTCGGCAGACACGCACTACAACCGGGCACTCGTGCGCGAGGCGCTCGGTCGCCTCGCCGAGGCCACCGACGATGTGCGCGCCTGCCTCCGGATCGATCCTGAGCATGTGCTCGCGCGTCAGTTGCTGGTATCGCTCCTGATCGATCAAGGCGCACGCGCCGAAGCGCTGACCGTGGCCCGCGCCGCGGTGCGCCGATCGCGTCAGGCCGCGGCGCTCTGGCAAGCCCTGGCCGAGGCCGAGGATGCCGCAGGGCATGATGCCGAAGCACTGGCGGCTTACGAACAGGCGCGGACACTCGCTCCCACTTCTCTCGCCATCGGCCTCAACCACGCGCAGCTCCTGGCCGAGAATGGCGATGCCGTGACGGCACGCATGGTCTGTCTTGCTCTGGCTGAACGGACTGACGCAGTCGCCGCACGATTGCGCGCGGCCTGCGTGCTGCCGGTGATTCCTTCGTCCGAAGCCGACATCGATGCCGCTCGAACGGACATGGCCGCGGCACTCCAGCGTCTCGCGGACGACGAGCGCTGTCACGACGCCCTGCGCGACCCGGCCACGGAGTTCGGGGAAGTGCCGTTCTATCTGAACTATCACGGGCGCAGCGACGACCGCGTACTGCTGGCGCGTTACGCGACGACACTGCGGGCGCTGGCCCCTTCGCTCAGCTTCATCGCACCGCACATCGGACGCAGGCGGCGCGATGGCCGCTGGCGCGTCGGCTTCTGTTCCGCGCATCTGCATGAGCACAGCGTGGGTCGATCACTGCACGCGATGATCGCTGCGCTGCCCCGCGAGCGCTTCGAGGTGCACATCCTGCGTGCCCCACCGGTGATCACCGATGGCCTGTCGCAGCGCATCGACCAGGATGCCACGGTCCATCGTCTGCCCACGGCGCTGACCGCGGCACAGGCGCAGATCGCCGCACTCGAGCTCGATCTGCTCTATCACTGCGATGTGGGCATGGAGTCGCTCACGTACTGCCTCGCCCACGCCCGCCTTGCCCCGCTGCAGTGGACGGGGCTCGGACATCCCTGCACGACGGGACTGGACACGATCGACGGCTTCGTGAGCAATGCGCACCTCGAGACCGCGGAGAGCGCGGCAACCTACAGCGAGCGCGTGATTGCGCTTCCGCCATCGGCGCTCTATCCCGAATACCCAGCCGAGCCTGACTGGAACCCGGACGGTGCCCGATCACGAGCCGCGCTCGGTCTCGCTGAAGGTGTGCCGATCGCGATCTGTCCGCAGTCCCTGTTCAAGCTCATGCCGTGCTTCGATGCCGCGCTGGCGGGCATCCTCGAGCGGGTGCCCGATGCAGTGCTGCTGTTGCCGGAACCCACGCGACCCGGGCAGCGCCGACGCTTTCTCGATCGCCTGGCGGAGCGGCTGGGCGAGGCGATGGCGCGCGTGCGCTTCTTTCCACGCGGCAGCCCCCGGGAATTTCTGGATTGGGTCCACGCCGCGGACGTGATGCTCGATCCGTTCCCGGTGAGCGGCGGCATCAGTACCTGGGATGCCCTCGCGACAGGCGTGCCCATGGTGACGTGGCCACAGACGTTGCCGAGGAGTCGACTGACGGCCGCCGCTCTCCATGAGCTGGGGGACGGCGAGGGCGTCACGACGTCGTTCGAGGACTACGTCGCCAAAGCCGTGCGGCGCCTGACCGATCGTGACTGGGCGCGCGAACACCGGGCCCGCGCCCGCCGGCGGGCGGGGGAGGTCCACGCGGATCGTCGCGCCGCCGATGCGTTCGCCCTCGCGGTGGAGCATGCCTTGAGCCGCTAGACTCGCCTGCATGGAATCCTTGGTCGCCTTGCTGGCCGTGATCGTGGGCGTGGGTCTGGGCTGGATCATCGCCTCCCGCCGCCGCCCCGCCCCCGCGCCGGTCACGGTGGCGCATGTCTCGCTCGAAGGCCTGCGGGCCGTGGGCGAGCTCACGGTGTTTCGCGCGATCACCAAGGAGATCGTCACCGAGACCGACTACAGCTTCGGTGAGTTCGGGCGCAAGTACCTGCGCTGGGCGTTTTCGCAGAAGAAGCTCGCCATGATCTTCGAGTTCCAGATCGACTTCAAATACGATCTGAAGAGTCCGGACTTCGTGGTCTCCGACCTGCGCGACGCGCTCGGCAACGAGATCACCGAGCTTCGCCTGCCGCCGGTGCAGGCCGAGATCTCGGTGCGCAACCTGCGCTTCTACGACGAGCAGCGCAGCAAGTTCATGCCCTGGCTTCTGCCCGACCTTTTGAACGGCGCCTTCGGGCCGGGCTTCAGCGAGGAGGACAAGAACCGCCTGCTCGATGGCGCGGTGAACCATGCGCGCGGCCATGCGCAGCAGCTGATCGAGCAGCTCCGGCCCGAGGTCGAAAGCGCCGCCCGCACGACGCTCGTGCCGCTCGCGCGCTCGCTCGGTGTGGCCGCACCGCGCATCGCCTTCGCCCGCGAGGTGCTCGAAATCGATCGCACCGGCGAGATGCGTCGCCTGCCCGGTGCGACCGGCGAAACAAACGGCGCCAAACCCGCGGAGCCTTCCCCTTGACCGTCTTCGAACGACTCACCCACCCGATCGTGCAGGCGCCGATGGCCGGCGCGCAGGATCATGCCTTGGCCGTGGCTGTCTCCCGCGCGGGGGCGCTCGGTTCGCTGCCGGCCGCAATGCTTGGCCCGGAGGCGCTCGCGAAGGAGCTCGCCGCGCTGCGCGACGCGCTCGGTCCGGAGGGCCTCTACAACATCAACTTCTTTTGCCACGTGCCGCCCGTGCCGGATGCCGAGCGCGAATCGCGCTGGCTCGTCCGGCTCGCGCCGTTCTATGCCGAGCTCGACCTGTCTCGTGAGAGCGTGCCTCGCGGCCCCGGGCGCTTGCCGTTCAGCCGGGAGAGCGCGGAGGTCATCGCCGCCTGTCGGCCCCCGGTCGTGAGCTTTCACTTCGGCCTGCCGGAGGACGCGCTCGTGGCCGCCTGCAAGGCCTGGGGCGCGGAGGTCTGGTCCTCGGCGACCACGGTCGAAGAGGCGCGCTGGCTCGAAGCGCACGGTGCCGACGTCGTTATTGCGCAGGGGCTCGAAGCCGGCGGGCACCGAGGCCACTTCCTCTCGGACGATCTCACGCGCCAGTTGCCGCTCGGGCCGCTCGTGCAGCAGATCCGTCGCGCCGTGCGCGTGCCCGTGGTTGCTGCGGGCGGCATCGTGGATGCGGCCGGGGTCAAGGCGGCGCGCGCGCTCGGCGCGGATGCGGTGCAGGTCGGCACCGCCTTTCTGCTCTGCCCCGAGGCTCGGACCTCGGCTTTGCACCGTGCGGCCCTCACGAGCGACGTGGCCGCGCATACGGCTCTTACGAACGTGTTCACCGGTCGCCCGGCGCGCGGCATCGTCAACCGCTTCATGCGGGAGGTCGGCCCGATCGCGCCCGAGGCGCCCGCGTTCCCGCTCGCAACCAACTGCTCCTCGCCGCTCCGAAGCGCCGCCGAAGCCCGCGGCAACGCCGATTTCACGCCGCTCTGGGCCGGCCAGAATGCACCGCTCTGCCGCGCCATGTCGGCCGAGTCGCTGGTCGCCGAACTCGTGCACGGCCTTCGCTGAGCGGAGGTGCTTAACTTTGCAACGTCGGAATCACGTATTGGTGAGGCGACTCTACAGGGCGCCCCACTTGCGAATGATTCGAGTAAGTTGGCCAGGACGGGTAATACTCTTCCGCTTGGTCGCCCCAGACGGCCCACCCTTCACGCGGCCCGCGTGCAAACAACTCCAGGTAAGGGCCAGGGCTGCATGATTCGACGATGCCATAGAACTCGTCGGGCTTGCGCGAGTGCTCGCGCTTATGTGTGGCAAGGAAGTTCACTTGCCGGCGACCGGGGGCAAGCGTTCTGGCGTTTTTGCCACGCACGCCGAACAAGACCAGCTCGGTGACATTGCGGAAGTAGAAGCCGACCCCGCGCCCGTCGGGGCCGCCGTCCTTGCGGATCTTGTGCCAGACGAGATTGCTCTTGTAGGTGAAGCCCCACGCTTCCAACACCTTGATGCCCTCGGGCAACAAGGCGTTGGGCACCCATAAATACAGATGTGCCGTGTCGGCTGCAAGTTGGCCGACGGGTAGCGCCATGATGTCGTCCAGAGACATGGTTCCGTAACGAGACAGGCGTTTATGTTCCGGGGCCATCTTCCCTGTGCGGTTCTGAAACTGCCACGGGGGATCAGCCAGAATCGTGCGAAATTTCCCGCCTCCGTGCCGAGCCAGCAAGTCCCGTGAGGCGTTCGATACCTTATCGGCCTTGCACGTAGTCATGACTTCCAGTCCTTGATGAGTTTTGGGGTGATGCCAAACACGAGGATGGGACAGCCTCCGTGCCTGCCGGCGTTGAGACGGTACAAGAGCTTGCCCATCCAGGTCGTGCTTGCACCGTATTTCGCCTTGACCGTCTTTCCGACAGAGTCGCCGACTTTGTCCAACTGTTGCACCACGTCGAATACCGGGTTGAGTTTTTCGCTGCGTGTGACCATGACGCCAACGCTGATCAGGCCGCACTCATGAAAGGCCCGCATGGCATACAAGTCTCGGTCAAACGTTTGATCCTTCGAGTTCCATTCCAGATCAAAGGCCACGCGACCCTTCACATAGTCGATCTTGTGGCCGTCGATGAAGTTTTCGATCTTCCGGGGAGCAGTTTCCGCGCGCTTTGCCTTCTTCGTTTTCCCATTGGGTAGGGCAAGTTCGTCGTATTCCTGCATCCTGACGAGGAGATCCCCCTGGATCCGAGACTCGACCCAACCTTTGGGCCGTAGTGATCGGGAAAGCTTCTTGGGGATGTCGGACTCATTGCCGCCGGGTGTCCCGATGTCCCTCGTGGTGATACGGAATTTGAGCAAAGCCGCCTCAATCTCGGCCAACTCCGCCGGGAACGAAGTGGCCAAGATCGCCGCCGCGTGCCGGTAGCTATACACGTCGTAAAGCGCGCGTATTTCGGCGCTGATATGGCGCTCAATATCAGCCACATCGTCGGCATTGGGTCCAGGACGGAGGGCAACATCATTGGCTTCCCACGGATCGCCCGACTGCCCTTCTGCGCTCGCGTCCTGATTCGTCTCTGGTTGGTTTGCCATGGAAAGGGACTACTGGGCTGTTGGTACGCCGTTTCACTCGCCCCCCAGTGTGCCATTAGTTTCTCATGATGTGCCGACTGTCGCAGTGCGATGACGCCAGACTGCGCGCCCTCCCCGGAAGCGTGCAAGGATGATCAGTCACCCCAGCTGTGTCTCAAGGGAATCGTGGCGTGACTCGCAAATGCGTCAGACCGCGAGCAACGCCCCCGGCGCGACATCCGCGGGCTCGGCGCCCGCAGCAAACCAGCGGGCCGGGAAAGGGCCGTGAAGCTGCACCTCCTCGCCACGCACGCGCAGCCAGTCGCCCTCGGGCAGACCCAGCACGCGCACGCCCGGGTTCAACTGCAGGAACTCCGCGAGGCGCTGGTCGCGCGTCTCGCCCATCCAGCCCTCGGGCACCGCGTTCGTGTAATGCGCATTGATCTGGAAGTCGAGCAGACCGAGCGCGTCGAAGCCACCGGGGTCGATGATCGGCATGTCGTTGGTCGTGCGGATCGTCGGCGCGCAGATGTTGCTCCCGGCGCTCCAGCCGACGTAGGGCAAGCCGCCGAAGAGGGCGTTACGCACGGGCACGAGCAGCTCGCGGCGCCGCAAATGGTGGAGCAGATTGAAGGTGTTGCCGCCGTTCACGAGCAGAGCGTCCGCCTGGGCGATGGCCAGGGCAGGATCCTTGAAGTGATGGATCGCCGTGATCTCCGCGCCCGCCCGCAAAACGGGGGCGAGCGCCTGCCGGACGGTCTTCGCGACCGAGTCCCAGGCGACCATGACGCTCGCGTAGGGGATGAGCACGATGCGACGCGCGTCGCCGAGCACCTCCGCCATGGGATCGAGCGCATGTTCGAGGTAGCCGCGCCCGGGCATGCGGCTGTTGGAGAGCAGGAGAAGGTTCTTCATCAGGCTGGACAGGCGGCGACCAAGGAGTGCGTGCCTCGACGTTCATTTCACGTCACTACACTGTAGCGCCCTTCGCAACACGCGCCGCCCGACGGCCGATGCGCTCGATGCCGCATCGCCCGCCCACCATGCCTCGAACGAAGTCCCCCCGCGTGCCTCGCCCGGCCGCACCCCCGGTCCCCGCGCCGAACAGCGGCGTGATCCGCATCCGCGGCGCGCGCCAGCACAACCTGAAGAACCTCGATCTGGACCTGCGCACCGGCGAGCTCGCGGTGGTCACCGGCGTGTCGGGCTCGGGCAAGAGCTCGCTCGTCTTCGACACGCTTTATGCCGAAGGGCAGCGGCGCTACGTCGAGACCTTCTCGCCCTACGCGCGGCAGTTCCTCGACCGCATGGACAAGCCGCAGGTCGATGCGATCGAGGGCATCCCGCCGGCGATCGCCATCGACCAGACGAACCCGGTGCGCACCTCGCGCTCGACCGTCGGCACGATGACGGAATTGAACGACCACCTGAAGCTGCTCTTCGCGCGCTTTGCCCAGCTTCACTGCGCGGGTTGCGGCGACCCGGTGCGGCGCGACACGCCCGAGACGGTGTGGATCGATCTCAGGCTCCGGGCCGAGGCGGCGGGCGACCCGCGCGTGGCGGTCACCTTTCCGGTCACGGTGCCCGAGAACTTCACCGAGGCCGAGGTCGAGGGTTTTCTCTCGGCGCAGGGCTACACGCGCGTCCATGCCCGTGAGGGCGCGACGCTGCACGTGATCCAGGATCGCTTCCGCGTGGGCACGGCCGAGCGGGCCCGCGTGCTCGAGGCGATCGAGGCCGCGCTTCGCGCCGGACGGGGTCGGGTCAACGTGTTCGTGCTCGATGGCGCGCCCGCCGTGTGGCGGTATTCGGCCGATCTTCACTGCGCACACTGCGATCTCGACTACGCCGAGCCGCATGCAGCGACCTTTTCCTTCAACAACCCGCTCGGGGCCTGCGAGACCTGCCGCGGCTTCGGGCGGGTCATCGGGGTCGATCTCGGCCTCGTGATCCCGGACGAGGAGAAATCGCTCGCCGAGGGCGCGATCAAGCCCTGGCAGACCGAGAGCTTCCGCGAGTGTCAGGACGACCTGCGCAAGTTCGCTGCCGCGCGCAATATCCCGATGGATGTGCCGTTCAACCGGCTCGGGCCGAACGATCGCCGCTTCGTGATCGAGGGTGATCCGACCTGGCGCTCGTGGGAACAGGACGGCAGCAAAAAGTGGTACGGCGTGCTCCGCTTCTTCGACTGGCTCGTGTCGAAGGCCTACAAGATGCACATCCGCGTGCTGCTCGCCAAATACCGGGCCTATACGCCCTGCACGGCCTGCGAGGGCGCGCGCCTCAAGCCCGAAGCGAGCAACTGCCGGCTGGGCTCGAAGGCGCTCGCCGACAGCGTGCTCGCGCCCGGGCGGCGGTTCGCGCCCCGGCACTTCCGCTTCCCGCGCGAGACGCTCGAGGCGCTGCCGGGCCTCACGCTGCATGACCTCATGCTCCTGCCGATCGAGCGCCTGCGCCGCTTCTTCGACGGGCTCGACCTCGCGCCGCTCGGTGCGGTCAAGGACGAGGCGGGCGAGCTCGTGCTCGGCGAAATCCGCGCGCGGCTCGGCTACCTCTGCGATGTGGGCTTGGGCTACCTCACGCTCGACCGGCAGAGCCGCACGCTTTCGGGCGGCGAGGTGCAGCGCATCAACCTCACGACCGCGCTCGGCACCTCACTCACGCGCACGCTGTTCGTGCTCGACGAGCCTTCGATCGGCCTGCATCCGCGCGACATGACGCGCATCATCGGCGTCATGCAGCGCCTGAAGGCCGCAGGCAACACGCTCGTCGTGGTCGAGCATGATCCGCAGATCATGTTCGCCGCCGACCGGCTCATCGACATCGGGCCCGGCCCTGGCGAGCGGGGCGGACGCATCGTCTACGACGGCCCGCCGCGCGCGCTCGACGCGGCCGGGGGCTC
>CAZSTF010000075.1:0-11126 GCA_964609555.1 uncultured Alcaligenaceae bacterium | reverse complement strand
GTGCCCAACTACAACACGATGGGCGTGGCCAAGGCGGCGCTCGAGGCCATCACGCGCTACATGGCCGCGAGTCTGGGCCCTGAAGGCACGCGGGTCAACGCAATCAGTGCTGGTCCGATCAAGACGCTCGCGGCCTCCGGCATCGCGGGCTTCTCGAAGATGCTCAAGAACTTCGCGCAGGCTGCACCCCTGCGCCGCAACGTGACCACGGAGGAAGTCGGCAACGTTGCCGCGTTTCTCATGAGTGACTGGGCGAGCGCGATGACCGGTGAGGTGCTCTACGTCGATTGCGGCTATTCGCATGTGGCGGCCGGCATGGATGATGGCGGTGAGAAGCCGGCCGGTTGACGCACGCAGCGTTCCACGCGCGGACGGGGTGGCACCGCGCATCGATAACACGGGGGAATCGTTTGAGTCGTGATGCACGCTTTCGCTGGACGGCACTTCTCCTGATCGCGGGCGGGCTTGCGCTCGTGCCGTGGTACGCGCTCCAGGACAGCTTCTTCGACTTCCGCTGGCTTGGACGCTTTGGCGGCAAGGATCAGGCGCCAGCGCTCCTGCAGATCGCGTCGTGGGGCAAGGTCTGGTTGATTGCGCTGCCGGTCCTGCTGCTCGCGGTGGCTGGCCTTTATGCCCGACCCATCGACCCGCACCGAGCCGCGGAGGGCGCGATGCGAAGCTGGGGACGCGCGGTGGCCCTGCTGGGCGGCCTGGGTGCGCTCTATGTGCTTGCGCAGGGGTTCGCGATCGGGCCGCGCGGGTACGTGACCGAATGGCTATCGGCGCTTCTGCCACCGATTGCCGGCGGGCAGTTCGGCATGGGTGCTGGCGCGCTGCTCGTGGCGTTCGGTTTCACGCTCGTCTGTGCCGATGGCATCGCCAGCATGGGCTACTTCCGGGGGGATCGGTTCGTCGCGGCCGCGCTCCTCTCGGTGGCGGCGCTGGTAGTGCTCTTCGTCTTCTTCCCTGTGGTGCGCGTGCTCTGGGAGGGCCTGCTCGGCCCGGATCGTGCGCTCTCGTTGGCCGCATTCTGGGATCGCTTCAGCCAGCCCAAGCTCTGGGCGCTTTCCTGGGCCTGTCTCTGGGGCGGCAGCGGTTGCGGTGTGGCCTGGAACACGCTCTGGCTCGCACTTCTGTGTGCCACCGGCACGACGGTGCTCGGGCTCCTGCTTGCGCTGCTCGTGGTGCGCGCGCAGTTCCCCGGAAAGCGGCTCATCCGGCTTGTCACGCTTCTGCCGATCATCACGCCCCCGTTTGTCGTGGGTCTGGCGCTCATCATGCTGTTCGGGCGCGCAGGCATCATCAACGAGTTTCTGGAATGGGCGTTCGGTATCCCGCCGACGCGCTGGATCTACGGCTTGCCGGGCGTGCTTCTCGCACAGTTGTTCGCCTTCACGCCGGTGGCTTTCCTCGTGCTCATCGGTGTGGTCGAGGGCGTGAGCCCGACGCTCGAGGAGGCGAGCCAGTCGCTGCACGCGAATCGCTGGCAGACGTTCCGCCATGTGACCCTGCCGCTCATGGCCCCCGGGCTCGCCAATGCCTTCCTCGTCGGCTTCATCGAATCGATCGCGGACTTCGGCAACCCCATCCTGCTCGGCGGCAATTTCGGCGTCATGTCCACCGAGATCTATTTCGCGATCGTCGGTGCGCAGCTCGACCAAGGCAAGGCCGGGGTGTATTCGCTGATCCTGCTCGCGTTCGCGCTCTTTGCGTTCTGGCTGCAGCGCCGCGCGACCGCCCGCAAGAACTTCGTCACCGTGTCCGGCAAGGGCGATACCGGGCTCGCGAGTCCGCTGCCCGATGGCGTCCGGCGTACGGCCTTTGCGGTCGGTCTGCCCTGGCTCGCCCTCACGGTCGTGCTCTACGGCATGTGCCTGTTCGGCGCGTTCGTCAAGATCTGGGGCCGGGATCACACCTTCACGATCGAGCACTTCGTCAAGGCGTTCTCGATCGACTATGGCGCGCACGGGCTCCTGTTCACCGGGGCGGCCTGGCACAGCCTGGGCAACACCTTGCTCTTCTCGCTCGCCGCGGCGCCGCTCACCGCGGTCGTGGGCATCCTCTCGGCCTTTCTCATCGCGCGGACCCGCTTCGCCGGGCAGCATCTGTTCGAGTTCCTCACGCTCCTGTCCTTCGCGATTCCCGGCACGGTCATTGGCGTGGCCTACATCTTCGCCTTCAACGTGCCGCCGATCGAGATCACCGGGACGGGGCTCATCATCGTGCTCTGCTTCGTGTTCCGCAATCTTCCGGTGGGCGTGCGTGGCGGCATCGCGGCCTTCGCCCAACTGGATCGCTCGCTCGACGAAGCGAGCACCACGCTCGGTGCCGGCGGTGCCACGACCTTCCGCCGCGTGCTGATGCCGCTGCTCAAGCCAGCGATCATCGGCGCGCTGATCTACGGGTTCGTCCGCTCGATGACCACGGTCTCGGCCATCATCTTCCTGGTTTCGGGCAACACGGAGCTCGCCACCACCTACATCATCGGCCGTGTCATCAACGGCGACTATGGCGTGGCCATCGCCTACAGCGCCACCCTCATCATGATCATGGTGCTCGCCATCGTGCTCGTGCAGTGGCTCGTGGGCGCGCGTCGGCTCGGACGTCGCAGCGCGGCCGCGCCCGGCATGGGCAGCGCCGTCGCGGTGGGTGGCTGAACAGGGGAACCGGCATGACCGCGACTGCAAAAAAGGGCACGCTCGAATTCATCAATGTCGTCAAGGACTATGGCACGGGCGACCCGGCCGTCAAGGGCATCTCGTTCCGCGTGGAGGACGGGCAACTGGTCACGTTGCTCGGGCCCTCCGGCTGCGGCAAGACGACCACGCTGCGCATGATTGCGGGGCTTGAACTTCCGACGTCCGGGCAGATTCTGCTCGGCGGACGCGACGTGACCTCCGAGTCCGCCGCCGCGCGCAATGTCTCGCTCGTCTTCCAGAGCTACGCGCTCTTTCCCCATCTCACGGTGATGGAGAACGTCTGCTACGGCCCGACGGTGCAGGGCATGAAGAAGCCCGACGCCATCGAGCGGGCCAACGCGGTGCTCAAGCTGATCGGCCTCACGGGCTTCGAATCGCGCCTGCCGTCCGAGCTTTCGGGCGGGCAGCAGCAACGCGTCGCGATCGCGCGCGCACTCGTGCTCGAGCCGGCCGTCCTCCTGTTCGACGAGCCCTTGTCGAACCTCGACACCAAGCTGCGCCGCCACGTGCGGGAGGAGATCCGGGAACTGCAGCAGCGCCTCGGCATTACCTGCGTGTACGTCACGCATGACCGGGAAGAGGCGATGGCCGTATCCGATCAGATCATCGTCATGGAGCAGGGGCGGATCGCCGAGCAGGGCACCCCGGGTGCGCTGTTCTTCTCGCCCGCCACCGCCTTCGTGGCCGACTTTCTCTCGGAGGCGAACGTGCTCGACGTCGAGCGCATCGAGGCCGCCGACGTCCCGTCGGGGCAGTGCCGCGTTCGACTCGCCGACTGCGTCTTCGATCTTGAAGCCCCCGTGCGCGCCGAAGCCCGACGCCTCGCGCTTCGGCCCGACATCTTCCGCATCGACCGCGATGCATCCGGCGCCGGGCGGGTGCGGCTCCCGGTGACCGTCAGCAAGTCGGCCTTCATCGGCAAGGGCGTGGAGGCCGAGGTCACGCTCGCCGACGGGAGGACCCTGTTCGTCTTTCTCGCCGGCGAACGGCAGCCGCTCGCGAAGGGGCAGGCCATGAAGCTCGCGTTTTCGTCCTCGGATGCGCGGCTGATCGTCTGACCTGCTGCGGGCGCACGGCTTGATGTCCGAGCGTCTCGCCTAAACTTGACATGCAGTACCTTTCGTTGCGGCGTTTCCCGTCCGCACCCATCGTTCGATGATCGTCTACAACCTCGCCTGCAAGCAGGGTCATGCCTTCGAAGGCTGGTTCAAGTCACCCGCGGATTTCGAGAATCAACGCGATCGGGGTTTGGTCGAATGCCCGGTGTGTGCCGACCGCGCGGTGGAGCGCAAGCTGCACGCGCCGCGGGTCAATGTGGGCGCGGCGCCGACCAGCCGTGCGAACGCCGTCGAGGACGCCACGCTGAGCGACGGCAGCGTGGACCGCGAGCGGCTCGCGAAGGCGCTCGCTGCCATGGCCGAGTTCGCTGTCAAGGTCCGCGAGAACACCGAAAACGTCGGCGAACGTTTTGCCGAAGAAGCGCGGGCAATGCATTACGGAGAGAAGCCGCATCGGGGCATTCGCGGACGGGCCGATCCCGAGACCGCCGCGGAGCTGCGCGAGGAGGGCATCGAGTTCCAGTCGCTGCCGTTTCCTTTGGATTGGCCGACGCTCAACTGACGGGTCAGATTTCTTCGATGCGCGCCCGCAGCGCCTCCGCCTGCGTGTGGATCGCCTGCACGCTTTCGGCGCCCATGCGGTCGAGATGGGCGAGCATCATGCGTGAGCGCGGGTTTGCGTCCAATTCGGCTCGGTTCCTCGCCATGAAATCCCAGTAGAACACCGTGATCGGGCAGGCGCGCGCCCCGGTCTTCACTTCCGGGCGGTAAAGGCAACCGGCGCAGTAGTTGCTCATGCGCTTCACGTAGGCGCCGCTTGCGGCATAGGGCTTCGACGTGAAACGTCCACCATTTGCGTAGAGCGCCATGCCGAGCGTGTTCGGGTGTTCCACCCATTCGACGGCATCCACGTAGACGGCCAGATACCAGGCGGCGACCTCCTGGGGCCGGATGCCGGCGACGAGCGCGAAATTGCCGGTCACCATGAGCCGCTGAATGTGGTGCGCGTAGCCATGGGCGAGCGTCTGGCCGATCGCCTGCCTGAGGCAGTTCATCTGCGTCTCGCCGGTCCAGTACCAGCGCGGCAGGGGCAGCGCGTGCCCGAAGTGATTGGCCGAGGCGAGCGCCGGCATGTCGAGCCAGTAGACCCCGCGCATGAACTCGCGCCAGCCGAGGATCTGGCGGATGAAGCCCTCGGCACTCGCGAGGTTGCAGTGGCCCGCCTCGAAGGCGTCCACCACCGCGGCGATCACCTCGCGCGGGTCGAGCAGGTGCAGGTTGAGCGCGGCCGAGAGGAGCGAGTGGTGGAGGAAGGGCGCGTCCGTCCACATCGCATCCTGAAAACGGCCGAAGTCGGGCAGCCGAGCGCGCACGAACGCCTCAAGCGCCTCGAGCGCCTGCGCGCGCGTGACCGGCCAGGCGAAGTGATCGAGGCGGCCGGGGTGACGGGGGAAGTGCTGCGCGGTCGCCTCGAGCGCCGAGCGCGTCAGCGCGTCGGGCGGAAACGTGGGCGGGAGCGGAACGGCGCCCGGTCCGGCGCGGCCGAAGCTTTCGCGGTTGTCGTGGTCCAGGTTCCAGACGCCGCCGACGGGCTCGCCCGCAGCGGTCATGAGCACGCCGGTCTTCACCCGCATGTGCCGGTAGAAGCGTTCCATCAGCAGCTTCTTCGGACGCTTGGGAAAAGCTGAACAATCTGCTGCGCAGCCCGATTGCTTTGTCGCCTGCTCGCTCATCGCTCGCCTATCGTCTTGATATGTCTCGCGACTCGCTGCGCGGCTTCGCGCACTCGGGCTTGCTCGCGACAATTGTTCAGCGTTTCCCTTGCCTGCGGGTGTTGCGCCGCCAGCCCAGCGCGCAAACTCGGCACGTGAGATCAGGAAGTGCGGATCCGGATGCACCGTTAGGGGCGCAGGCGCCTCCGCTGCGAGGGCGAGGAGCATCTGCTCCACGCGCCAGTCCCCGGGCTCGCAGACGTGGACCGCCGTCGGTCGGAGTTCGGTCATCACGGCGCGCCACGCGGCATCGAGCGAGGCGTGGGTGTGCTCGCCCAACCGGAGGTAGCGCACGCGGTAGCCGGCCTCGGTGAGCGTGTGCGCGAAGTGCCGCATCGCAGCCAAAAAAAGCGCAGTGCGTGGCTTTGTGCTCCAGACATGGGTCGATTCCTCGGTCGCTTCGACCATGAGGACAACATCCTCCGTGCGGTCGAGCGCGGTGAGCGCCGGATTGCCGAGCCAGAGCTGGTCGCCCAGAACGAGCGCGAGCTTCATGACGGGGCCTTCCTTGCCCGGCGGCAGCGCTCGGAGCAATAAAGCACGCTCTCCCAGTTCTTCGCCCAGGACTTGCGCCACGTCATCTCGCGGCCACACACCGCGCAGGGCTTCGCAGGAAGCGCCAGCTTGTTGCCCTTGAAATGACCGTTTTTCATCTGCCGTGCTTCATTTGGCGGGTGCTTTTGGCAGCGGACGCAGCATCGCCTGTCCGCCATCCACGCGGATGACCTGACCGGTGATGTGTGCGGCATCGGGCGAGAGCAGGAAGGCGATCGCTGCGGCCACCTCATCCGGCTCGCCGATCCGGCCGTCCGGGATCAGGGCGGCCGAGCGCGCTTCGGCCTCCGGCGTGGCGATGAACCGCTGCGTGAGCGTCGAGCGCGTGAGGCCCGGTGCGACGACATTCACCCGGATGCCCCGCTCGGCGTAGGTGGCCGCTGCCGACAGGGCGAGCGCGCTCACCGCTGCCTTGGCCGCCGCGATCGCCTCGTGGTTCGCAAAGCCTGCTTCGGCGACGACCGAACTCACGAGCACGGCGCTCGCCGGTCGCTGGGCCTTGACCGCGCCTGCCACGAGCCATTTGAGAAGCGCAAACGCGGTCGTCGCATTGATCTCGAACTGCGATCGCCAGTCGGCGAGCGAGGTGAGATGCAGAGGCCGGACGACCGTGCTGCCGACGCAGTGCGCGAGCGCGGTCACCGGGCCGTGGTCGTCGGCCCATTGAGTGAGGGCGGCCACACCGTCCTCGGCTGTCAGGTCGGCCGCCATGGCGGGCGCATGGACGGATTGCGCAAGCGCTTCGAGCCGGGCGGGGTCGCGCCCGGTCAGGAGGAGGGGCAGCCCCTGCGCCGCGAGGCGGCGGGCGAGTGCGCTGCCGATGGCGCCCGTGGCGCCAGTGATGAGGGTCGTCATATCGGAAAGGGGCCTTTGCTCAGGCTGTGCCAGAAGGAGGAAAAGGAACGATGCAGCCGTTCCGGGTCGGGAAAGGCCCGCGGTGGCGGCGAGCGCTGCCCGACCTTGGCCACGACATCGCGATAGAACGGATTCAACGTCTCGACGGCGTGAAGCCGCGCCGCGTGAGGGGCGAGTTGCGCGATGAGCGCCGCGCGTGTGCCGACGAGCACGCCGCGTGTCACCCGCGTCATCGAGCTGAGCATCCAGTTCCACCGCAGGGCCGACCAAGGATGCGCCGCATGGAAGTCGGCCACGAGGATGCCGATCGCTTGATCGGGGTGGGCTTCCGGCAGGTGCAGCGACCACGGATGCACGAGCCACCGGGCTTGTGCAAGATCGTCGTCGCTGACCGGATGGAATGTCACCTCCGGCGGCGGCAGGGTGAACAGCGGAGGTTCCGCGCTGGGTGCAAGCCACGGTTGCACCCGTTCGGGCCCGACGTCGAAGGCGGAAGCTGCAATGCGTTCGAGCACGTCGTACCGGCGATCGATGGCCGTACCCGCATTGCGGGTGCCTGGCCATCCACGGGGCGCGTACTTGGCGACGTTGTCGGCATTGAACAGGTAGGGCTTGCCCGTCCAACTTCCGGCAACCCACTGCCATGAGAGGGTGTTCGAAGCAAGATCCCCGTCGAGGAGGTGCCCGTACATCCAACGTGCACCTGCCCGCCAGTCGACCTTGCGCAGGTGGACGAGATAGCTCGCAAGCCACATGCGCTGGTGGTTGTGCAAATAGCCAGTGCGGTAGAGTTGGATGATCGATTGGTCGATCACTTCGATGCCGGTGGCCGCGCGGCTCACGTCCTCGGGCAGGACCGGGTGGTAGGCGGAATCGGGAGCGGGCAGCCCGCGCGCCGCCTGCCAGATTGCCTCACCCAGATGGCGCCAAGCGTGATGAAAATACTCGCGCCAGCCGAGTTCGAAGACGAACTTGTCCTGCCAGCCCACGGTGTGACGCGTCGCGATCCGGTCGAGGACCTCGGGAATCGTGATCAGGCCGTGCGTGATGTACGGGGAGAGACCGCTGACCGCGCCATGGAGATGGTTGCGCGTGGCGGCATAGCGCCTGGGGTCCACGCGGTCGCAGCGCTCAAGCGCCGCCGCGCGGTTGGGGGCGAACGCGGACGTTGCGCACGCTGCGCCGGCTGGCCCGGGAGAGGCGACGGAACCATCCATGGAAGCAAGCACCACCGGGTTCACCCCGGGTGCGTCCACAACATGTTGTCGTTCTTCTCCCTGTGCCTGAACCCGGATCGTCCATCGGGTCGGGCTGCCTGTAGGAGGGGGAGCATGTCGGCCGCTCAGGGAGCCCTGCACGGCGGCTTTCGGGCTGCAAGCGGCTGCTTCACGCCCCTGCTCCTCATCCGTAGGCCCCGCTATGGACTCGTCGCAGGTGCGCGAAACCGCACACTTTCGCCGACGAAATCCGCTCGCGCCCCAATGGACAATCCGGGTTGAAGCGTAGCGCATGCGATCCGCCGGGTGCCGATCGAGGTGAAATCAGGCTTTCGCTATAATGCGAGACGATAGAGACATAGCTCAGTTGGTTAGAGCACCACCTTGACATGGTGGGGGTCGGTGGTTCGAGTCCACTTGTCTCTACCAGATTTCAACCGCCAATGCGCCCGCCCCGCGTCTGGGGCCGTCGCGAGGGATGCCGAAGAATGCCGCGAACTCGTCGTTTTGCAGGAGCCACCCACCGCCGAGGCTAGGTTTGCGGCCCACGCCCCCAACGTATGAACATACGCGCGGGCGGGCATCAGGCAAAGGCAGCTTCGGCTGCCTTTTTTGTTTTTCCAGAGCGCACCCGATGATTCAGATTCAACTTCCCGACGGTTCAAAGCGCGCCTTCGATGGCCCGGTGACGGTGGCCCAGGTCGCCGCCTCCATCGGCAGCGGACTTGCCAAGGCCGCCTTGGCCGGCAAGGTCGACGGCAAACTCGTCGACACATCGCACGTGATCGACCACGATGTGTCGCTCGCGATCGTCACCGAGCGCGATGCCGATGGCCTCGAGATCATCCGGCACTCGACGGCACACCTCCTGGCCTATGCCGTGAAGGAACTCTTCCCCGAGGCGCAAGTGACCATCGGGCCGGTCATCGAGGATGGCTTCTATTACGACTTCTCGTATCACCGTCCCTTCACGCCCGAAGATCTTGCCAAGATCGAGGCGCGCATGGCGGAACTCGCGAAGAAGGACGAGCCAGTCGTGCGCAAGGTGCTGCCACGCGACGAGGCGGTGGCCTACTTCAAGGGCATCGGTGAGGCCTACAAGGCCGAGATCATCGCCAGCATTCCGGCGGGTGAGGACGTGTCGCTCTACAGCGAAGGTGGCTTCACAGACCTCTGCCGCGGTCCCCACGTGCCTTCCACGGGCAAGCTGAAGCACTTCAAGCTCATGAAGGTCGCTGGCGCCTACTGGCGGGGTGACCATCGCAACGAGATGCTTCAGCGGGTCTATGGCACGGCCTGGGCGAAAAAGGAGGATCTGGACGCCTACCTGTTCCGGCTCGAAGAGGCCGAGAAGCGCGACCACCGCAAGATCGGCCGCCTGCTCGAACTCTTCCACGTGCAGGACGAAGCGCCGGGCATGGTGTTCTGGCACCCCAATGGCTGGCGCATCTGGCAGGTGGTTGAGCAGTACATGCGCCGCGTGTATGAGGACAACGGCTACCAGGAGGTGAAAGGGCCGCAGATCCTCGACCGCACGCTCTGGGAAAAGAGTGGCCACTGGGAGAACTACAAGGACAACATGTTCACGACCGAGTCCGAGAAGCGGACCTACGCGGTCAAGCCCATGAACTGTCCGGGCCACGTGCAGATCTACAACGCGGGACTGCACTCCTATCGCGAGCTGCCCCTGCGCTACGGTGAGTTCGGCTCCTGCCACCGCAACGAATCTTCCGGCTCGCTGCACGGCATCATGCGCGTGCGCGGGTTCACGCAGGACGATGGGCACATCTTCTGCACCGAAGAGCAGATCCAGGCCGAGTGCGTCGCGTTCAACGAACTGCTCAAGCGCGTGTACGCCGACTTCGGCTTCACCGAGATCATCTACAAGCTCTCCACGCGGCCCGAAAAGCGTGTGGGGTCGGATGAAGTGTGGGACAAGGCGGAGGCCGCGCTCAAGGCTGCGCTCGACGCGGTCGGTGCGCCGTGGCAGGAACTGCCCGGCGAGGGTGCGTTCTACGGGCCGAAGATCGAGTATTCGCTCAAGGACGCCCTCGGGCGCGTCTGGCAGTGCGGCACGATGCAGGTCGACTTCAACATGCCGGTGCGCCTCGGAGCGGAGTACGTGGCCGAGGACAACACGCGTCGCCACCCCGTGATGCTGCACCGGGCGATCCTCGGTTCGCTCGAGCGCTTCATCGGCATCCTGATCGAGAACTACGCCGGCGCCTTGCCGCTCTGGCTTGCGCCACGCCAGATTGCGGTTGCCTCGATCACCTCGGAGCAGAATGCCTACGCCGAATCCGTCGTTCAACGGCTGCGTGCCGCCGGCCTCCGGGCCGAGGCTGACTTGAGGGCGGACAAAATCTCCTATAAAATCCGGGAGTTAAGCCTTCAAAAGCTGCCCTTCATCGCTGTGGTGGGCGCCAAGGAGGCGGACCAGGGGCAGCTTGCTGTTCGCGGGCGCGGCAACGTGGATCACGGCGTGGTCTCGGTCGACGCGTTCATCGCGGCCATGCAGGCCTTGAACCAGCCCGGGGCCCACGATCGGGTCGCGGCGGGCCTGCCCCCTGTCGTCAAGTAACCAACCTGGAGTCGTCACATAGCCGATAAGGAAACCCGGATCAACGGCGAAATCACCGCCCGTGAAGTCCGGCTGATCGATCAGAACGGTGAGCAAGCCGGCATCGTGCCGCTGAGGCAGGCCATGGCCATGGCCGAGGATGCCGATCTGGACCTGGTGGAAATCGCGCCGACTGCGCAGCCGCCCGTGTGCCGGATCATGGACTACGGCAAGTTCAAGTTCCAGGAATCGAAGCGGCTGCAGGAAGCCAAGGCCAAGCAGAAGCAGATCGAGATCAAGGAGATCAAGCTCCGCCCCCAGACGGACGAGCATGACTACCAGATCAAGATGAAGAAGCTGGTCGAGTTCATCGGTGACGGCGACAAGGTGAAGGTGACGCTGCGCTTCCG